>QNYO01000019.1 GCA_003978765.1 Hydrogenimonas sp. | reverse complement strand
GTTTACAGTAAAAAAGATTACTATTAGGAACGATTGAGAATGAGGTATCTCCTGGTTTTTTCCAAAAGAGTTGGTAGCTATCATCACCATCCCAATCTTGATGTCTAAATTTAAGTTGATAGTAACCAGATTTAGAAAAATAGAGTGTACTATTATGGTCTGTCCCATCAGTTCTATGTTGACCATACCATCCAATAGAAATATTTTGTTCACTATCATTTAAGATAAGTTCAACAGCATCATCCCCATTAACAGCAAATGTGTAACTTCCTGCCAATGGTATATATAGATATCCATTAAAGAGTGTAAAATATTTGTCATCTGTACCATCATGAAAAGGATTGTTATTATTACCAGTTGTATCAATGGTATTTACTAAACCCTTATCAAAACGATTGGTATTTGTTGCATAGTCTGATTCTAAGAGGTCATAGTCAGTATGATTTTCCGGATATTTTTGTGCATAGGTTGAAATATCATAGGTCCTTATTTCAAGACCATTTTGTAGATCACAAACAGGGGATAGGGGGCATAATACCGGGCAAGAACGTGATCCTCCATTGTATGTATAACCATTTTTTTCATTATCATAGATATCTTGAAGGTTTTCATCAGTAAGTACTTGATTATAAATTTTTACTTCATCAATATAACCATTGAAGTAATTGTTTCTATTTAAGGTAGCACCTATGGTAAAGTGACTACCATCACTTTGGTCAAGGATAGTTGCACCACTCCATGTTGTTGTATTTGTAAAAGTTTGGTCATCAATTTTTACTTTCACAACACCATTATAATAGGTAATAGCAATAAAATGCCATTCATTAAGAGTAAGACCACTACCGATATCAGCATATGTATCTTTTTTCTTTGTATCTAGATAGAGATGTAAACTACCATCAGGATTTACTCCAATTTCTAAATTATCATTAAACTTATCAGATGTTTTTGCTATAAAGGCATTTTTTGTACCATGATTTGTTGTACTTGTTGTTAAAGCAAGAGGTTTGATCCATGCTGTAATTGAAAACTGATTACTTGTAGGACCAAAGATATCATTAAATGTGTTATCTAAATCGATATAGTCATTGACTCCATCAAAAAGTCCTGATCGGCATAGTTTTCCAATAGCTGTTTGTGCTCCTTCCATAGCAGTTCCATTATAGTTGTTACCACTATAGTCAACCACTTCTCCAGTATCGCCACTCCAACTACACTTATCCATACGATAGTCGGCGACAGGCGATGGAGGTTTACAGTAAAAAAGATTACTATTAGGAACGATTGAGAATGAGGTATCTCCTGGTTTTTTCCAAAAGAGTTGGTAGCTATCATCACCATCCCAATCTTGATGTCTAAATTTAAGTTGATAGTAACCAAGTTTTGTAAATGTTATATTAGCATTATGGTCTGTCCCATCAGTTCTGTGTTGACCATACCATCCAATAGAGATATTTTCTTCATTATCACTAAAAATAACTTCAACAGCATCATCACCATTCACAGCAAAAGTGTAGGTACCTGTTTCATTAATATCAATATAGCCATCAAAGATAGTTAAATACTTATTATCTGTTCCTGGATGGAAAGGGTTATTGTCACTACCTGTAGTATTAATAGTATTTGCAATACTTTTATTAAAGCGATAGGTATAAGTAGCAAAATTATTCTCTAATGAATCATAATCATCTTGATTATTTGGATATTGTTGTCTATAGGTTGATATGTCATAAGTACTAAACTCTAGCCCATTTTGTAAATTACATGCTGGTAGTGTTGGACAAAGTGTACATAAACGTATTTGTCCATCAAAGTTTTTTGCATCTTTTTCATTTGAATAAATTTCAAAAATTTGTTGATCACTTAAGGCTTCTCCAAAGATTTTAACTTCATCAATGGAACCTGCCAAATAATAAGTCCCAATTTTACCTATGTAAAAATTTCTATTAGGAGGATTGATAGGTGCAGGTATATGTGCACTTTCCTGAAGAATCCCATTATAATATATTCTTAATTCTTGTGTATCTGCATTATATGACACTGTTAAAAGAAACCATTGGTTATCTGGAAAACGTCCAGAAGTTGTACCTCCAGAAGTCCCTCCATTACTTCTATTGTGAGAGACTGTAATACCACCATTTCCTGTATAAATTTCAATATCATCATTGGAAAATGAATCTTGAGGAGTATCAGATTTAATAAGTATAGGATGATACGTGTTACCATCATATTGAATGTTAAGCCAAGCAGAAAAAGTATAAGAGGTAAAGGTTGGTGCCCCATTAGTTTCAATATAGGTATCTTGATAGAGTAATGCTGCACTTTCACATAATATACCTTTGTTTAAAGTAGTATGACCAAAAGTAACTCCATCGTAGCCATTACCACTACTATCTTTTACCTCACCTGGTGTACCATTCCAATTACAATCATCCATACGATACTCTGCAATGGGGATAGGATTTGGTTGACACATCATTGTTGAAAGAGCAAAACTATTTTGACATGATGATACAAAATGAGCATCTGCTAAGTTATCTCCTGAAGCCCATAGCTTAGTTGTATCATCATTCATTTTAATGACACCATCCCCATCATCTGTAACACCATCATAGTAGTTTCCATCAAATGTACTACCACTACGCATTACCTTGACTTCTTGTGTACCATAAAAGCAGTTAGCTTTGACAGTTGCAGGATAGTTAGAATCAACATCAACTAGAAGAGCCCAATTAGAAATAGATGACGTTGTGCTGTTTAAAATACTATGTTGAATAGTAACGGAGTGGGCATCATAAGATAGATAAATACCTGTTGATGCTTCAATATAAACAGAGTCGATAGAAACATTTGATGATTTAATAATTTTAATTCCATATTGATTATCAGTAGGAGCAGAAATCTTAGTATGATTGATATCAATACCAATATTATTACCTGAGTTAAAGATAATAGCTGATTCATTAGTACTATTGATTTCAGAGTTTATAATTGATGTATTAATGGTTGGTGATGTATCTAAGGCTCTATTTTTACTAACAATAGTGACATTCGTAAGTATTGAAAAACCATTATCGAAAGCTAGACCTTTATCATTGGAGTTGATATTTAAATTTTCTAAAATAATATTACCATTGGATGTACCATCTCCATAAATTGCTGTTCCACTACTTGCTGTATGATTGATTGTAAAACTTTTTAAGACGGTTTGGCTGGTAGAACTTTGCGAAAGAATACGTATAGAGTAACCAGTAGTATTACTATTAATAACTACATCATTAAGACATTTTCCAAGTCCTTGAAGGGTTAGATTGTCTTTATCGATAAGAATGGATTCTGTTTCATTATAGGTTCCAGGACAGATATTGATGATATCGCCATCAGCAGCTTGTTTTAATGCATTTGCGATACTGTTATCATAAGTATTCCCACTCAAACAGGCTGTTGATGGGTCGCTACCATCATAGTTGACATCAACAATAATTGTTTTTGCTAAAGCAATCTGTGTAAAAAAAAGGAACAATAGAAGAATGGCTCGTTTCATGATAGAATCCACCTTATTTTTAAAAAATATTAAATCAAGTATAAAATATATCTGTTTATACCTAACTTAATATTAATATAGTTTATTTTTTTAATAAAAAGTAGTTATTATTTTGTTTTGTTAAAGGCAGCTTGAACGGCTTTGATAAAAGCATCCCGTGTACTTTTCTCTTCAAGTGCAGCATAGCCCGCTGCTGTTGTACCAGCTGGACTCATGACACCATCTTTAATAAGTGCGGGATGATTCTCTTGAATGAGTGGTGCAAATCCCATAAAAAGTCCTTTAACCAACTGCATTGCATCACTTCGTTTCAATCCCTCTTTTACACCACCATCCGCCAAAGCTTCAGCAACCAGTGCAAGATAGGCAGGACCACTTCCTGCAATAGCTGTTGCAATATCAAGCTCTTTTTCACTCTCTACCCAAAGTGTTTGACCGATTGATTGAAAGAGTTGCTCTGCCTCCTCTTTTTTGATGCGATCACCCGTTAATGTTGTCATAGAGGCAAAGAATTCTGCCGCTAAGTTAGGCATGGTACGGATGTAGTAGTTGGCTTTAAGGGATGTTTGAAGCTGTTGAATTTTTGTTCCAGCCAAAACAGAGTAGATGGTCTCTGCTTTTCCTTTCAATTGTGATGAGACTTCTTCTAAAACGTAGGGTTTGACACAGAGGATAATGGTTTGGCCATCAATATTATACTGGTCAAGTAGGGCCGTTTTTGCATGTTTTGAGAGCTGTTTGGTAAACTCTAAAAGCTTCTCTCCATTTCGTCCAACAATTGTTAACTCATGCTCCTTCTCAAGTCCTTTGGCCAATGCCAATGCCATCTTACCTGGACCGATAATGGTAAGTTTCATGATACATGTTCCTCAAGATTGATGAATTTGCTTAATGGATCGGCTAAACCGAATGTTGGGTATTTTACACTATCAAGGACAACTTGTGCCATAACACCTTTTTTCATATTAAAGATAAGGGGAGCGATAAAATTGATGTGAGAGTTTTCTAGAGGGTTTTGAAGAATCATAATATTAAGTACCATCGCATCTTCAATCGTGGTTAACTCCAACTTTTCAGCAATACCTTTGGGAAGATCGAAGATATAATCATCACGCAGTGCAGCAGGTTGAATGAGGGTAAATGAGGGTGCTTCTGCCTCTCTATTGGTAAGTTGGTAGAAGATCTCATCAATCGCTTCAAGTCTAAAATGCAGTGTCTCTTCAAAGCCCAAAATTGGCATAACGGCTTTAATATCCATGGAGTACTATCCTTTAATCCATTAGTAATGATATATCGGTTAAAATCAATAGTAAGTTTAACCAAAAGGTTCTGAATGTATCGAATCATTCAACATACAATTTTTGTTGTGATCTTCTTAAGTATTATGGTCGGTTGTAGTACCAAGAAAGATCAAGAGTTTGAAAAACCAGCACTCTACTGGTATCAAAAGGTGATGAAGAGTATTGCCACCGGGAATCTTGAAAAGGCTGATAACTATTTTACATCACTTGAGAGTGAACATGTGGGCTCTCCACTTATTCCAGAAGCGATGCTGATGTTAATGCAAGCCCATATGGATAATGAAGAGTATCTTTTGGCAAACTTCTATCTTGATGAGTATATGAAACGGTATGGTAATAGAAAAAATCGTCAATTTGCAGAGTTTATTCAGATAAAAGCAGCATTTTATGGTTTACGATCTCCTCAGCGTGATCAAAAATTGATTAACGATACACTCAAAAAGGCACGCCGTTATATTCAAAAGTATCCTAATGGTGAATATACCCCAATGGTTGAAACCATTGCGGTACGCCTTGAGATGACACGTTATATGATGAATGAAGAGATTGCTGCTCTCTATAAGAGACGCAATAAACCTAAAGCAGCTGAAATTTATCGTGAGCGAAATGAGAAGAGTTGGTTGAAAAAAGAGGATATTCGCTTGCCAAAACGGGATTGGTTTGATTGGCTTTTTAACTGAATATCCCCATTTTGCTTGACAAAATAGAAAAAACGCACTATATTTAAGAAAAATTTAATTTAAAAAAAGGGAGTTTGAATGCAGTTAAGTGATTACAGTGCATTCCCAGCTAAAATACCGATTATTGTTGAAGATGAACTCTTTCTCTACCCATTTATGATTTCACCACTCTTTTTGAATGATGAGCAGAATGTTCAAGCAACGGTTGAAGCGGTAGAGAACAACTCTCTTGTGATGGTTTGTCCAACCAAACCGGGGCATGAGGGAGAGCGGAACTTTGAGGCGATCTATCCAGCAGGTGTTATTGGCTCTATTATGCGTAAAGTGACCTTGCCAGATGGTCGTATTAAAGTACTCTTTCAAGGGCTTGCACGAGGACGTATTGTTGAAGAGGTCAACCATTCGCCACTCATTGCCAAAGTTGATGTGATTCATGCAAAGCCTTACAATGAGATGAAGATAGAGGCATTGATGGAGGTCTTACGGGAGAAGCTTCGCACACTCTCGTCAATCTCCAATCAATTTCCACCCGATCTGATTCGTACGATTGAAGAGAACCATGAACCCAATCGTATTGCCGATCTGATCTCAAGCACGATTAAAATTAAAAAGCCTGAAGCGTATGAACTCTTTATTGAAGAGGATGTGGAACAGCGTCTTTTGATGCTGATTGATACGATTAGTGCAGAGATTGAAGCGAGTAAACTTCAAAAAGAGATCCGATCGAAGGTTCATAGTCGTATTGAGCAGGTGAATAAGGAGTATTTTCTCAAAGAGCAGCTCAAGCAGATTCAGCAAGAGCTTGGAACCGATACTCAGCGTGAAGAGGAGATTGAGGAGTACTACAAAAAGCTTGAAGCCAAAAAGCCCTATATGGATGAGGATGCCTACAAAGAGGTGAAGAAGCAGATTGATCGCTTTGCCAGAATGCATCCTGATTCAGCTGATGCCAATCTGATTCAAGGTTATCTTGATTGGGTTCTTGAGATACCATTTGGAACCTATGCCAAGAAGCATTTGAAAGTGACAGATGTTCAAAAACAGCTTGACAAAGACCACTACAGTTTGAAGAAGCCTAAAGAGCGTATTGTTGAGTACTTCTCTGTACGTGAATTGGCAGAACTGCGTGGGGTGAGTGATAAGCAGATCAAGGGTGCTATCTTATGTTTTGCAGGCCCTCCAGGGGTTGGTAAAACATCATTAGCAAACTCTATTGCAAAGGCATTGAAGCGTAAGCTTGTACGGATTGCATTGGGTGGTCTTGAAGATGTGAATGAACTTAGAGGTCACCGTCGAACCTATATTGGTGCGATGCCGGGTCGTATTGTTCAAGGGTTGATTGATGCACAGGAAATGAACCCTGTTATGGTCCTTGATGAGATCGATAAAGTAGGACGAAGTATGCGTGGAGACCCTACCGCTGTTTTGCTTGAGATTCTTGACCCAGAGCAGAATAGTGAGTTTCGAGACTACTATTTGAACTTTAATATCGATTTGAGTCAAGTGATCTTTATTGCAACAGCCAATGATATTGGTGCTATTCCTGGACCACTGCGAGATCGCATGGAGTTCATCTTTGTTAGCAGTTATACCCCGCAAGAGAAGTATGAGATTGCCAAACGCTATTTGATACCGCAAGAGCTTAAGAAGCATGCATTGAAAAAGAGTGAGTTTTCAATCACCAAAGCGGCACTTGAGATGGTGATCGAGAACTACACACGAGAGGCTGGTGTGCGAAATTTACGACGCCGTATTGCTGATATGATTCGAAAAGCGGCGAAGATGATTTTGACCGATCCATCATTGGAAAAAGTCTCTGTAACTGTGAAAAATCTTCCATCCTTTTTGGATAAGCCAATTTTTGAAATTGATCAAACCGATAATATTCCAATGGTGGGTGTTGTCAATGGGTTGGCATGGACCGCTGTCGGTGGAGATGTCTTGAAAATTGAGACTATTAAGATTAAAGGCAAAGGTGGCTTGCAGTTGACAGGTAGCCTTGGTGAAGTGATGAAGGAGTCGGCACGCATTGCATTGAGTGTGGTGAAAACTTTAATTGATGGCGGCAAACTTAAGATTGATCCGCGTGTTATTCCGATGACAGCCAAAGAGCGTGAAGAGAAGATCAAAATTGAACCGAGTGAAGTCTATAAACGGTATGATCTGCATATCCATATTCCAGAGGGTGCAACCCCTAAAGATGGTCCAAGTGCAGGGATTACGATGGCAACAGCTATCGCATCGATCTTTGGTGAATATCAGGTACATCCAGATGTTGCCATGACAGGAGAGTTAACTCTAACAGGTAAGGTCCTTCCGATTGGTGGCTTGAAAGAGAAGTTGATTGCCGCGTATAAAGCCAAAATGAAGAAGGTCTTGATTCCAGAGAAAAACTATAAACGTGACTTGGATGATATTCCTGATGTTGTTAAGAAGTCTCTGAAAATCGTTCCTGTAAAATCGATTGAAGAGGTTCTTGAAGAGGCATTGATTGAGAAGTAAAGTAAAAGTATCCATCCTTGATGCGGATGGATACTAGAACGTTGGGTAGAGAATATGTCTTTCTGTAAGTAGTATCAATTACAGAGAGGTCAATCGGTTGATTTTCATCACAATCTCTTCTTCTCTGACAGGCTTTGTAATAAAGTCATTGGCTCCACTATTGAGTGCTTCTGTCTTTTTTGTCTCATCTGTTGTTAAAACAATGACTGGAATATTTTGAAGTTTTGGGTCAGCATTCATAATTTGAAGTACAGCAATACCATCCATAATCGGCATGACAATATCTAGTAGAACAAGGTCAATATCATCCAAATCTCTTAGCAGTGTAATGGTCTCTTGTCCATTGGATGCCTCAATAAGCTCCCCAATATTGGGGTGCTTTTTAAGCATAGCGACTAAGAGTTTTCTATTGATCATATCATCATCAACAACTAATACTTTAAGTTGGCTCATTTAATCGTCCTTCCTTACTTAATAAACTTTTCAACAATGAGACGTATTAGATCACGATTCACATGGTTAATAATGGTCTCATCGAAGAATGCTCGCTCTTCATCCGTAATGGTGGTTGAAGGATCGTGTACAATGATAAGTGCAGCATGAGGTGCAACTTTTTTAACCTCTTGATGTAGTGAGGCTAAGTTCAGCCCTTCAATCTCTTTATCTACAAAAATAACTGCTGTCTTATCATCTACGTGCATTGTCAACTCATCAATGGTATTGACACTTTCTGCTTTGTATCCAAGCTCAAGGAGTATATTGACAAAAATTTTGCCCTCTAAACTACTCTTTTTAAGAACAAGGATCTGATCAGGATTGGGTTGAGCCGTGACCTCTGTCTGTTGTGCTACTTCAACCATATTCTCTTTAGGAGAAGATAAAGCTTCTTCTCTCGTTTGATTTACATGACCAGTCTCATCTTTAATTGTATCAAAAGAGATCTCAATTTCCTCTTCTTCTTGTGGACTATTTTCTACTTTCTCTTCAGTTTGTGGTTCATTTTGTTCTTCAGCCTCCTGTTTTGAGTAGACTTTATCCCCTAGAAATTTTTTAAGAATAGAGATAATCTCTTCTCTTACGAGAGGTTTGGTGGTATATTCATCAAGTCCCTCTGAAAGGAATCGTTCACGGTCTCCTTTAAGTGCGTTGGCTGTGAGTGCTACGATTGGTATATGGGCAACCCCTTCATCCTCTTCAAAATCGAGAATTTCATGGGTCGCTTCAACACCATCCATAACTGGCATGGAGATATCCATAAAGATAATATCATAGTTGCCATTGCGACGTTTTTCAAAGGCCTCCAAACCATTGTTGGCAAGATCAACATTCATACCTAGATCTTCAAGGGTTCGCTTAATCAGTTTTTGGTTAATTGGGTTGTCTTCAGCAACAAGAACGTTGGCTCTAAAGGCGATATTGTCAATATCAAGAACGGTACGGCTAACCTCTGTTTCAATATCAGATGTCGCACTCTTCAGAACAGAGAGAATTTTTGTACCATTGATTGGTTCATAAAGGATCTTTTCATAATATGAGCGTAACGCTTCAATCCGTTTTTGGTGGGTCGATTTGATAATTAGGTTGCAGTGAAGCGGGGCTTTACCCATCTTCTTTAATGCATCATCATTGGCATAATCGGCATCAATAAGAATAGATTGAGCCTGTTTATTGCTTGCAAGTCGGATAAGCTCTTCAACCGTATTGAATCGGATAAGCTTCGCCCCATAGTAGTCTAAATACTCTTTAATATACTCATCTTGACGTTTTGTTGTAGAAGAGTTTAGCATGGCAATAGTGACGGTTGAGAACTTATGATGGAAGTCCTCATTCATCTGTGGCAACTCTTCAAACTCAAGTGTGAAGAAGAAGCGTGTACCTTTGCCAAGTTCACTCTCTAAATCGAGGCGTCCACCCATCAACTCTGTGTAGCGAGCCGAGATGGTTAATCCCAAACCGGTACCACCAAATTTTCTAGTAACACTGGTATCAGCTTGTGAGAATGCTTCAAAGATATGCTCTTTTTTATCAGGTGAGATACCAATACCCGTATCTTCAACACTAAAGCTGATGGCACACTTATCGGGGTCACTGGCTTCAATTTTACGAATCTCAACATTAATATCACCACCTTGATTTGTAAACTTAACCGCATTACTCATCAAGTTGATCAAAATCTCTTTGATTTTAGTTGGGTCACCTTTGATTGGCTGACTTAAGGCAGGATCGATGAAACATGCGAGGTTGACATTCTTTTCTGCTGCTTTAACAGCATAGATCTCAACAGCACTCTCAAACTCTTCAATAGGATTAAAGACAATATTCTCAATTTCAACTTTGTTGCTCTCAATTTTTGAGAGGTCAAGAATATTGTTGATAATTTCAAGAAGGTTCTCAGAGCTCTTTTCAATAATGCTAACAAACTCTTTTTGTTCCCCTTGAAGGTCTGTATTTTTAAGCAGTTCAGTAAATCCGACAATACCATTGAGTGGTGTACGGATCTCATGGCTCATATTGGCCAAGAAGAGAGATTTGGCTTCACTCGCCTCTTCGGCACGCTGCTGTTCAAGACGGCTCTCTTCAATAATTGCTTGTAAAAGGGCATACGCTTTTGCTGTACCCTCTGGTGTATCAAGATTAATGTCGATGGCCTGATTGGTTGTCTCTGCAACACTTTGTAGAATCCCTTCAAGACGCTTAATATTGCGTGTGATTTCACGACTAACGATATAGCCAATCACAGCCAAAATAAATGCGATCATCCACATCGTACCAGAGACGATGGCAATATACATCTGCTCTTCAATGGTTTGACCAATTTTACTATTTAAAGCAGAAAAGATAGTTTTTTGTGCGTTACTAAGAACATTAATCTTTTGTGTATTGAGGGTAAACCAGCGTGTTGGGTCGATTGTGTAGTAGCCATCACCAATAGAGTGAAGAATCTCAACACGGGCTTGTGAAAGCTCTTTAAAGATGATTTGTGCATCTTCATTCTCAATGATTTTACGGACTTTTTGTTTGAGTGCTGTGTCAGCAAGGAAACCAAACTCATAGGAGTCAGCTTGTCCAATATAGTGGATCCATCGTTGAAGCTCTTCATCACTCATCTTCGTATAGCGTGCCAAGATATAGGACATGAAACCACGCTCAATACCACTTGCCTCTTTTGCTTTGGCAAAGTTTACAAAGGCTTTCGCTTCGTTGATAATCTCATTACTCAGACCTACAGAGGTTGCATTTTCAATCTCATTAAGAAGTGAGCTAATGAGCCGGGTGTAGTACTCAAAAAAGGCTTTATCGAATGAGAGTTGAAGAGCATCAATCTTACTTCTTTGCCCTTTGAGTTGATCTAAAAGAGTTTTAATAGCTGGTTTGAGTTTGATCTCTTTATGGTTGGCAACATATTTATGTAAAAGAGAGATCTTTTGATCAACAATGGTTCGTTGCTGTTTGAGTGACTCTTTGGCTTTTCGACCGTGTGATCCAATAAAGATGGCTGTTAGTCCACGCTCTTTAGCAAGTTGTGTAATGACTTCACTAATAACCGTACCATACTGGATATGTCGATCAAAGACCTGTACTTTTTGATAGTTGGTGATAGACTGATAAAAAAAGTAACTGGAAAATCCTAAAAGCAGGAGAATCGGAAGAAGAGAGATTAACTTGAGTTTGCTGCGAATACCTATTTGCATGTATCACCTCGATTTATAGTGGTAGTTTATATTGATTAGCTATATCAGCACATTCATGTGCACCATCTTTTTTACCCTCTTTAAGGAGTTTTAGCGCCTTTTTTCGCTCTTTTTTCTCCAGTAGGTAAACTTCACCCAAATAACATTTAGCACGGGCATTTCCAAGCTCAACCGCTTTATTGAGTAAATGTTCAGCTTTTGTAAGGTTCCGCTGAACACCTAAGCCTTTAAGGTAGAGCAGACCTAGAAGAAATTTGGCTTGTTCGGCACCATCCTCTTCTATGGCCAACTCAAATAGCTCTTTTGCTTCTTTGTAGTGGCCTTGCTTGTAAGCACGCATGCCATCAGAAAAGTAACCAGCAAAAAGAAGTGCTGGAAGCAATAAAGTGATGAAAAGTGGTTGTGTCTTCAAGAGTATTCCTTTGCCATTGTTTTATCTATTGCTGCAAGTTTACGATAGAACGCAACTAAATGTCCTTCGACCTCTTCAACCGATGTTGCATGTTGCAGATGCTCCATAAGTTCATACATATCCTCTATACGAAGATTGGCTGCAACGCCTTTTAACTTATGAGCGATCTCATTGATGGTTTGAAGATCCTTACTCTCAAATGCTTGAATAAAATTTGCTTTCTCTTCACGTGCCTGTTTAATAAAGTCATGGACAAACTCAATAATCAATGATTCAGGCAATCCCAAAGCATTGGCCGCTTCACTTGGATTAAAGAGAATCTCCTCTCCATCATCAATCTCTGGTAACTCTAACCTTTTCTTTGGTGGACTATCTGACAAAGAGAGAGGAGTTGGCTCTTCCTGGATAGGTGTTGTAAAGTGTTGTGAGAGTGTTTGCATATAGGTTTCAACACTTTTCCATGCTTGTTGAATTCTCTCTTTACCATCTTCTTCTTTGGATGTGAGTATCTCTTGGAGTGTTTGTGTGAGAGGTTCTAAAAGGAGGTTTTCTGCAACCCCTTTAAGTTTAATAGCCTCTTTTTTAACAACATGAAGATGTCCTGCTTTAATGGCAGCATTGATCTCTAGTGCATCATGCTGATAGGTTTGGATAAACTCTTGGATAAAGGTTCTGACCACATCTTCAGGCAATCCTAACATGGAAGATATTTTTGCAGTATCTGGTAAAATTTGTGTGTTAATTAGGGGATCTGTGAGTGGTGGCTGGGATACTTCAGATGCAAGAGACTCTTCCTGGCTCTCTTCTTTAATATCTATATCTGGTGTATCAAAGACAATGGATGGTGTTGATGAAAGCGTATCATTTTGATGCTCTTCTTTG
>QNYO01000031.1 GCA_003978765.1 Hydrogenimonas sp. | reverse complement strand
GAACAAAGTTTGTCGATAAGTTTATGCAACCAGGTATTAAATATACCTATCGTGTTGTTGCCATTGATAAAGATGGTTTGCGCTCCAATCCATCTGAGTCAGTCGATCTTTATATTGCAAAGGAAGAGTAGAGTAAACGATGCCACACATTCGTATTCAATCACTCGATTTATCAAAAATTCCATTTGGGAAAGATGGTGTTCAGTTTTTATGGTATGCCAAGAATCTTCAGAGTGAAGAGGAGGGGCTTTTAGGTGTTGAGGTGGAGAATATCCCTTTTTTGCTTCAGGTGAAACCCAAGGGTGACTCTGTATTGGTGAAGGCTGAAAAGATCTCACGCCCTTCACCCAATACACTCATTAAAAAGGCGTTACGTGCCTATATTGATGAGCGAAGCCCTCAACTGCTATACTCCAATATCGCCAATGTTGAGCATGCAAAGCTTAAGGCACCACTACCGTGTCTGAAAGAGATTGCAACCTTTGATCCTGCCTCACTGCCTGATAAATCGCTTTGGGTAGAGATCGGTTTTGGAAGTGGGCGACACCTTCTCTATCAAGCACAGCATCATCCCGATGTTCATCTGATTGGACTTGAGATTCACCGTCCTTCATTAGAGCAGGTGATGCGTCGTATCGATCTTGAAAAGTTGGATAATGTTTGGGTGATCGACTATGATGCACGGCTCTTTATGGAACTACTGCCAAGTAACCGTGTAGAGCGAATCTTTGTCCACTTCCCTGTACCATGGGATAAAAAGCCTCATCGACGCGTCATCTCTGATACCTTCTTGCAAGAGGCGATGCGTGTCTTGACACCAGGGGGTACGCTTGAGCTTCGTACCGATAGTGATAACTACTTCCACTATGCAATGGAGGTATTCACTAAGCCGAAACAGGTTCGTTTAACTTTGGAAAAGAACCTTGAAGCGGCAGTTCGTAGTAAGTATGAGGATCGATGGCGACGGATGGAGAAGGATATTTATGAGATCCATGTCACGTCACTTGAAACTTCTCCAGAACGGTCTATCGATATTGATTTTACTCTTCCCGAAGGGCTTTCCATTGGAGAGCTTTTTAAGAAGCGTCCGAAAAAGGCGTGGGTCAAGCCTGACTGTTTTGTCCATATTGAACGGTTCTATGCGATTAATGAGAATGATGGGCTTTTACGCCTATCACTTGGTAGTTTCGATCGACCAGAGCATAAGTTTATTCTGATTCAAAATGGTCATGCATCATACTACCCCCATACACCAGTTGCTTCTCAGACCAATCATAAAGCCCACCAAATTCTTTTGGAGTGGTTCCATGCGTAATGTTATTATTGCTAATAAGGTTCAGCTTGCTTATCCACGTCATGAGCCTGTTATTAAAGATGCCACCTTAACTGTTCAGACAGGAGAGTTTGTTTTTGTTACAGGTGCTAGTGGTAGTGGTAAGTCAACCCTACTAAAGTCGTTATATGGTGCGCTTCAAATTGCTGGCGGAGAGTTGATGGTTGGGGGTATTGATATGCAGTCGATTGCAGGATCAAAGCTCAATAAACTTCGCCGACATATTGGGGTAGTGTTTCAAGACTATAAACTTGTTAAAGAGTGGAATATTGAGAAGAATGTGATGTTACCACTCATTATTGCAGGCTTTCCTAAAGAGGTGTGTCAAGCACAAGCACAAAAACTCTTAAATCATGTCAAGCTCTCTCATAAGGCCGATAAATATCCTCCTGAACTGAGTGGTGGTGAACAGCAACGTGTTGCTGTGGCACGGGCACTTGCCCATAACCCTTTCTTGATCTTAGCTGATGAGCCCACAGGTAACCTCGATGACTACTCATCGCAGGTGGTGTGGGAACTGCTTGAGAAGGCCAATGAGGAGCTTGAAACCACTGTCGTGGTAGTGACACACCATATTCCAGAGATGTTCCATGCCAACTATCGTCACTTAATGATTGAAAATGGAGTGCTCTATGAAATCCATTAAAAACCACCTCGCACTCATTCTTCCACTCTTTGCGATTCTCTTTGCTGTGGAGTATTTACAGATTCTTGATCGTGTTGTTAAGATGTATGAAGAGCGTCTTAAAGCCGAATATACCATTATTGTGGTTACAGAAAAGTCGGTTAAGCCTGAAGCAGTTCAGCAGGTGAGTCCACTTATTGATAAGGTTGAGTTGGTTGATGCAAATCAGGTATTGATGCGGATTCGTCAACAGATTGGTCAAGAGAGTCTTGCCAAACTGCAATCGGTGATGCCTCTTTTTTATACCATCACCTTACACCGTTACCCGGACCAAAAGAGTCTAGAGTCGTTACGAAAGAGTTTGATGGCACTCCAAGGAGTCAAACGGGTACAGATGTTTGAGAAGGTTCACCATCCTCTCTACTCTATGCTAATGTTTTTAAAGGCCAATGTGACGATCTTTGCACTCTTTTTTGGTATTGTTGGCTTTTTGCTCATTATTAAGCAGATGTATGTATGGCAGTTGGAGCATCAAGAGAGAATGCAGATTATGGCACTCTTTGGAGCACCTGTCTGGTTAAGAAGTGGTGTCTTGTTTCGGTTTGCTATTGTTGATGCATTGATCGCTTTAGCAATGATGGCAGGCTTGATCTTCTATTTACAAAGAGATCATCGTGTGGTCGCTTTTCTTTCAGATATGAATATTGATGTAGCACAGTTGGTGATTCCAAAAGATTTTGCCCAGTTGGCAGGTGTGGCATTAGGAACAGCACTTTTATGTGCCTTTTGGGTAGTTGCACGCTTTAAAGAGGAGTCATAACGGGTATGGTGCGTACACTTCTTCTTTGTTGGATGGTGGTATCTGGTCTCCTTTATGGAGCCTCCATCGATCATAAAATTAAGCGTTCAGAGGCGAAGTTGGCACAGACAAGAAGTGCTTATGCCAATATGGACAGAAAACTTGCCAAGATTGCAAAAAAGATTTCGGCCAATCAACAGCGTCTCAAAAAGCTCGATCAGATTATTGCAAAGTTTGATAAAGAGATTTCGATGAATGCTGTCCTTCTTGAAGAGGGTAAAAAGCGTCTTGATGCGATTGAGAAGGAGATGAAGAAGCTCAATCAAGAGCGGTCGGATAAAGAGCATAGATTGATTGATATGCTTGCTGAACGCTATGTGGTTGATGAGGTTGTTCGAGAAAAGGCGATTGAGACACCCGAAAATGTGATCGAGTCTGAACTGCTTCAGGCGATTATGCGTGCTGATAGTGCCCAGATTAAAGCGTTGCAAGAGTCCTATCTTAAGACACTTAAAGAGAGTGAGGCACTACATCTAGAGGCAAAGCGGATCAAAGAGATGATGCAACAACTGCAAAGTCGTAAAAAGAAGGCAGCTAAAGAGCGAGAGCGACGCAATAAGTTGATGACCAAGTTAAAGAGTGAAAAGAGAGCCTACCAAGCTCGTCTTGAGAAGCTTCAAAAAGAGGAGAGTGATCTAAGAAAAACTCTTGCAAAACTCAATATCCTAAAAAGAGAAGCGTTAAAGAGAGATGGAAGCCAGCCAATGAGTCAGGAGATTGCTAATGGTGATAAACTCAAGGTGAGAACCATTGGAAAATCTTACCAACGTCAAGCCATTGGTCACTATCATGGTCCCAAGACGATTTCACCTGTGGGTAAAGCAAAGATTGTCAAAAACTTTGGTCCCTATAAAGACCCTATCTATGGTATTAAGATCTTTAACGAATCAATTACACTACGTCCCTATAGAAAGCATGCAAAAGTTAAAAATGTTTTGAATGGTCGTGTTGTCTTTGTCAAAGACACACCAATGCTTGGGAAAGTTGTGATTATTGAGCATCGCAATAATCTTCATACGATTTATGCCAAGATGGATAAAATTGCTCCAACCATTAAAGAGGGGAAAAAGGTTAAAAGAGGTTATGTGATTGGGCGTGTGGAGAAGGAGTTGATGTTTGAGGTGACTCAGAAAAATAGACATATTAATCCGTTAGAACTTATTACATTAAGTCGTTGAACCTTTATATCTTTTTCAAAGCAACTTTTGGGTAGAATCCACCCAAGTTATACGAGCTATGAGATCGGCGTGAAAGGATAGTGATGGCGAAGCAACGGGTATTGGTCAAGTTTTCCGGGGAAGCGTTGGCAGGCGAGAGTGGATACGGGGTAGATACCTCGATTCTTAAGTATATCGCAGAAGAGATTAAGTTACTTATCGATAATGATATTGAAGTGGGTGTTGTCATCGGCGGAGGCAATATTATTCGCGGAGTTACAGCAGCCAAAGATGGTATCATTAAGCGTACCAGCGGTGACTATATGGGAATGCTTGCAACAGTGATCAATGCCGTTGCTATGCAAGAGGCGTTAGAGCATCTTGGTATGCGTGTACGTGTACAGAGTGCTATCAAGATGGAGCAGATTTGTGAAACCTTTATTGTTCGCCGTGCAATTCGTCATCTCGAAAAAGGGCGAATTGTAATCTTTGCAGCAGGGACAGGTAACCCATTCTTTACAACCGATACGGCGGCAACACTACGTGCCATTGAGATTGGTGCCGATATGATTATTAAAGCGACGAAAGTCGATGGTGTCTATGATAAAGACCCCAATAAATATTCCGATGCCAAACGATTGGCAAGCTTGAGCTATGATGAGGCACTTGCTGATAATATTAGAGTCATGGATGATACATCCATTGCATTGGCAAAAGAGAATAGACTCCCTATTGTTGTATGTGATATGTTCCAACAAGGCAACCTGCTTAAGATTGTACAGGGTGATTATGAGAAGTGCTCGATTGTTAAGTAAGTGCAGGTGCGATTTATCGCTATATCTATGACATCTAAATATCAAAATAAATAATTTCGACCGATAGGAGAACAATCACCATGAGACTTGAAAAAATTGCGGCAAAAGCTCTTGAAAAAGCAAACTTTAACCGATACCTTCTTTCAACAGCAGTATCTAAGCGTGCAAATGAGTTGGCTTCAGGTGCTGAGCCATTGGTTGATATGGATACGAAAAAGTATAAGTATGCTGATATTGCGATTGCAGAGATTGCCCAAGGGTTAATTAAAATTGAAGGGCATGAAAACAGTTAAGGCCGATAAGTGCATTTGGCATTGGAGCCTCTGCTCGATCGTATTCTTTCGGTAAAAACCGTTGAAGAGGCAGAAAAGATACTATTTGAGACGATCGAACCGACTGAAGCGATTCGATCTGCATTGGAATTTGCCAAAAAGGCACATGAGAAGCAGGTAAGAAAGAGCGGAGAGCCCTATATTATTCATCCCATTCTCGTAGCGGCAATCACCGCTTCCATTAGTGGTGATGCGGTTATGGTGATTGCCGCTTTACTTCATGATGTTGTTGAAGATACTCCCTATACGATTGATGATATTCAAGAACGATTTGGAAAAGATGTAGCCTATCTTGTTGAGGGGCTTACGAAGATTGTAGAGATTCGAGATAGTGAGCTGGCTCCATCAACCTCCAATGAGAAGTTGATCTCTTCAGCTTTGAGCTTTCGGAAGATTCTGATCTGTTCGATTGAAGATGTTAGAGTTTTGGTGATTAAACTGTGTGATCGCCTTCACAATATGATGACACTTCATGCACTCTCTCCTGCCAAACAGCACCGCATTGCTGAAGAGACACTTGTCGTCTATGCGCCGATTGCGCATCGTCTTGGTATTTCAGCTCTCAAAAATAAGTTAGAAGATCTCAGTTTCTACTATCTCTTTCCTAAAGAGTATGCCAAAATTGATGCCTATATTCGCTCCCATCGGCAAGATTTTCAGATGAAACTCAACACCTTTATCTCAAAAGTCAAAACCCTTTTGGTACATAATGGTTTTAAAAAGGGGAGTTTTGAGATCTTTGGGCGTGTGAAGCATTACTATTCAATCTATCTGAAGATGCAACGCAAAGGGATCTCTATCGATGAGATTCTTGATCTTTTGGCGATTAGAATTTTGGTTCCTGAACCGATCGATTGCTACCGTGCTTTAGGAACACTGCATTTGAACTTTAAACCGTTGATTGCACGCTTTAAAGATTATGTGGCAGTTCCCAAAGAGAATGGTTATCAAACACTTCATACGACAGTTTTTGATGAGACATCGATTATTGAGGCGCAAATTCGGACATTTGAGATGCACAAAACTGCCGAATTTGGCATTGCCGCACACTGGAAATATAAACTTGGTGGTTCGCCGACCAATATTGAGTGGCTCAAAAACTTACAGTATCAGAATGAGTCGATTGAAGAGTTTTTTGAACTGGTCAAGAATGATCTTTATAGTGAAGATATTAGTGTCTTTACACCAGCAGGTGATCAGATTACACTGCCACGTGGAGCAACGGTACTCGATTTTGCTTATGCCGTGCATACACAGGTGGGTGAGCGTGCAAGTGCTGCACAGGTAAATAAACAGCCAGCCTCTCTTTTGACAGAACTTAAAAATGGTGATCTTGTGCGTATTATTACCGCAGATCATCCGATGTATCATTGTACGTGGATTGATGCGGTCAAAACCTCACGGGCAAAGAGTCACATGCGGACACGATGCAACCAGCGTCGTAAAGAGATTGATCGTATGAGTGCGCTCAATATCCTTTCAGCAACGTTTGGTCTTTCGGTTGAGAAGAGTGAAGCGTGGATTAAAGCCCAAGGCCTCTCAGATCAACTCCACCGTATTGCACGAGATCTTAGTTTTTATAAAGAGGTCATCCACCGTTTTCTTGCAGAACGTAAGAAGTCGATCTTTGCAAGTATCTTTCAACGCTCTAATAAGCGTCTAAAGAGATTTGTCTTTGAGAACTTTGTTATCTACTCAACAGATACCATTCAGAGTGTAGAGTTTGACTACTGTTGCCACCCGAAACGGGGGGATCCAATTGTTGCATTTAAAATGAAAAATAAGACAGTGGTCCACCATAAGTTTTGTGAAAAGGCTTATGCACTTATTGAGAAGCATACACCGATGCTCTTTGTTGAGTGGAGTGAGAATAGAATGCATCGCTATCGACTTCTTGTAACATTAAAGGATGAGAAGGGTGCATTAGCAAAACTTTTAAGCTATTTGACCAAAATTGATAGTAATATCATTTCACTTAAACTTGGTGATGGAACATCACAAAGTAACTTGTGTGAAGTGATTTTTGAAAGTAAAGATCAGAATCTGAACCATCTTAAAGAGGTACTTGAACGCCACTTCAAGGTGATCGAACTGGTCAGTCTTAATGATGCATATAAACAATAGCAGGAAGGAATGAGATGATAGAAGAAGCTTTAAATGAGATCAAACGTGGTACAGCGGAGATTATCACCGATGAGCAGATTGAGAAACTGCTTAAACGCTACTATGAAACAGGTGAGCCTTACTATGTCAAGGCGGGCTTTGACCCGACAGCACCCGATCTGCATCTTGGACACACTGTATTGCTTCAAAAGTTGGCAACTTTTCAGAAGTATGGCGGTATTGTGCAATTCTTGATTGGTGACTTTACCGGAATGATCGGTGACCCAACAGGTAAGAGTCAGACTCGTAAAAAGTTGACTAAAGAAGAGGTGCAAGCCAACGCCAAGAGTTATGAAGAGCAGGTTTTTAAGATTCTCGATCCAGAAAAGACAATTGTTGTATTTAACAGTGAGTGGCTTGGTAAGTTAAGTAGTTATGAGATGATTGAGCTTGCCTCAAAGCGTACCGTAGCACGGATGTTGGAGCGTGATGATTTTGAGAAACGCTTCAAGAGTGGACAAGATATCTCACTCTATGAGTTTTTTTATCCACTCTTTCAAGGGTATGATAGTGTTGTACTCAAAAGCGATATTGAGATTGGAGGAACCGATCAGAAGTTCAACCTTTTGATGGGACGTCATCTTCAGCGCGCCTATAATGTCGGCAAAGAGCAGGTTATTATGATGATGCCGATTCTTGAAGGGCTTGATGGCGTACAGAAGATGAGTAAATCGCTTGGTAACTTTATTGGTGTCACTGAAGAGCCTAATACGATGTTTGCTAAAGTAATGAGTATTAGTGACGATTTAATGTGGCGCTATTATGAACTTTTAAGTGGTCGATCTTTGATAGAGATTGAACAGATGAAAGCAGATGTTGCAAGCGGTCAACTCCATCCAAAACGTGCCAAAGAGATGTTGGCAGAAGAGATTGTTGAACGGTTCCACAGTAAAGAGGCGGCATTGGCGGCGTGTGAAGAGTTTAATAAGGTATTTAAACAGAAAAATCTTCCAACCGATATGCCAGAATATGAACTTGAAGGCCCGATTTGGATTGCGAAAGCATTGGTTGAAGCGAAGCTTGAACCTTCCACATCACAGGCACGACGTGATCTGCAGGCAGGTGCTGTACGCATTGACCAAGTCAAAGTTGAAGATAAAGACTTGCAATTAGAAGCGGGAGATTATATACTTCAAGTAGGAAAGAAAAAATTTGCAAAAGTGAAGGTGAAGTAGTGGAGCTCAAACCTGTAAAAATCGGAAAATATACGCTCAAGTATCCGATCATCCAGGGTGGTATGGGTGTCGGAATCAGTTGGGATAAACTGGCAGGTCATGTAAGTTTAGAGGGTGGTCTGGGTGTGATTAGTAGTGTCGGAACAGGCTACTATGAGAATCGTGCCTATGTCGATAAAGTGGTAGCTGATAGACCACTGGAGGTTGAAAACTTCTACTCCAAAAAGGCCCTCTTTAAAATTTTTGAAAATGCACGTAAAATCTGTGGTGATGCACCGCTTGCTTGTAATGTTCTCTATGCTATTAACGACTATGGACGCGTTGTTGAAGATGCCTGTGAAGCGGGTGCAGATATGATTATTACTGGAGCAGGTTTGCCAACCAATATGCCAGAGTTTACGGCAAACTTTCCAGATGTTGCTCTGATTCCAATTGTTTCATCACCGAAGGCATTGCGACTGATCTGTCGCCGATGGGAGAAGCGTTATGGTCGTATTCCTGATGCGGTTGTTTTGGAAGGTCCTCTTAGTGGTGGTCATCAAGGCTTTACCTATGAGCAGTGTTTTATGGAGGAGTATCAGCTCGAAAATTTGATTGGTCCTGTGGTTGAAGAGGCAAATAATTGGGGTGGTATTCCTGTCTTTGCTGCAGGTGGTATTTGGGATAAAAATGATATTGTCCGTTGTATTGAGCTGGGTGCAGCAGGTGTTCAGATGGGAACCCGTTTTATTGGAACTCATGAGTGTGATGCCCATGATAACTTCAAAGAGGTTCTTTTGAAGGCAAAGAAAGAGGATATTCTTTTGCTCAAGTCACCTGTTGGGTATCCAGCACGTGGTGTCAAAACCAATCTGATTCATCTGGTTGAGAAGCGAGAAGGGCCTGCAATTAAGTGTATCAGTAACTGTGTTGCACCATGTAAACGCGGGGTTGAGGCAAAACAGGTAGGGTACTGTATTGCGGACCGTTTGAGTGATGCCTATATGGGGGATAAAGAGCTTGGCCTATTCTTTACAGGTGCTAATGGTTACCGTATCAATGAACTGATTAGCGTCAAAGAGTTGATGCATAAACTCGTGCACGGAGAATAGCTATAAAAAAGGCGCTGTTGTTTATTGCGTTTTTTACCATACTTCTGTTTGGAAGTGATAAGGTATTACGCCTTGAGAGTGCTGCAAAGGCGGTTGCTTCCAATAAAAAGTCAGAGATTTGGAAAGGGTATCATACCTACCAATCTCTCTATATGAAGGGGTTGCTTGAAGGGAATAGCACCCTTCAGATCAAAGCTTTAGAGGGGCTTATTCAAGCCTCTGTAACCCTTGGAATTGATCCCAACCGTTATAAAAATGCCCTCAAAACGCTTCAGCCTCAAACCGCTTCTTCTCATTCAAAACGAACCATTAAAAGAGTTGATGCTAAAGCACCTAAAGCCTCTAAAGAGAATCATCTTGCTGTACCAATGAAGAAGGTAAAGCTTGTGGATTCTAAAGTGGATAAGAACCACTTGATTTTACATTTTTCAGCACCGATACGCTCCAAACAGATTACTACTTTTACGATGCAACGCAATAAGTATCACCTCTATGTTTATGATATTGCTTCTGTTCGTACACCCTTTTCGATTAAACGTTATCGTGGTGGTAAGAGTTTTAAAGAGATTCGGATGGCACAGTATGATCCCAAAAAGATGCGCCTTGTCATAGAGACACCACATGCCTATAAGCCAAAGCTGAAGATTATTGGGAAAAAGGTGACGATTACACTACCGATGGCTTCTTCATCTATAAAAAGAGAGGTTCATAAACAGCAAAAACCATCTCCTACGATTGCAGTCTCAAGACCCAATTTTCATGCCTATACCGTTGTGATTGATCCAGGACATGGAGGAAGAGATGCAGGTGCCATTGGGTATCAGAAACGAAAAGAGAAAGATGCAGTACTTGCAATTGCCAAGTCGTTGCAGAAAGAGTTGAAGCGACGGGGTTTTAAGGTCTATTTGACACGCAGTCGTGATGAGTTTATTCCACTCAAACAGCGTACTCATTTTGCTAATCAGAAGCGTGCTGATTTCTTTATCTCGATTCATGCTAATGCAGCACCAAGTAAACGTTACTATCTGAAGAGTAAAGGGATTGAGACCTACTTTTTGTCATGGGCAAGAAGTGGACGTGCCAAGCGGGTGGCTGAGAGTGAAAACAAAGCCGATTTGAGCAATAAAAATCTCTATACCAAGGATACTTATCTCAATGTTTGGAATCGAGAGAAGATTATCGCATCAAATAAGCTTGCGATCGATCTTCAAAAACAGGTTCTCTCTTCATTGAAAAGAAAGTATGATGGTATTGTTGATAATGGTGTGCGTGATGGACCATTTTGGGTACTTGTTGGTGCTCAGATGCCTGCAGTTTTGATTGAGGTTGGCTACATCACCCATCCAACAGAAGCCAAACGCCTCTTTAACCCACACTATCAGAGACGACTGGTTGAAGGGATTGCCAATGGTATTGAGAGCTATATCTATCATAATCAATAGAAGAGGGGAGAGTGCCAAAGGAGCTTTTGCTCCTCTGGCTTTTTTAGTGGTAGCTTATTTGTAGTTTTTGATAGAAGCTTCAAGCAGTTTTGCTGCTTCTTCTTTGCCTTTGAAATCTTTCACTTTAACCCATTTGTTAGGTTCAAGCATTTTGTAGGTTTCAAAGAAGTTTTTGATTTTGTTGAGGGTTGCTTGTGGAAGATCTTCATAGCTTTCGATTGCATCGTAAGTTGGGTCGATTTTGCTAACAGGAACAGCAAGAAGTTTCTCATCCATACCAGCTTCATCTTCCATAATAAGTACACCGATGAGACGGCATTTGATGACAGAGCCTGCTTGAACAGGGTAGTCGTTGAGAACGAGAATATCGATTGGATCACCATCATCTGCCAAAGTATTTGGAACAAAACCGTAGTTTGCTGGGTAGAACATAGCAGAGTAGAGGACGCGATCGACAACAACTGCACCGCTATCTTTGTCAAGTTCATATTTAATGTTTGATCCGTAAGGGATTTCGATCAGTGCATGAACCTTATCTGGGCATTCACCACTACCAATTTTTGTAATATCCATGATTGCTTTCTCCTTGCAAAATTAATGCCCGATTTTAGCACAATGTGATTGAAAATCGAATCAAAACGGTGTTAAAACTCTATGTTACAATTTCAAAATTTTGAAAAGAGAGAGGCCGATGCAAAACTTTTATCTTACCGATCTTGATAAAACCTTTCTACGGAGCGATTTAAGTGTCAGTGACTTTAGTCGTCGTATTTGGAATAAATCTGTCGAGCAAGGGGCAAAACTTTCTGTAGCAACCGCACGGAGTTATACAGGAGTTCGTAAACTCTTAAAAGGGTTACACCTTAAAGAGCCTCTGATTGTTTTGGATGGGGTGATGATTACATCACCGGATGGAGATATTCTTCATGTTAGTGCATTAGATCGTGAGATGGGGGATGAGATTATTGAGATTGGATACCGTGTGGGAGGTTTTTACCCTTTACTTGTAGGATTGGATGAAGAGGGGATTGAGAGGTTTATCTACCCCAAACGTCGTAATGCATATCAAGAGGAGTTGCTAAGAACCTATCATAATGATCGACGACTTCTTGATGCCGATCCACTGCGAGCAATGGAGCGTAACCTCAAAATTGTCTATATGGAGAGTGAGACGGTAACAGCAGAGATAGAAGAGGCTCTTAAAGCACGGTTTCAAGATGTTATTGAGATTAAACGCTCTAAAGACCCCTATATGGATTGTTGGTTTATGACGGTGATGCATGCAAAAGGGGATAAAGCCCATGCACTTTTGCAATTGGAAGAGATTGAAGGGGTCAATCGTGCCCATACCACTGTCTTTGGTGATAGTCATAACGATTTAGGACTCTTTAGCTTTGCTGGACGAAAGATTGCTGTTGCCAATGCGATTGATGAACTTAAAGCATCTGCCGATATTGTTCTACCATGGACCAATGATGAAGATGCTGTAGCAAGATTTTTAGAAAAAGAGATTTTTAAAGATACATAGAAAGGTAAGAGGATGGAGCATATTTTTCAACTCTTCTCTTTTCTTATAGAGATACTCATTTCGCCAGGATTACCTGATAAGAGAGATAGAAAATATCTTTGGGTTTGGGTCATATTTTTTGGTTCAATTATGATGTTTACTCTTTTTTGATAGGAGAATCTATTGTGAAGTTTGAGAGTGAAAAGGAGAGCAAACTTTTATAGTATAATAAAAAAATATTTATAATTTATTAGGATATTTTTTATCTATTTATACTTATTTTTTAGGCTCAAAGAGTAATAAAGTATATCTTTTTATTTTCTTTTCCATAGTTAGTGTTTTTCTTTGGTTAGTATTTTATCAATTGTTTAGTATTATATTCTTTTTATAGTTGGAAAAGAAAAGATAGGTATAGAAAAAATTTTATAAGTATAATTATAATAGTGTAAACTAATTTTTTATACAATAACCTATATTGTTCATATATGTTATCTTTTTGTTTTTAAGTAAATTTTTTAAAACGCTTAGTGATTGAATATAAATAAGTATATTAGTAAATCATAATTCAACTCATACCTAACCT
>QNYO01000090.1 GCA_003978765.1 Hydrogenimonas sp. | reverse complement strand
TTATCATTTATATACAGCCTTAAATGCAATCTTTCTCTTTTTTCAAGATCTGAAAGTACTCTTTCTTTCCTTAACTCATATGGTTGAAAACCATTTATACTATCAGAAGTTATTGGAATCCAAAAATAAAGATATAACTCTTCTTTATCCAAAAACACCCTTCTTTAAAAAAATATTATTTAAAAAATAATTTACCTTTTTAAAAACTGATAAATTTCTCTTTTTACTTTTTCCAGTCAAAAAAAGAAATTCATCAAACATAGGAGTTGTTTTATAAGTATTAACTCTTTCTGTACTATTTACATTTAAGTCTTGACCTCTTTCAAGTAAACCTAGTAACTCAGCTTCTTTAATTTCATCTGAAGAAATTACATCCTCTAGTTCTTTAATATAGCCTGATTTATGTTCCATTAGGTATTTAATAGTTCTTTCTTTCATTTTTTCATTCTTTTAATGATTTATTAAAATATACATCTATATTGCTGTATCTAAGTAGTTCTAAATAATACTAAAATCATACTGATACAATGATTAATTAATTTATTTATTTATTTATTTATTTTTTCACATCAGATATAAACTATTACTTAAAACTCTAAAGAGGTTATAAAAAGACAAAAATTAATACAAAACTTTTTATAAACCTACTCCAAATCCTTCGCCAATGTAAAGAGGTCGGCATGGTTTGCACGGAAATCTTTACAGCGGTCACACACCTTTTCGCCACCACGATAAGGGAATGCCACCTTACACTCTTCACACATTTCAAGATGGTGTTTCACCAACAACTGCATACGGTCAAACGCCAATCCCACTAAATCGAGTTGGTTATCATTCTGAATCGAGCCAGGTTGACAAATATCATTACAGATTGAACAAGCGATACATTTACCTACCTGAAAAATGATGCCCGTATTATCTTGTAAAAGCGACAGGGCATCGGTTGGACAAAACATTGCACACTCTTGACAGTTGGTACATGTATCTGCATCAATTCGCTTATTGACAACAAAAGAGAAGTCACCCTCTATCATTGTATCTTCAGGGAAAGTTTCAGAAGCCATTTTGAGTGCATTTTTCAGAAGGATACGTTTTAATGGCTCTTTTTTGTCGCTATCATGAATCAGCTCGGTCATCGAAACATCTTGGTTAACCTCTTTGGCAACCCCCATCAACTTCTTCAAAAGTCCACGACGACCTGCTTCTGGGGCACTCTCTGACACCTCCATCTGCCGTTGAATCCCTTTTGGGCTACCAGATCGCTCTAAAAATCTCTCTGCCTCATCGATCATCGAAACAATGGTTTCATACACTCGCCCCTCTTGATTGAGAGGACATGTTGCACAATGGGCAAGATCACACACCACCTCATCCTCTTTACGCAACACAATCGAGATAAGATGTTCCACCGAAAGTGCCGCCAAACAGGGAACATTCTCTTTACAAGAAATGAACGATTGAGACTGTTGAGAAAACTCGATAGAAAAGTGATTAGGATCAAAAGTATCACTCATCAACGCTTCAGTAGGACAACTCCCGATACAGACCCCACACGCTGTACATCGCTCTGTATCAAGCCTCAATTTACCACGCTCAAAACCCATTGCATCTTCAGGACAGATATCGATACAGAGCGAACAGCTATTTTTTGCATACTCCGACCGCAAACACTTAAAATAGTCAAACTTAAAGAGATTCCCTTCAGAAACCATTTCGTTACGCATCGACCACTCCTACCTCATCGACCAATGCCGAATAGTCTGAAAGCAAAAACTCCATCGTAAAATCACACAGATCACGATAAAAGGGTGTCTCTGCCATCGGTTTGACTGCCACCAAAAATGGAATAATCCACTGCAACAGATGCTTATGCAAAAACTCTGCTTGCGTCATCTTGTCGTTGGAGCTAATCATACTCTGCATAAAGCCAAACTCAATCCCTGCATGGTCAGGAACATAGAGCTTAGAGTTCTCAAGGTTCAGATCATACCCATGACTAAAGTAAAACTGCATCACAGGATTCTGCAACCCCACAAGAATCTCATTTTTACTATCCATCACTGCCGATTCAATCGGGTGGTTATGGATACCAAAGAGTGAATGGTAGTCGATATTCAACTGCTCTTTCAATGTCTCAAAATCACTGCGTTGAAACCATGCAAGTGTCTCTTCTCCGATCGTTTCAAGAAGTGCTTCATTATCCATCAGATCGTTTAACGCCTTATCATCTAATGCTTCTGTAAATACACGTGACAAAAAGGCATAAATATAGAGTCTTGTTTTTTCATCCATCTAAAATTTCCTTGAGGTTTCAAATAACTGTATGATAGCAGAATTGGTAGATACTGAGTTTTAAATTTTAGTACCAAATTTAAAACTCAATACCATCTTCTCTACCATTTCGCCCACAAAGGGCGAGATGGTTACAAGCACCCTTTGAAGAAAGATTTTTTTGGTGGTGGTGGTGCTTTAAACTCTTTGACATGAATGATATTTGCTTTTTCATCATAAGAGCCGATCAACGTAACCTCATTTCGGTTAACTGCTTCATCAAGTTCACTTCGTTCAATATGCCCAAGATCGACTTTATAGTACTTGCCATCATCATGCACATACAAAACAAGCTCTTCTTTCATCGGATCGCCAAATTCCCAGTTTTTATTGCACCCCTCATATCCACAAACTACCGTCTCCAAACGGCAATCTTTGAACATATCGTTTGCAACACACCATTTGGTTGTCAAGAAGCCTTTCTTTTCAAATCCTTCGCTACTGGCAGATGCGGCAACAGCCAACATCATACCAAGTGCAATCCCCGCAAGCTTTTTCATCACTTCACCTCCGATTTGAGGGTTTTCAAGTACGCCACAATATCATTCAAACTCTTCTCATCCAGTGGATATGGTGGCATGGTCGATTGACGTTTACCATCGACAACATTGTACCAAGGTGTGTTCGGATGGGCATTGCGATTGTATCCTGGAACGATCACAGCATTAGGATCGACAATCGATTCACGTAGATAGTCTGCTGTAGCATAACCGCCGATATTGGCAAGACCTGGTGCCATATAACCTGGTGCACTCATACCTGGAATATAGTGACACCCCATACAACCATTCTGCATCACAAGGTTTTTACCGTTTTCAACATCCCCTTTGACAGGTTGTGTCAATGTTTTGACCAGTTTGTGTCCACCGCTTTGACCCACCAACTTCACAGGGATCCAGCCTGAAAGGAGTTTCAAACCGTCACGGTTCATTTTCGCACCATCCCATGCAGCAAAAGCGACAGGGAATGCACCCTTAAGATTCAAGTAGGCATCTTTGAGAGGGCGAATCATTGTACCCTTCCACGCTTTATGACCATAGACCATATCTGCACTAAACTTCTCACTACCATCTTTGATCTCAGTCATCGAGCGGAAACCCTCTGAGATGAAAGAGCGCTGATAATCTGTCACAGCAAGTTTGGCAACCTTCTCTTGATAAGCATCAATCTCTTTACCAAACTTATTCTTGCTCAAAACATTTTGCTGATCCGAAACATCACCGTGACCATTTGGCTCATAAATTGGTTGCACAGCCTTTTGTAAATGGATCACAACAGGGCGTCCATCGCTTCCCATTCCGATATAAGGAAGTTTGGTCGGATCTTTATAGTTGACAGGGAGCTGAACGGCAAACCCATCACCGTAAACATCCGATCGATACCCTTGCTGAATGCTCTTTGTACCATCTGGCCACTCAAGCAAGAAGGCGATATTTTTATTATCATAGATCGCTTTAACGCGCGCCTCTTTGGCTTTGGCATTCTTATTGATAGCATTGGCTTTCTTGTCATTCATCGTCACTGTTGTCTGCGGATAGAGATGAATGGTTGTCGCCTTGACATACTCCCACGCTTTGGATGTAGGTGTCAACTTGGTGACATCACGATCTGTCTTTTGCGCCAGTACGGTACCTTCAGCAAGTGCCGCCGAAGCGACAAGTGAAGTAGCCAGTAGTGCTGTTGTAAGCTTATTCATATTCCACCACCTTAAACTTATATTTGTTCGAGGTCATTTTGCCCTGCATATAGCGGTTATCGATCGGTGCAAGAGAGAGTCCTTGCTTCTTCGCAATGCTCTGATAGTAGTCTTGATCGAGTCGGAACATCTCTGAGTGCTGATAAGCAATCAAAATATCCATCAACTCACTCTCACCTGTCTGCTTACGCTTCTCTTTCTCTTCTTTAATGGTCTTGATGGCATTATGAACCTCTTTACCAAAGAGCTTTTCAAGCTCTTCAATCGGAATACGGTTACTTCCCTCAATGACACGCCCTTCAGCATCAAACTTCGGTGGTGCTTCTGTTGGTGGTACATAATAGACATTTGGTTGCGTACCATAGTCACTGCGAAGTGGTAATGCCACTTTATATTTGTGTACAAGTTTATAGACTTGTCCCTCTTCATCATCCAAGAATCCAACAAATCGGATACGTCCAACACACTGTTGCGCACATGCTGGTGGAAGCCCCTTCTCAACACGTGGGAAACAGAGGATACACTTCTCTGACTTACTGATTTTCGGGTTGAAGTAGATCTTTTTGTATGGACACCCTGCGATACAGTAGCGATATCCTTGACAGCGATCAAGGTCAACAAGGACAACACCATCTTGATCCCGTTTAAAGATCGCATCACGTGGACATGCACTCAAACATCCCGGATTGCTACAGTGGTTACAAATCCGTGGAATATAGAAGAAGTAGTTGTCACTTGGGAAGTTACCAGCCCCTTCATCTTCATCCCAGTTTGGTCCCCATGTTGGATCAACATTGGGTTTCAACTGCTCACCAAACTGCAACTCATCATGATTATAATCCCAAGGCACACCATAATCGGCTTCAATATTAGGTACAACACCCGCTTGTAGATCGCCTGCGGCATCAAATCCACCACCAAGCTCCATCCAATTCTTCGGATACCCTGTACCAGGATAGGTTTCGACGTTGTTCCAATACATGTACTCACGGCCATTTCGGTTGGTCCACTGTGTTTTACATGCAACAGTACAGGTCTGGCATCCGATACATTTGTTCAAATCCATTACCATTGCTAATTGTCGCTTAGACATACTACTCTCCCCTTACACATTTGCTTTTTCAAAATCGATCGCACCGTCGTATGCATACTGGTTACCATCCCAAAGACCGCCAAATTTCAGGTGACCCCAACCATCGGCCATCTCAAGAAGGTTCAATGCTGTTGGAACAACCTCATTGTGACCTTTTTTGAACTTATACATATACGGTTCCCAACCATGCTCCATGACAAGACCATCTGGTGGACAAGAGCTAGAGACTTTTGCCATCGCATAGAATTCACCAAGAGAGTTGAAGATACGAATCGTATCACCATCTTTGATTCCCTTCTTCTCAGCCACCAATCGGTTTACCTGTACATAAGGGACACCACGCTGGAGTCGTTGAAGGATACGGCTCTGTTTATAGTTACTATGGATTGACCAGCGTGCATGTGGTGTCATCAGAACAAATGGATACTTCTCACCTTGTGGACGGATACCCTCCATACCTGTGTTGGTTGCTGCACCAAGCTTGATAAACATTGGATGGTCAACATAGAATGTTTGGCGTCCGCTGAGTGTTTCCATACGCTCAAACTTGTAGAGGTGGTTTTCAAATGTAAAGTATGGTCGATCGGCATAAAGTGGAGACATCTTGCCCGCTTTTTCGTTAAGCTGCAAAAATCCACCTGCTTTATACATCTTCTCCATCGTCCACGGTTCATACTGCTCACACTTCTCAAGTGCCGCTTGAACTGCCAACTTGTCAGTACCAAGATATGGCTCTGCTGCCGCTTCAGACTCTTCATCGGTGTTGGTGTACTCTTTGTAGAAGTTGGCAAGGTCACGATACCCTTCACGTGCATACTTCTTGCTATCAGGGACTTTCGCTTTGTCTTTATTTTCTGGTCGGTTTGCCACCTCTTCAAGCTTTTTAGCAATCAGTGCAAACATACTCCACTCATCCATCGCCTCGCCGACTGGTTTCATATTGGCAATCGGTTGTGCAAGGTTGGTAAAGCGGTGATACCCTGGACTTGTACGAAGGTCATAGACTTCATAGTGTGATTTTGCAGGAAGCAGAATATCGGCATATACAGCCGCTTCAGACATGCGGAAATCGACATAACAGAAGAATTTGGTCTTCTTCAAGAAGGCTTCACGGTACTGGCTACCTTTATTACGTCTAAACTTCGAGTCAGCCACGATAATCGCTGTATCAGGTTGCCACCATGGTTTGACAACATTACCATTATGAGACTCCATATTGGCTTTGTTATTCTCACCCTCTTTAAGGAGTTTTTGGACAATCTCCATATAATCTTTTTTGCTCATACCGTTTTGGGCACGGCGAACATCTTCATCACTGAAGTATTGATCAAACGTCTTAAGACCATCACCAAAGACAAATTCGCCAACAAAACCTGAACCGAAGCGTGGTTTATACTTACCACCAAAACCACTCAGCGCACCCAAACCACTCAAACTAAACTCATTTTCAGTATTCAAACCACCATATGGTCCCATACGTCCAGTAAGACCACAGATTGAAGCGATATTCCAAATGGTCATCATACCGTTGAAATATTTGTTGAGAGAGAAGCCTGTTGTGATCGTGACAACTTTTGGTTTTGCAATATCGTGGGCAAGCTCACGAACAATATCAGGATGGACACCGGTAATCTTTTGGGTCTTTTCTGGTGCAAACTCTGCCGCCGACTTTTTGAGCATCTCAAAGACTGTGGTCACTTTGACCTCACCATCTTTGGTCTTAACTGTCCAAACACCCTCAAGCTCAGGGTCAATACCAAACTCTTCAAGGCGAAGTGTCTTATGCTCACTTCCTTCAGTACCAGGCATCAAAACAGGTTTGCCTGTTTTGGCATTCATTGCATAAAACTCTTCTTCAAACTTCTCTTCCTCTTCAGCATTCTTAGCATGCTCTATGTCAGAACGGCGAAGAAGCTTCTGATTATCAAGACGCACAAGGAATGGAAGGTCGGTAAAGATCTTCATAAAGCCTGGTTTATAGAGCTTCTCATTCAAGATGACATGAATGACACTCATTGCCAAGATGTTGTCACTACCTGGTTTAACAGGAATCCAAAGGTCAGCAGATTTTGCCGATGCATTAAACTCTGGTGTAATGATGATGACTTTGGCACCGTTATACTTTCCTTCCCATACAAAGTGGGCATCAGGAATACGAGAAACCGATGGGTTACCACCCCAGAAGATTGATGTATCAACGGTGTACATAAAGTCATACGTACCACCGACGTTACCCTCACCATACGCAATCGCCGCACCAGAGAACATATCTCCAAGATAGGATGCTGGATAGATACGTACCGCACCAAGTTGGGTAGAGAATCGCAGTGGTGCACCACGTCGTCCCTCAGTCAAGAGTCCTGTACCAGCATGGACCATCAATTTATCAGGACCACGATCTGGATCGGTCATAACATCAAAGATCTTTTCTGCAACTTCTGTTGCTGCCTCATCCCAGCTGATACGTTTCCATTTACCCTCACCACGCTCACCGACACGCTTCATTGGATAAAGAATGCGGTCTTTTTCATACATGATTTGAGAGTGCTGAACACCTTTGTTACATCCACGCGGGTTGAAGTCTGGAATCTTTGCATTGATCGAAGGGTAGCGTGCCGACTGGTTCTCACGTGTTACGATACCATTATGCGACCAGACTTCCCATGCACAGTTACCCTGACAGTTAACACAGTGGTAAGCAAAGCCTGTATCTTCCTTTTTACCACGTGTAAAGTCAAACTCATTGCGGTACATCTCTTCGGTGTAGGTTGTATTTGGATAGTTCTCTTTTCCATTTTCAACCTTGATGACACCTGTCTTTGCAAACAGACTTCCTTGTGACGCAACAAGAGCTGCAGTCACCCCTGAAAATTTAAGAAAATCGCGTCGTTTAGTATTTGCTTCTTGCATCATTCACTCTCCCTTAGCGTCGAATCGGCAGATTCATGTTATTGCCCCAGGTATCCCATGCACCTGAATAGACTTTGACATTTTTATAACCCAACAACTCGAGCGCCGTTACAATTTCAGAACCGCGTCCTGCACCGACTTGACAATAGGCATAGACTGTTTTATCAGGTGTCACACCATATTTTTCAAACATCTTTTTAAGCTCCTCTTTTGTACGGAAGCTCTTTTTACGATCAAAATCGGTAACCTTTTTCCACTCAATAAATTTAGAACCTGGAATATGCCCACCACGTGCCACATTATCCATCTTACGCTCACCAATAATTTCGGTCATACTGCGTGTATCGATGATGACATACTTACTCTTCTCACCATTTTTGAGAATATCTTGCATCGCGTTATAGACCTCTTCCGTCGTTGCAAGCAATTCAGGTTTGATCTTATTCGGATCGATTGTGTAGTGTGTATGTTTGAAGTGCTTCTCTTTACCACGCTGAACAAGCAGTTTTTTCGAGACCTTTTTCATCTGCGAAGTTAATTCTTTAATTTTAGCTTTCAACTCCGCCATTTTCTCTTTGTCGTGGGCTCTTTTGGCTTTTTTGTATGCTTTTTTTAGCTTTCTTTTTTCAGCTTTAAGATCATCATAAATCTTTTGATTTGGATCAAGTGCTTTAATGCCATCCTGTCCGCCGTCAAGAACATACACCTTTTCATGTCCAAAAGATTTGAAAAAGCTATAGACACCCGTTGCGTTTGGCCCTCTCCAGTTGTCATAGGCGATAATCGTATCGCTATTTTTAATTCCCTTACTGCTAATGTAATGTTCTGCATGTTCAGGGCATTGATAGAGAGGTTCACAATGCAGATTTCCCATAATATCTGCATGATGTAGATGGTGGGCATACATATTGCGTGAACCCTTGATATGTCCCCCTTCAAAAGCCGTTTCACTGTCTCCACTGACAAAGACATAACCCGGCTTACCAATCAGCTTGACCGCTTCTTCGGGCTGAATCGTAATCTTGTCTGCCGCCATCATCGTGGAAGCAGAAAAGATACCCGCAAAGCATAGCGTCTTGAGCCACTGCTTCATTACCACTCCTTATAATTTAGTTTAGGATGCCATTCGCACCATATTTTCGGGGCTTCCGATACAACTACATTGTAGGAGTCAACTTCTTAAGTGAGTCTGAAAGAAAGAATAATTATCCTTTTATTTACTATCAACAAGCAAATTATTGGTAAATAAAATCGTTCATACAATTTTCATGATGATCCTGAGAATTTTTTTTGAAGAGATAAAAAAATATTATTATTAAACCGTCACCTTCTCCAAGAATCTTTCAATAACAATTGATATGTTTGACTCCCCCTAACCTTTGTGATACCATAAACCAAAAACTTAGAAAAGAAGGGTCCTATTTATCATGAATAAAGAAGAAGCACTTGAGAAATTAGAGGATAAAAACCTCCCACTTGAGGAGGTTCAAACCATTTTTGAAATGTTCTGTGATGATATGCATATTGTTGGTCATGTGGCGATGAATCTCTCGCTTCGTACCTCTGTTTATGACCGAGAAAAAGAGAAGAGTCCGATCATGGAAGAGCTTCTGATCAAACTCTCTGATGTTGAAGATATGGGTAGCCGATGGGCTGTTGCCAAAAATCCTCACACACCTATCCATATTCTTGAAAAGTTAGCAAAAGATCCTGTCAATCTTGTTCGTGCCCTTGTGGCGACCAACCCCAATACCCCATCACATATTCTCCAAAATCTCTTCAGTGATGAAAAGATTGTACGGGATGGTCTATCAGGTAATCCCAACACCCCTATTAAGATCTTAAAGACACTCGCTGATGACTCTGATAAGATGGTACGTATGCGTGTCGCAGAGAATCCATCGGCTCCTATCGAGCTTTTAAAACGCCTTATCAAAGATCCCGATGAAAATGTTGCCAAAGCAGCCAAAGCCAATCTCTCAAAAAGGGAGATTGCATGAAACAGAAACATCATGACAATGTTCTTCCACCCGCTTATGAAGGGGTTGAACGCCACCTTATGGCTGTCTTTTACTCTGGTGTCTATGTCACCAATGCCGATATTGTCAAAGTTGGAAAATCGTTAGGGCTTGACCTTCCGATGAAAGATCGCATGGCACTTCTGAAACAGATCATGCACCATGCCTATGAGAACAATATGAAAGCGCAAATGATGCAAGGATTTATCCAGCTTTTGCAAGAGCGTGCAAAAACCTACCAAACCTTAGCACAAAACTTTCCAGCTGCTGCACCACTCATGCAACAGTGGATTCAAAAGGCACGTTCAACAACTCTCCTTTTACAAAGAGAGATGAGGAGTAACCCATATGAATAAAGAAACCATTCTTGAAGAGCTAAAAAAAGTCAACTACCCAGGGTTGGATAAATCGATTATCGATCTGAAAGTGGTTGAAGAGATCAGTGAAGAGGATGGGAAGTTTTCCATTATCCTATCCATGCAGAATGATGAAGCCTATCGCATACTTGCAGAGCGTCTTTATGACCTCTTTCATGGCAATGTTGATGTTCAACGAAAAGCGATCACACAAAAAAAGTCGATCAACTATGGTCATACTGCCAACCCCAATAATCGTGCCCCCTATGCCAAACGTGTCATTGCTGTGACAAGTGGTAAAGGTGGCGTTGGCAAAAGTACCGTCTCTGTTAACCTTTCAGTTGCATTGGCACAAAAGGGCTTTAAAGTAGGACTTCTTGATGCCGATGTCTATGGTCCCAATGTCCCACGCATGATACAGGTTGCCGATGAGAAGTTGCGATGGAATGATAACGACAAAATTATTCCAAGTGAAAACTTTGGCATCAAAATTATGAGTGTCGGTCTGACAACTCCATCTTCTGATACACCTCTGGTTTGGCGAAGTTCTGTCGCTGTTAGTGCATTGATTCAATTCCTTGAAGATGTTGATTGGGGTGAACTCGACTTTCTTGTGATCGATATGCCACCAGGTACAGGAGATATTCAGCTCACTATGGCACAAGAGCTACCCATTACAGCAGGTGTCATCGTCACCACACCACAACCTGTTGCACTCGATGATGTTAGCCGTGCCATCATGATGTTCAAAGATATTAAGGTGCCCATTGGTGGATTGGTAGAGAATATGAGCTTCTTTATCGCACCCGATACCCAAAAGCGGTATGACATCTTTGGAAAAGGTGGTGGAGAGACAATCGCTAAGAGATATGAAATCCCATTCCTTGGTCAAATTCCACTCGATATGCAAATCCGTGAGTACTCCGATGCAGGAACTCCACCTGTTGCTATGGGAGATCAACTCCAAAAAGGGTACTACAAAAATATTGCCGACAATCTTCTCAAACAGATTTTATAAGATATGCACCCCAAAAGGGGTGCAAAAGGGAGAGATCGAAGGGATATTGGATTAGTAACGGTAGCGGATATAGAGACGAATATCTTGCGCTTTATCCACAGGATTCATCATATAAGCTTGTGCTTCATCCATTGTCAAAGGTGTACCACCATCGCCAAAGAATGCATTACTTCCAGTGTACTTATAGTCAATGTAGGTATAACGAAGCTGCGCTGTCAACTTCTTACCAATCAACTCTTTATTAAACCACACTTCAAAAGCATCACCACGTGCCGCAAGCTTACTACCTGCCAATGTATCTTCTGCGTAGGTAAAACTTCTCCAATATTTGCTTCCATGGTTGTACTCAACACCCACACGTGCATCATCAATCATCTGACAAGGCCAGTTAGCTCCAAGATAGACTGATGTACCACTCTTTTTATCGGAAGTACCAAGCATATTAAGACCATTTCCTTTTGGATCTGTCTTACTTCCTGCCAAACTTGCAAACAGAACAGTATCATCAAGCATATCATTGATGCCATCACCAATACCTTCTGCAATAAAACTTATTGCTGCTCCATAAATATCACCAACTTGAGCAAATGTAAATACTCCATCACCTCTAGTCGAATTTAATGGTGAAACATCTACCATACCTGGTAAATTAAATGCTTTAAAAGCTGTTGTATGAACAGAGTATTGACCATCATCATACGGAACAAAAATGAAACCAGCCAAATCTACATTTTTAGCACCATCAACTTTTGTATAATCTACAGCATTGGAATCAATCGTGTATGTTCCATCACCATTTGATGTAATACCATGGTATCGAGATGATGCATTGGTCATACCACGTCCCATACAGAGCTTAAAGTACATACCAGGAATTTCTGTCACATTATTCAAATCAAATTTAAAACTTGCCCCATCAAATTCCGTATTGATAATATGTCCAATTGGAGATTTTGGGTTTTGATCCTCTCGATAATTGACCAAAAGACCATCTGTAGCAGGTCGTCGTCCAAAGCTCGCTGTCCAAGGAATATTCGCACCCAAGAAGGCATCACCAAAATAGAGCCAATACGCCTCTTTAACCCTTAACTGTCCATCATTTGGTGTTTCATTCACAACCCAGTCAAAATAGTTAAAGCCCATTTTAGGATCAGGAAGTTGACCATACATTTTATAGTAACTCAATGTACCCTTGAATATCAAGTTACTGGTCGGTGCAAATCCCATACCCAACCAAAGACGATTGGTAAAGATCTGATTCCAATCCGATGTACCATCAGCATATTTGTATCCAATAACATCATAAGCTGTTCTAAAATCGACACTCCACTTAATATTATCATTGAGTGCTGCCGATTTTAACTGGCTAATCTGCTTCTTAATCTTCTTAGCCTTCAAACCTTTGGTCTGCTTTTTAAGTGCGGCAACCTCTTTTTTCAGTGCTTCCAACTCCGCACGAAGATCATCGGTTGATGAGGCAAAACTCATCGTTGTTGCGACTGCCGCGGCAACAGACATAGAAATTAATTTTTTCATTCTTACTCCTTCTTATATGCTGGTCTTTACCATACCTACAGTCCTGACAGTCCTGCATTACTAATCATTATAGGTCTATTCGCTTTAAACAAGTCTTATTTTTATAAAAGATGATTCAATAGTTTTTACTTATAGAAAATCTAAAGCTTTTCAAGAGATAAGTAGTAAGTGGATTGCAAGAAGGTAATCAATAAGAGTGATGATAGAGGAGACAAAAGTGATAATTCTATTTATTATAATGTAAAACTTAAATATGGAAAAGATATTGAATAGATGGGAAAGAAGAAGTGGGAAAGAAACCTCCAGCCCGGCACCGACCTACCTTCCCACTCCCGAAGGGAGCAGTATTATCAGCGCAGAGGGGCTTGACTTCCGGGTTCGGGATGGGACCGGGTATGACCCCCTCGCTATAGGCACCGGGACAAAGAG
>QNYO01000059.1 GCA_003978765.1 Hydrogenimonas sp. | reverse complement strand
AATGTTGAAGCTTATGCTTTGACTGGCGTTGACGGTCTTATTACAACGGCTCCTTATTACTATGCCAAACCGGCTGATATAGGTGTTGTGATCGAAAAAAAATGCAAGTGATGGATGTGTATCGAGGAGATGTCAACTTTTCATCAGTGAGATGATAACTCGATACGCTTTTCTGTTTTCATCAGCCAGATAAAGACTTCGGCAACAGCTTGAAAGAGTTGGGGGTCGATTTCACTGCCAACTTCATGTTTTAAGAGTGCATCGGCAAGGTACTCATTTTGAAAGATAGGGACATCAAAGGCTTTTGCCTTTTCAAGAATCTTTAGGGCAATCTCTCCACGCCCTGATGCGACCACTTTGGGGGCGAGATCTCGATTGGCATGGTATTTAAGAGCGGCAGCTTTTGGGGTTAGCATAGTGCCTCCTTGGTGTGAATTGCAAGCCAACGGCTCCCTTTGGCAGTCTTTAAGACCCTATGTGGCGTATGGGCTGGAATGTGTAAAAAGTCTCCTGGTCTCATCGTAATCTCTTGACCTTGAAGTTCGAGAGTGGCTTCACCATCGATAAGCAGAACCGCTTCATCATGGGGTTGATTATAGACTTTTGGTTCGGGAGTGTCACTACTTACAATCACTTCAATTGTGACATTATCATTTTGTAAAAGGGTCTTAAACCACTCTCCATGGGTTGGAACAGCATACTCAAAGAGATTTTTCATCTTAAAACTCCGCAAGTGGTATATAGATAGGTCCCGATGGGGTTAAATGGCTCTCAATCAGTCGAATCGTTGGTTCAACAGTTCCAAGGGGTTGGTGCATCCACGGATGGTTGAGCTGTTTGAATCCAAAGGAGTGAAAGCACTTGATACGTGTAAGGGTGATATGTGGATGAAACGGTTTAGAAGGCTTTTCTCCTAATAGTTCGATGATATGGTGGTAAAGGGGTAGAGCATGTTGGGATGGTGTCTTTAGAAAAAAGACTTTGGGCTTAGGTTTGCCAAATGTTCCAAAGCCTTGCAGTGTGAGGGGCTCTCTTTGAATCTGTTTGAGTGGTTCTAACGCCTCAATAATCGGGTCAGCCGATGCTCTCTCTCCCAAAAAGAGCCAAGTGAGATGAAGATTACGTGGTTCAACCCACTTCCCCTCAAAGTAGGGTTGCATCGTATATCGGATTTGATGATAGGATGGAACGGTGGCAAAACTTCCAAGAAAGAGTCGCATGCTTATCACTTAATAGAGGGATTGGATATGTTCAATCTCTTCCCACCCACGCCTTTTAGCTACCTCACGAGCTTCAAGAATCTTTGCGACATAGCGGGCAAAGAGATCGGTTTCGACATTGACACGGGTACCGACACGGTATTCACTGAAGCGTGTCTCTTTAAGAGTATGCGGAATGATTGTGAGGCGAAATCCATCTTCTGTTACCTCATTGATGGTAAGACTCACCCCATCAATTGTAATGGAGCCTTTGGGAATCACATATTGAAGGTAGTTTGCAGGAATTGAGATGAAAAAGTCGGTGCCGTTGGTGCGCTTTTGAATATGTGTGATGGTTCCGACAGTATCGACATGCCCTTGGACAATATGCCCTTCAAATCGGTCACCCATCTGCATGGCTGGTTCAATATGGACTCTGCCTTTGAGGTTCTCCATGGCGATCACTTCTCTGGTCTCATCGGCAAGTTCAACACTAAAGCTCCCCTCTGCCACTTCAACAACCGTAAGACAGACCCCATTGACAGCGATAGAATCCCCAATCTTTGGACGATAGTTTGCTTTGAGTGTTAAGATGTTATTGGCATATGAGACCACTTCAGCCATTTCACGTATTAATCCTGTAAACATGGGGGAGAAACCTCCTAATATAACGATAATATGGTACTTTCGCACAAAGGGTTTAAAGTGATAGTATCATATCTTTTTTAACCTCAAAAAGCTATAATCCGTAATAATACTATAGGGAGATTAGGAACGCACAATGAAATATGATGTGATAGTTGTTGGCGGTGGACACGCAGGTATTGAAGCATCGCTTGCTCCGGCTCGTATGGGGCTAAAAACATTGATGATTACGATTTTGGCAGAGCAGATTGGTGCGGCAAGCTGTAACCCAGCGATTGGGGGACTTGCCAAAGGGCATCTGGTCAAAGAGCTCGATGCCTTAGGTGGTGAGATGGGGCTTTTAACCGATAAAGCAGGCTTGCAGTTTCGTATTTTGAATGAGACCAAAGGTCCAGCGGTACGTGGTAGTCGGGCACAGATCGATATGGATCGTTACCGCATTGAGGCACGTACCGTTTGCCTTGGAACAGAGAATCTTGACATTTTGCAAGGGATGGTCGAAGAGCTATTGGTTGAAAATGGGGCAGTGGTCGGTGTTAAAACAGAGCTTGGTGAGACCTTTTATGCCCAAAAGGTGATTTTAACGACAGGAACCTTCCTTAATGGTGTGATTCATATTGGTGAGGTACAAAAAGAGGCGGGGCGTGCTGGAGAGTTTGCATCGACCGCATTGGCAGAAAACTTGAAGCGTTTGGGGCTCAATATCGGACGCCTTAAGACGGGAACATGCCCACGTATTGATGGTGCAACGATCGACTTTTCTAAGATGGAACCCCAACCAGGTGATGAACCACCAAAGCCATTTAGTTTCCGAACCGATCGTGCAACGTTTCATCCTAAGCAGTTGCCATGCTATATCGCTTACACCAATGCACAAACCCATGCACTGATTGAAGGAAACTTTCACCGTGCACCACTCTTTTCGGGACAGATTGAAGGTGTTGGACCACGCTACTGTCCAAGTATCGAAGATAAGATTAACCGCTTCCGTGATAAAGAGCGACACCACCTCTTCATTGAACCGCAGACGTTGGAGGCGACAGAGTATTACATTAACGGAATGAGTACATCCCTTCCGACCGATGTACAGCTTGAGATGATCCGTTCTGTTGAGGGGATGGAGAATGCCAAGATTGTACGTTACGGTTATGCGATTGAGTATGACTATGTTGATCCAACAGAGTTGAAGCATACCCTTGAGACGAAGAAGGTGAAAAACCTCTATCTTGCCGGTCAGATTAATGGAACCACAGGATATGAAGAGGCAGCGGCACAGGGCTTGATGGCTGGTATTAATGCAGCATTGGCAGTTCAAGGCAAAGAGCCATTTATTCTTGGGCGTGATGAAGCCTATATCGGGGTTTTGATTGATGATTTGGTGACTAAGGGAACCAAAGAGCCGTATCGTATGTTTACAAGCCGTGCAGAGTATCGTTTGATGTTGCGTGAAGATAATGCCGATTTACGACTCATGAAGTATGGTTACGCTTTTGGTCTGATCGATGAAGTGACCTATACAAAGATGTTGAAGAAGCAGGAGATGATTCAAGAGGGGTTAGCTCTGATGGAGGAGCGTTTTTTAACGCCAAGTAAAGAGGGGTTGAAAAAGCTTGAAACATTGGGGCTTGAAAAGATTACCGATAAAACCTCTTTAAAATTGATTATTGGACGGGCTGACTTTACGATGGATAAACTCGATCAACTCATCCCTGAAACCTCTAATTATCCAGAGGATGTCAAAGAGCAGTTGATGATTCATGCCAAATATGACAAATATATTGCCAAGCAGAAAGAGCAGATTGAAAAGATGCATGAGATGCTTGAGGTGAAGATTCCTGAAGATATGACATTCGACCATATTTCAGGATTGAGCAATGAGATCAAAGAGAAGTTGGCACGCTTTAAGCCACCAACACTGCAGGCGGCTAGTCAGATCAGTGGTGTGACACCTGCAGCCATTGAGATTTTACATATCTATATCAAAATGGCTGAAAAGGGTAAACGTCAACCCAAAGGTCAGTCGTGACAGAGTGTAAAATCTTAGTTTTACTTGAAGTGACATCATTTTTTTTACAACTTAACGCAAGAAAGGATTTTTGTGAAACTCTATTACTATATTAATACAGGACATCGTGTTGGACTCGATCGTTTACGCCGAAGTGCACCCGTCATTAATGCACTACATGAGATGGGTGTGGATGTCAGAATGTTGACCAATGACTTTCGAGCAGGTGAGTATGCCAAAGAGCAGTTTGGTATTTCGCACTATGTGAGTGTTGATGTTGTACGTAACATTGCCAACATTGCAACACCCTCTGATGCATTGGTTTTTGATTCAGAAGAGGAGAGTCGTGCCATGTGGAGAGATATGGCATCCTACTTCTACAAATTTATTCGAATAAGTGATAATCCAGATGACTTTGCAGAAGAGGGTGAGATTCTTATTTCGAGTATGAAAGAGGTGGGTGATGCCCCTCAAGCTGATATTGTTGATCCACGCTATTTTACCTCGACTGAGCATAAAAATGAGACGGTCTATTTTTGGGGTGATGATGACTACGAAGAGCGACTTTTAGGGCTTAGCGACGCTTTCAAGGGGTTGAATGTGACCCTACTTGAAGGATACTATTTCTTTATGCAGTATGGTGATGAGTTGGCTGAAAAATTTCAGTCGGTTGAAGAGTCAGAAAGTTATGATGAGGTCTTGATGCAAGCGGGTCGTTTTATCTCTTCATCACCGCAAACTACCCTTGAAGCGTTGGCTTCGGGATCAAAACCTATCTACCTTAAAAAGCCAGGAGTTTCAGATGCTTGGGATCAAAAAATGGAGCGATTAGGGATCCCTATTATTACTACTTTTGATAAAGAAGCGATCCAAAAAGCACTTTTAGATAATGTAAATTATCAAGAGAAAGTGCTACAAAAAGAAGCGGTACAGGAGATTGCACGCTACATTAAATATAATGTAAATTAATATTAATGAGAAATTAACCTTTTGGGTTCTATAATTGGCTGATTTAAAATCTCCAAAAAAGGATCAGCTATGGCAGACAACAGCCGACGCGACTTTATGGGTAAAGTCTTTGGCGGTTGGGCGGCTCTTGGTGGTCTTGGCGCACTCTATGCGGCTAAGAAAACCTGGGACCCCCTTCCAAGTGTTAAGGCAGCAGGATTTACAAAAGTAGACCTTTCTGCTGCAGAACCCAACGTATTGAACGTTGAAAAATGGCGTGGAAAGCCTATCTTCATTCTTAAAAAAACTCCTGAAATGGTTGCCAATCAGACAGATGAGGAGACAGCACGTGATGTGATCGTTGGAAACGATCACTTCCTTATCTGTATTGGCCTTTGTACACATCTTGGTTGTATTCCCGCATATCGTCCTGACAAACATGACTTCAAATGTGCATGCCATGGTGGTGAGTTTAATGCCAGTGCGATCAATACTGCACCGCCTCCTCCAAGTCCAATGGTTATTCCTCCATTTAGATTGGATGGAACGACAATTATTCTCGGTGAAGAGGGCCCTGAGTATAAGAAAATGAAAGAAGCTGGCGTTATCGCCTAAAGGAGCAGGTAAATGGCACATTTTGAAAAAGCACGCAATTTGGAAGAGTGGCTCGACCAACGCCTTGCGATCAAGACGTTACGTCGAGTCTTGGCAGAAGAGTATTGGATTCCAAAAAATATCAACTTCCTCTGGGCAATGGGGATGGTTCTTGCCATCACATTTGGAATCTTGTTGGTATCGGGTATTTTCCTTTTAATGTATTATCAGCCAAATATTGAGACAGCATTTGATAGTGTTAACTATACAATTATGCAAGAGGTTGAGTTTGGATGGCTCTGGCGTCACATGCATGCGGTTGCGGCGTCTGTTGTCTTCTTGATTATCTATATCCACATGTTTACCGGTATCTACTACGGCTCTTATAAAAAGGGGCGTGAATTGATCTGGATCTCTGGTATGCTCCTTTTTGTCACCTTCTCTGCTGAAGCATTTAGTGGTTATATGCTTCCTTGGGGACAGATGAGTTACTGGGCCGGTATGGTTATTACCAACCTCTTTAGTCTTGGTTCTTTGGAATTTAATGGCTTGGTTGAGTGGATTCGTGGTGATTATGTTCCAGGTCAAGCATTCTTGACACGCTTCTTTATGCTTCATGTTCTTCTTTTGCCACTTGCTATTATTGGATTGATCGGTCTTCACTTTGGTACCCTTCGTATTCCACATGTTAATAACCAAGATGGTGAAGAGATCGACTTTGATGAAGAGGCGAAAAAGTATCTTGCAGGCAATAAAAAAGAGGCAAAAGTTATCCGCTTCCAGCCAGACTTCCTTAGTAAAGATATGTTCGTTGTGAGCATCTTCTTGATCTTCTACTTCTATCTTGTCTTCTGGCATTTCGATTTTGCAATGGATCCAATCAACTTTGACCCAGCTGATGGTCTTAAAACACCACCACACATCTATCCTGAGTGGTACTTCCTCTGGAGTTATGAGATTCTTCGACCATTCCCGAAAGATCCAGGTTTGATTGCATTTGGTTTTGCACAAGTGATCTTCTTCTTCTTGCCATTCCTTGATAAGAGTCCAAATGTTGCACCAGCAAGTCGCCGTGGTATGTTCAAGGTATGGTTCTGGGTTATGTTGGTCGATATGATTGTATTGACAGTGATGGGTAAATTGCCTCCACAAGGCATTTACAGTTCGATTGGTTTTGTAGCGGCAGTCATCTTTATTGGACTTTGGATTGTTCTGCCAATCATTACCAAAAAAGAAAAAGCAGTGTAAGGGGGCTGAAATGAAAGAATTGAAAATTTTAGCGGTAGTCGTATTCTTTACACTGCTGACCTATTGGGGCGTTGAACCTTATGCACACTCTATTATGCATGTGCATGTTGAGAGTGAACACTATGCATATGATGACTTAGAGCCACTTCAAAAAACAGGTGATGCAACACGTGGTGCTGAAGTCTTTATGAATGCGGGATGTATTGGATGTCACGGTGTTAAAGCGGCAGGTATGCCTGCACCGATGGATCCTGTCTCTGCAGCGGCAAGCTTTGGTGTGAATCCACCTGACTTGAGTAATGCGGGTGCAATTTTTGATGCAAAATTCCTTGCAGCATTGATCAAAAATCCTGCACATGCACTCAAGGTTGAGCATAAATTTACAGGTGGTCGAACCCACCCAATGACACCATTCTATGGTCTTGGTGGTGATCTTGATCAAGAGGTGGCTGACATTGTGGCTTATTTGAAGTCAATTGCCAAAAAGCCTGAAGATATTACACCTAAAATGGCCTTTGAGACAGCATGTGGTCGTTGTCACGCTGTGAAGTATGACGGCTGGACACAGTTGGGTGAAAAACCGAAGTTTAAGCATAAGAAAGATGAGCTTTTGTATGATGCAAAAGTACTTGATTATCAAGATTACCTAACAAAATATATGGGTAAACTTCCACCAGATCTTTCAATGTATATCCGATCTCGTGGTGAGCACTACATCAAAACATTTATTGAGAATCCACAAAATCTATTGCATGGTACAGCGATGCCACGTGTTGGTGTGACAGCTGATAGTGCTGATAAAGTGGTTGAATATCTTGCTGATGTGGGTGATAGCAAACGCCATGAGCGTGATAGTGTTGGTAAGATGGTCATGCTTTACCTCTTTATCTTCGCAATTCTTGCATACCTCTGGAAACAGAGTATCTGGAGAGAACTCCACTAAGAACTCCTCTCTTGTTCGCAGAGTTTCGGCTCTGCGAACTTTTTTCCTTCAATTAAACTTCTTTTTTAGTATTTGCAGTAAAATAAGGCGAGATAGGTCAAGAAAGAGTCAATTGCTTGACTTGTGAAATATTTTGTAAGCTTTTGGTATGCACTCGTGCATGCAAAAGGTTAGTTTACCGATTGGTGGGATTAATATGTTAATAGATGGACATGGTCGTAAAGTCAACTATCTACGCATCTCTGTAACAGAGCGGTGTAATTTTCGATGTCAATACTGTATGCCTGAAAAACCATTTTCATGGGTGCCACGTGAAAACCTTCTTAGCTTTGAAGAGCTTTTTAGCTTTGTACGTGTTGCGATTGATGAGGGGGTCGATAAAATCCGTATCACAGGTGGTGAACCACTATTACGGGAAGATCTTGATCGCTTTGTGGAGATGATTCACAACCATAAACCTGATATCGATTTGGCGATGACAACCAATGGGTATCTATTGGCAGATGTAGCAGAGCGTTTGAAAGCTGCAGGACTACGACGGATTAATATCTCTATCGACTCTCTTAAACCTGATGTGGCAGCAAAGATTGCCCAAAAAGATGTTTTAGATCGGGTGCTTGCAGGTGTTGAAAAGGCACTTGATGTTGGATTGAAAGTCAAGGTTAATATGGTACCTCTGAAAGGGATCAATGAGGATGAGATTATTGATGTGATGGAGTATGCCAAAGCACGTGGTATGACGATTCGCTATATTGAGTATATGGAGAATGTTCATGCCAAAGCAGGTTTACAGGGGTTGACGGGTAAAGAGATTCTTGCAAAAGTCAAAGAGCGATATACGATTCGGAAGATAGGGCGTGAGGGAAGTAGTCCAGCATTTAACTATGTGACAGATGATGGGTATCAATTTGGACTCATTGATCCGCATAAACATGACTTTTGTGAGAGTTGTAACCGTATTCGTCTCACAGCTGAGGGATTTTTGATTCCTTGTCTCTACTTTGATGAGGCGATGAGTATTCGTGATGCGGTCAAGGCAGGTGATATTGATCAGGCGAGTGAAATTTTGCGTGAAGTGTTGAGAAATAAGCCCGAAAAGAATCGCTGGAGTGAAGAGGAGGGTGAAGAGTCCTCACGCGCTTTTTATGAAACAGGTGGGTAAATTGCGTTAAAAAAATGACACCTGCGTGTCATGTTTCTCAAAGAGAGTGCAAGCACAAGAGCAATTTACGAGCTTGCGGTCTGCAAACGTGTAGCAAATTGATAGAGTGATAAAAATTCGTGTGAATAAAAGGTATATAGAAGACGATGATCTATCTTGTTGAAGATTTTTTTTCGATTCAAGGAGAGGGACCCTATATGGGAACTCCCTCAATCTTTTTACGTTTTGGTGGATGTAATTTGCGGTGTCCAGGTTTTGGAGAGACATGGCAAAAAGGCAAAAGAATTTTAGGGTGTGATACTGTTCGAGCTGTCTATACACGACTCTTTAAAGAGGATTGGCAAGAGGTTGAAGATGCTGATAGATTGATCGAGATCATTCAAAACTATGTTGTCAACCTCTCCTATCGTCCCGATATTGTCTTAACGGGAGGAGAGCCGATGCTTTATGCTGAAAATCCTATCTTTTATCGTGCTGTTGAGTGGATGGTGGAGAATCACTATCGGGTCACCGTTGAGACCAATGCAACACTGGCACCATCATTTGAAGCGTATCCTGCCTATCGCAGTGTCACTTTTGCTATGGCAGTGAAACTCTCTAACAGTGGAGAGCCAAAAGAGCGACGTATTGTGCCAGAAGCGATTGCCCATTTGGCAAAAGAGGGGAAGGAGTCATTTTTCAAGTTTACACTCAATAGTGAGTTGATTGAACGTGATGCGTATGAACAGATCTCTGAAATTTGTGATGGGTATGAGAATCCAATCTACTGTATGCCGTTAGGTGAGTCGATTCCACAACTACATGAACATGCCAAATATGTGGTACCCTTCTGTTTGAAGCATGGTTATCATTATAGTGATCGACTGCATGTAAGATTATGGAATCGAGAAGAGAAACGATGAATCAAATCGAGAGTGGTTTGATCGATTGGAGGAAAAGATGATTATTCGAAAGCTCTATAAGTTTGAAAATGCCCATATTGTACGGGGGTGTACCTCACGGCGTTGTAGTCGAAGTATTCATGGCCACTCTTACAAAGTGGAACTTCTCTTTACAGCACCTTCACTCGATCGTGGGCAGATGGTTTATGATTTTGGTTTGACCAAAGGGATGATTAAAGATTTTATCGATGCCTTTGATCATGCTATTACACTTTGGAGTGATGATGACCCCAACTATCTTGCTGATATGAAAAAGTGGAGTGAGCGTTGGGTGGAACTACCTGTGAACCCATCAGCAGAACAGTTTGCTCGAACCTTTTTTCTCTTAATTGATCGTGTCTTAGAGCAGACAGATATGATGAATGGAGAGTCTGATGTGACGCTTGATAGTGTGATTGTTCATGAAACAGAAACAGGCTATGCACAGGCGGATCGTAACGATGCCTATAATCGTGATATGGGAGCCATTAAGCTTGATAAGATCATCTTTTCAGAGCAGGTGAAAGCAGAGTGGCACAATCCAAAGATGTTTGAGGAGTTGCTCGAAGGCAAACGGTTTGTCAATCCATCGGTTGTCTAACAGGGTATAATGATCCATACGAGGGGTGATACCTCTTATTAAAGGATCAGAGAATGAAAACATTGATAGGATGGATCGTTGGAACGCTACTGATCGTACTAAGTATCAGTGGATGTGGTGATCGAAACCAAGACTTTTCAGTATCGACCATGGATAAGGCACCAGCAGCCGATCCATCGATCGATGCTAAGGCGCTCTTTCAGCGATGTGTCAAGTGTCACGGTAAACTCGGTAAGAAGCAGGCACTTGGAACGAGTCGCGTCATCGCAGGACAGCCCAAAGAGGTGTTGATGAAAAAGATTGAGGGGTATCAAAAGGGTATCTATGGTGGATCGCTTAAAGGGGTGATGTCACCACAAGCGCAAGGACTCACACCAGTACAAATCAATGCACTGGCAGAGTATATCTCTAAACTTCGGTAAAGAGATTGACCGCTTTTTGAGCAGTGAGATTATGATGAAGAGGGATCATCCGTACAGGTTGCCCCTTTTGAAGATGTGTCACATCTGGGGTGGTAATGATAAGACCATCAGCCTCTTTGAGAGGACTCACCATCCCAGGTCCTTGCTTCTCTAAGACTTCAAATGCTTCTCCATTGAATCTTCCCATCAGTACGCTATATTTGCCTGGTTTGATTGTTTTGTCGTTGGCGCAGGTTGTCATAATAGGTGCAATATAGGGAGCATTCATACCATGCAGACGGTTGATGATGGAGCGGGCAAAGATTTCAAAGTTGACAGCGGCAGCAGAAGGGTTACCAGGTAGATTGACAACCCATGTCTTTCCAATACGCCCAACCGTAGTCGGTTTGCCTGGTTTAATATTGACTTTGCTAAAGAGTATCTCCATACCAAGTTCAGCAAAAGCTTCTTTCGTAAAATCTGCATCCCCAACACTCACACCACCACTCGTGATAATCAGATCTGAATCGAGTGCATCATGAATATGGGCTTTAATCGATTCCATTGTATCGGCTGTTGAGCCTGTAAATTTTGCATCACACCCAAGCTCTTGGGTGCGTGCAATAAACATCGGTGCATTGGAGTTGTAGATTTGATGCGCTTCGATCGGTTCATAGTGCATACGTAGCTCATGTCCTGTGGCAAAGATCGTGACACGCGGTTTTTGATAGACAGTGACGTGGGTGATACCTTGGCTAGCAAGTTGGGTGATAGCATAGGCAGTGAGGGGTTCACCTGTGGTGATGATTGGTTCACCTTGTGCAATATCTTCACCCCTTTTACGGATATTTGCCCCCATTTTTATAGTTTCAGGTAGTTGAATCCCCTCATCGGTTTCGACGGTATTTTCGACAGGAATAACCGCTTCAGCCCCCTCTGGCATGACAGCCCCTGTCATAATTTTGACACCATGCCCTTGAGAGACTTTGATATCGCTTTTGTCACCTGCAAAGATAGTTGGCTGTGACTGGATAGTTTGCCCCGCATCGGCAAGTGTCACAGCATAACCATCCATCGCAGAGTTATCGAACCGAGGCAGATCAAAGCGTGCATCAATAGGTTCAGCAATAATGCGTCCAAGTGCCGATTCAATGGGAAGAATCTCTGTTTTGACTGCTTTGACATGGGTATGAATCAGCTCCAATGCTTCTGTAATCGATACCATGGCAACCCTTTTTTTAACAATGATTATAGTACAATCGAACTTATGGAAACGATGATGATTCAACTACATATTTGGCCAGTGATTATTCTTGCTGTGCTGATTGGGCTCAATATTGCAGTGATTCTCCTGCAAAAGGATAATCGTAAACTCAAAAAGTATCTCCGTATTCAAGCAACCGCATGGACGACGCTTATGAGTATGATTATCTTTACAGGTGCCACAGCGATGGCTTTTTTGCACTTGGACTTTACCATGAAAATCATTGTGATGATTGTTGCAGTCATTGCAATGAGTACTTTAGAGGTGCGTCGCCATCTGGTGATTAAACGATCACGTCCCAATGAGGAGTGTTTTACAGAAGCTCGAAAAACGGTTTTACGCTACTATATTTTACAGTTGCTATGGGTTGTGATGATTGGTGCTTTTGCACCGCAACTTCCATAGTGATATATAGAAAATTGTAGGAAAAGTCTTATGCAGTTTCTTTATCATCCCGATGCTGGTTTGCCTGAATTGATGATTGAACAAGAGGCGTATCGTTATATCTTCAAAGTGCGTCGTCATAAAGAGGGAGAGCGTATCGCACTACGCAATTTAACCGATCACACACTCTACTTTTATCGGATCGATCAGGTCACACGGCGTGAAGCGAAACTGCTCTATCTTGATCAAGAAGAGCGTATTGTCATGCCACACAATGGACTCCATTTAGGGTGGTGTGTGATTGATCCTAAAACCGTTGAGAAGAGTCTGCCGATGCTCAATGAGTTGGGTGTTGCAAAGATCTCTTTTGTCTATTGTGAACGGAGTCAAAAAAACTTCAAGGTAGATTTTGAACGGTTACGACGTATTTTGATCAACTCAAGTCAGCAGTGTGGACGGAGTGTGATGATGGAGTTAGAGAGCTTTCCATCGATTGAGGCATATTTTGAACACTATCCTGAAAGTGCGATTCTTGACTTTGGTGGAACACCACTGACCCATGAAGCAACAATCCGTTCGATTCTTATTGGATGCGAAGGGGGCTTTAGTGACACAGAGCGAACACTTTTTGCGACCCATCCCATCTACGGGTTAGCCACACCACTCATTCTTCGAAGTGAGACAGCAGCAGTGAGTCTTGCGAGTTTGGTCGGTTTGGGACTAGTTAACGCATAGTAATAACTTATTTTAATTATATTATATGATTATCATCTATTTAAAACAAATTTTCATTATATAATTCTAGTCAAGTTATTGTATAATGGTAAAATAATTTTTTATTGGAGAGTTATATGTATCAGAGCAAACAGGATTATTTACAGGAAGTTTTAGAGACTTATAGGATGAGGCATGTTGAAGATCAACTAGAAAAGTTTAGAAAAAAAAGAGATGAAGTAAAAGAAGCAATTGAAAAATACTATAGGGATAAAATATATAATCCAATAAACTCTGGTTCATTTGCAAAGCATACAGCAATAAATAGTAAATTTGATTTAGATATTGTTGTACCATTTAAACGGAATTCTTTTGATACTTTAGAAGAAATGTTTAATCATTTATATAATTTTTTAACCAAGGAATATGGTTTCTATAACGTAAGGAAACAAACAGTTTCTATAGGAGTAGAATTCCCTAGTGATAACGTTAAGTTAGATATTGTTCCAGGAAGAGAGCAGAGAGAAGGTCAATATCGTTATGATAATGACTTGAATCTTTTTATAAATTATCAGTATGGAACTCTTCAGAAACCAACATATATTAAAACAAATATACAAAAACAAATTGAGTATATAAAAGCTAAAGAAAATGAGAGAAAAATCATTCGTTTATTAAAGATATGGAAAAGTAAACATAATAAAAAGTATAAGTCATTTTTGTTAGAACTGCTTGTTATTAAAGCCTTTAAAGAAGAAAATATAGAAGGCAATTTATGGGAAAAGTTAAAAAGTGTTTTAGAATATATTCAAAATAATGTTGTAAAAGATAATTTTACTTTAAAAGATCCAGGCAATAGTGGTAATAATGTGATTTTGACATTAGA
>QNYO01000053.1 GCA_003978765.1 Hydrogenimonas sp. | reverse complement strand
AGGTTGGTGTTGTACTCTTTCGATTTGTCGGCAATACCCATAAATGGCAACTCTTTTTGCATCTGTCGAATCGCAGCCAGTACCCCTTTAAGACCCATCTCATTGCGAACAATGCCTGCATTGCGATAGAAGATTTTTCCCATAAAGTCGCGTTTTTCGTAGAAGTCGATTTGATTGGTAAATTGTGGAATGGCTGCAACAAAATTGCGATCTTTTTCAAACTGTTCCGTTGATGTTGCTTTGACGTCACCATGTTCACGGGCAAACTTTGCCGCATTCTCTCCCGCTTCACGTCCAAATACGATGGTTTCAAGCAGAGAGTTACCTCCCAAGCGGTTGGCACCATGCACATAAGTGTTGGCACACTCACCGGTGGCAAAGAGCCCTTCAACGCTGGTTTGATGCTGATGATTGACTTCAATACCCCCCATTGTATAGTGGGCGACCGGTTTGATTGGGATTGGGTCGGTTAGTGGGTCGATCCCTTCATAGAGTTTGGCAAGTTTACGCTCCTGTGGCAGACTCTCTTCGATGAAAGCCTCTCCAAGATGGCGAATATCAAGGAAGACCTCTTCACCATTTTCAAGTTGCTCCCAAATTGCTTTGGCGACCACATCACGTGGTTTGAGCTCATCGACAAAACGCTCTCCTTTGCTATTGAGCAGATAGCCCCCTTCACCTCGAGCACTTTCACTAATCAAAATACCGCTACTTTTCAAGGCTGTTGGGTGAAACTGGACAAACTCCATATCGCTCAACACACATCCGGCACGAATCGCTGCAGCGACGCCATCACCCGTTGTTGCTGTCGAGTTGGTGGTAAAGCCACGATAAAGACCACTGTATCCACCGCTGGCAATGATGACACTTTTGGCACCAATGGCCTTGACTTCACCACTCTTCATCTCAATCGCTGTCACACCTAAGACACGGTTTTCTTCAACAATGAAGTTGAGCAGAAAATATTCGTTTAAGAAGGTAATATCAGCTTTAAGTGCCGCATCATACAGAGTATGAAGAATTTTCAGCCCTGTATAGTCTTGTGCATAACAGGCACGCTTGCCACTTGCACCACCGAGCTTTCGCTGAGCGATTTTGCCATCTTCCAATCGGCTAAAAGGTGTTCCGATGGTATTAAGCCATGCAATCGCCTCAGGTGCCTTTTCACAGAGTCGGCGAATCATCACTTCATCACCCAATGTATGGGCAGATTTGAGTGTATCAGCAATATGCGCCTCGACACTATCTTCTCCTACATTGCCCAGTGCAGCATTGATACCGCCCTGTGCCATTGAGGTTTGCGAACGGGTTGGGTAGGTTTTACCCAATACCGCGACCTTTGCACCAGTTTCATGTGCGGCAAGTGCTGCTGAAAGTCCAGCACCGCCACCGCCAATAATTAAGACATCGATCATGAACCCCACTCCCTATCGTTTTTCTCAATTATAGCAAGCCTCTATGCTATACTATATAAAAAAATGGATAAAGAGGTATGGCAAAATTTTTCTATGGTCTTATTCTCATTGGATTGTTAGCAGGCTGTACGGTTGATCAGAGTGACACAGGCGGCTTTGATGTGAAAGAGTCAGCTCAAGAGAAGCGCACCAAATATCGCACATTTGTTAGTGATGAAGAGCTTAAAACGCAAAAAGAGTTGGCACAGATCGAAGCACAAAAACGCATTGAACTTGAAAAGATCAGCGGTGAGACACGCTTAAAACAGTTGGAACTGGAAAAAGAGAGGGAGTTAGAGCTCCTGCGTGAAAAAGAGAGACTGCTTCAGATTGAGCATGAACAGGCGATGCAGAGGTATATGCTCATTGGCGGGATTCTTCTGCTTCTTCTCATCGGAGCGGCACTCTTGTGGTACTTTGACAAACGGCGTAAAGATAAACTGCGTGCTTATGAAGACAATTTGAAAAAATATTTTCACCAAAAAGAGAATGAAGCACGTGTCAAGATCGCAGAAAAGATTCTTGATACGGTGGCATCACAAGAGCTTAGTATTGAGCAAAAGGCTAAGTTGATTGATGCACTCCATGGACCTGTTGCCAACCCCAAACCGCAAGAGGATGAGAAAACACAACATCTAATTGAAGATAAAAAAGATCAAGATGATGATACAATCATCATTGAACCACAGGATAGTGACGATGACACAAAAAATACCAAGTAACTCTACAGAAGGTGCACTCTTTACCAAAGCACTTTCAGACTTTTTCACAACCAAGTTTCTTACCCTAACCGCTGCCCCATTTATTATTACGATGGGTGTGGCACTCCTTTTTCTCTACTACCTTTCGGGTGAATTTTTTGATATGTTGAATGTTGCGGCACAGGTGGCTGAGAATCCAGATGCCATGCAAACACAAGATGAGTTGGTACAGTTTGCCAAAGAGTATCCGATCTTTTCAGCCATTTTGGGAAGTTTTATCTTTAAAGCGATCGCTGGAACACTCTTTTATCTCATCGGTGGTGGATTTGCGATTCTTCTTTCGGTGATACTTGCAACGATCATTATCGGCTTTTTCACACCCTATATCATTGCTGAGGTGCAAAAACGCCACTATCCTACCGTCGAACGCAAAGCGACCGTTCCAATCATTGACTATATCTTTTTCATGCTCAAACAGTTTGGGCTTTTTTTACTCTTATTCTTTGTTTCACTCCCTTTCTATTTTATTCCCCTACTCAATATTATTGCGATGAATGCCCCATTCTATTTTCTCTTTCATCGATTGCTGACACGGGATGTTGCAGGAGAGATTTTGGATAAAGAGGAGATGAAGGTTATCTTTAAAGAAGCACGATGGCGCATTGCAACCACCACATTTATCCTTTATCTCCTTTCACTGATTCCAGCGGTAGGGGTGATTGGACAGGTCTTTTTTGTCATTGTTCTTGCCCATCAATTTTTTCAAGAGGCAATACGACTAAGAGGGTAGAAAGATGAAACAAATACTCTTATCTATAAGCCTGCTTCTATGGATGGTGGGGTGTGCACCTCACTATCCTATGGGATTAGATGAAGAGACATGGAATAAGCTTTCACCGCAAAAACGTGCAGAACTGTTGGAACAAGAGGCGATCCAAAATGCCAAACAGCGAGCCTTAGAAGAGCAACTTCGTCATGAAGAGCGTATGCGTGAACTTGAGATTGAGGCACAACGAGAAGCACGGCTGAAGAGACTCTATGAGCGTGCTGGCTATGGAGATATTGTGCGTGTCAATATTTCAGGAGGGTGTGTACGAATCTATAAAACGTGTGAACCCTACCGTCCTGTTTCACTTCTACTGGCTCGAGGAGAGACAAAGCGTACCGTGTTAAAGACACGCTATAGTGAATTAGATCTTTGGGTACGTTACGATACAGAAGGGGTTTTGATTGATGATGACCAAGACCTTAATGATTTTGATACGGCTATTTTCTTACCTGAACACTGGAAGCGAGGTCGAGCCTACCGTTTGATTTTAAAAGACCCTTACCAAAAAGAGGCGACGATACAAAATGCACGTCTCTATATCCGCTACTTTCCAACCGCTGTAACCACTTCAAACTGTAAATAGGAGAGAGGGTAGTAGGTGAGAATATGTCGGGTTTGTGTCACACTAAGTTGACGCACTCCACCACTCACACCACTTCGTTTGATATAGCGTAGCATCGAGAGGGTGTCACGAAAATAGAGCCGATAGTACAAAATATCGATTGTAAGATTGAAATGCTTTTGTAACAGCCGAATTGTTTCGTCACGGGATCGAATGGGAGAGGAGATACCTGCAATCTTATGGAGTTCAGCAAAGGTTCCAGAGGTAAAGAGTGCCAGTGCGACAGGGCGTTTGAGATTGGCAATTTGCGCAAGTGTCCAGTCAAGATTCTGACTCCACTGCAGTGCTGATGAAGAGACCAATAGATCAAACTCCCGCTTTTTGAGTTCACGAAAAAGTGCTGGGTCGTTAAAGTCACCAACCATCGTCTCAACACCCTCTTGTGTTGGATGAATCGCTATCATTTCAGGAGCAATATCGATCGCCAAATAGCTGACAAAAGGGTGTTGATACGCATGAAAAAAACCACCACTGCCACATCCAAGATCGATGATTCTTGGGTAGTTGCTGTGTGGAATTTTATTGGCAAGTGCTGTTGCGACACGGGCTTGAATGAGGTTATAGCGACGATAGCTTTGAGCAAAACGGCGAAACTCTTTATCTGGAGTCATATTTACTTTCTATAATGTTTAGGATATAATAGCGGGCTAATTATACACTACCTCACCAAGAAGAAAAGGCTTTTTCAACAATGGTAACCGTTTTATTCGTATTTCAGATTATCTTAGCTGTCGTATTGACGATTCTTGTTTTGCTGCAAAAGAGTTCATCAATTGGGTTGGGTGCCTATAGTGGCTCGAACGATTCGGTATTTGGTGCCAAAGGTCCAGCTGGTTTTTTAGTGAAAGCGACATTTACTGTTGGGCTTGTTTTTATCGTAAATACCATTGCACTTGGATATATGTATAACAAGAGCTATAATGCTTCAATTGTTGATGAGATGTCAACACCAAGCAGTGTCCCAACACCACCAGCTGTTCCAGCAGCACCTTCTGCACCTTCAGCCCCTACAACAAAATAATGCGTCTTCTATTTGGGCTTATAGCGTTTGCTATGAGCCTCTTTGCCGATGCTCATATCTTTGTCTATCACCGTTTTGGCGATAGCCGACATCTCTCGACCAATACCTCGATTGAGGTGTTAAAAAAGCAGTTTGACTACTTTAAAATGCATGGGTTTGAGGTGATTCCTCTTTCTAAACTTGTCAAAACCCTTAAAGCAGGTCAGCCAGTCTCTGACAAATGGATTGTTTTGACAATTGATGACAGTTTTAAAAGTTTTTATACGAATGGATTACCTGTCTTTAAAGCTTATGGCTACCCCTTTACTCTCTTTGTCTATACCAAAGCCACTGAAGCAGGATATGGTGACTTTATGACGTGGGAGCAGATTAATGAGGCAAAGCGGTATGGAGAGCTTGGTTTTCATTCACATACCCATCCCCATATGGTCTCTCAAAGTGATGAAGCGCTTAAAAAAGAGTTTGAAGTGGGTTGTGCATTGATGCAGAAACGTACGGGTGAAATACCAAAATATTTTGCCTACCCCTATGGTGAGTATGATGGACGTGTTCAGCGTATCTCTAAAGATTTTGGCTTTGAAGCGATTATCAACCAAAATGTTGGGGCTGTCTCTGAAGCTTCTAATGTCTATGATCTTGATCGTATCGCTTTAACAGGTGATCCCAATCTTAAAAGTAAGTTGATGGTTAAATTTCTTCCAGCAACATGGCTTGAGCCCAGCAGATGGCCCAAAGATGGAGTGATTCGAAAGGTTCGGATTGAACTCAACAGACTGACACACGCCAAAAGGGCACAACTCTATGTGACTGGGTATGGATGGCAGTGGGTGCCTATTGAAAATGGGATCGTCGATGTCACACTCAATAAACCTCTGAAAAATCGTAGAAGCCGTCTCATTTTAAAGCTAGATAACGATAAAATTAGTACAAAAATTTTGGTAAAACCATAAGGAGAAGCATCATGGAAGAGTTGAATAGTGTCTATGATTATGCCAAAGAGCATATGGAAAAGAGTCTTGAAGTATTGAAAAAAGATTTTGCAACGATTCGTACAGGTCGTGTTTCAACCCATATCGTTGATAATATTAAAGTTGACTACTATGGCACACCAACCCCTTTGAACCAGGTCGGAAGTGTGATTGCCAGCGATGCTCAAACCATTACAATTAGTCCATGGGAGAAGAACCTTTTGCCAGATATTGAGCATGCAATTCAGCAGGCCAATATTGGTGTCAACCCAAATAACGATGGTGAGACCATTAAACTCTTCTTCCCTCCTATGACGGTTGAACAGCGCCAAGAGAGTGCGAAGCAAGCCAAAGCGATGGGTGAAAAAGCGAAAATTGCGATTCGTAACATCCGCCGTGATGCAAATGATAAAGTGAAGAAGTTGGCAAAAGATAAAGTGATTACAGAGGATGAAGAGAAAAGAGGGCTCGATCAGGTTCAAAAAATTACTGACGACTACATCAAAAAAGTGGATGAGTTGGTCAAAGCCAAAGAAGCAGAAGTTTTGAAGGTTTAAGCCGTGGATATTAAACAGATCTATATGGATGCCGAAGCACTCTTGCATGGTCACTTTAAACTAAGCTCTGGAAACCACTCTGAGTACTATCTACAATCGGCTAAAGTGCTTGAAGATCCTAAAACGGCTAAATTGTTGGCTGAAGCATTGGCAGAGCAGATTAAGGCGTATGGTCTTGAAGTGGATACAATCTGCTCACCAGCCATTGGAGGGCTTATTGCAGGCTTTGCACTCGCAACAGCACTTGATTGTCGCTATATCTTTACTGAACGGGTTAACGGTACGATGACGCTCCGCCGTGGATTTGAAGTGAAAGAGGGTGAAAAGATTCTCATTTGTGAAGATATTATCACCACGGGTGGCTCTGCGATGGAAGCGGCGGCTGAAGTAGAGCGTCTTGGCGCAAATATTGTCGGATTTGCAGCACTTGCCAACCGAGGCTTCTGTAAGCGTGTTGGTAGTGATTTGGAGTGTCAACCTAACTGTAAACTTCCAAAAGATAAACCTCTCTTTGCACTTGCTGATTTTGACTTCCCAATGTATGCACCAGAAGCGTGCCCAATGTGTCAAGCCGGCAGTGAAGCGATTAAACCTGGTAGCCGTGGTAATTAATAATAACTAATAAAACACATTACTTCAAAAGCCAATCGAGTGTGTAAAACACAATAACGATTGGCTACTTCACAAAAATGACTTCCAAAATAGTTTAAACTATTAACTAATATTAAGTAAAATATTGTATTCTAACCGCAAAGTTTTTTTTAAAATAGTAATTTCTCAAAAAATTTAGAGATAAGGTTTGATCCTGTACAGGTGATAGGCGTCAGATAAGAGGAGATAATGTGCGGTATATTCTCTTTTTTTTAATGTTATTTTTTGTTGGTTGTGTTCGGGAGAGTTATAACCTTGAAAACACTTTCCCATATAAAAAGGTTCAAGTGATTCCTTTTGCCAATTTTACACAAACACCAATGGCTGGATACCAGGTAGCTGGTATTTTAGAAGGGGTTTTACGATCAAAAGGGTTAACCTTAGAGGGTAGTTTATGGGATTATGAGGAGAAAGATTACTCGATTGAAGATATTAAAGCGATGCTCAATCATCTTAATGCTAACTATATCATTACAGGTTATGTCAATGAGTATCGATATAAAACAGGAATTGATGGTGAACCAGCGGTTAGTGTAACGATTAAAATTTATGATAAGAGTCGTCAAAAATATATCTATATTGCAACATTTAGTAGGGTAGGAGATACCTATAACTCTTTAGGGGTGCTGACACAAGATGGACTAAATAAGATCTTAGATACTTTGGATCGATGAAGTTATCACGTTTTTTAGAAGTTATTCTACTCTTTGGTGTTAGCTTTTTGTTGAATTATCTAATTGATGAAAAAGACCTACTCTATCTGAATACACCGATCAATATCTATCTTTATGCTTTAGTGATTATTGCTCTTTTTTATGGTTTTTTAACAGCTTTTATCTTTTATCTACTCTATTTTGGTGTGCAGTATCTTCTCTATGCAGATGTGAATCTCTATACACTTAGCCACTATTTTATCTTTCTATCGATCTTCAGTGAATTTATGTATTTTTGGAATAAGAGAATCGAGAAGCTTAAAGAGGAGAATAGCTACTTTAAGAGTCGGGTTGAGAAGTTAGGAACAGCCTACTATCTCTTAAAGACTTCACACGATGAACTTGAAAAGAGTTATATTTTAAAGCCATTTAGCATTCGAGAGATACTTAGAGAGACGAATCGTGTTGCAAAAGAGTCTCCTCAAGAGAGTATGAAACTCTTTTTAACACTTCTTAAAAAACTTTTCAAGATTGAGAAGGCGACCCTCTTTTTTAAAGAGGGGGATCAATTTGTTTTAAAAGGTTTTATTGGAGAGGAGGAGCCATTAGATACAGATGATATTTTAGTCAAAAGTAGCCTAGAGCACTACACTATGACACATGTTGTGAATATGCACAATCAACAGAGTCACTATTTGGCAGTGATTCCTATTGTTTCACTCGAAGATGAGTTAAAAGGTCTTTTTGTGATTAAAGAGATGCCTTTTTTTAGTCTTACAAAAGATAATCTCATAACCACATCCCTTCTATTAACATATTTTGTTAATTCAATTAAAGTAATTGATCAATTTCAGGAGTATAGTATTGATGCCTCAATGGCTCATGAGATTACAAAACTTCACTTTTTATCGAAAAAATATAAGATTAGCAATCATTTAATTATATTTGAGACTCAAAGTGAGGTTGATAAGCTAAAAATTGAGAAGCTATTACGAGGAGTGGATATCTCATTTAAATATCAAGAGAGGTTGATTGTTCTTTTGCCCTTTACACCATCTGTTGGAGTTGTTAAGTTTGTTAATAGGGTAACAAAAGAGATGGAAGTAAGACATAGTATATTAGATCTTTCACAAAATAGTTTAGAAGATATACAAAAGGTATTTGATGCGTTATCATTACACTAAGTTTATCATTATTGTAGTGGTTTTAGATCTTATTGCTATGGGTAGTTTAACAATAAGTTATTCTAGCTCAAAAGATATGTTTGGTATAACAGTTATATTTGTGCTTTTTTTTATTCCTATAGTCTTATATATTGGATTTTTTATTTTTAATTATTTTTTTAAAAAAGATAAAAAAGTAGCTAGACCACACTTCAAACATATTGAAATCGATAAACTTTTGGTGATTGATGAGATTCAGTTCGTTGCAAGATTTTTTGGTGAAGGTGCCGTGACAACCTATATTACCAACAGAGATTTGGATCCAAACTTTAGATTAAAAGCCTTTTTGATTATCTCGGAGATTGTCTCACCCACAACTGTTGAGTTTTTAAAACTGGGACTCTCTGATACCAGTGATGAGATTCGACTGCTTAGTTTCTCTTTGATCAATAATTTGGAGAAGAAGATCAATAATGAGATTTTTGAGCTTAAGCGCATGTTGCAAGAGCGTGATAGTGAATCGGTAAGATTGAAGCTTGCAAAACTTCATTGGGAGTTGATCTATCTCCACTTGGTTGATGATACATTAAAAAATATTATTATTGAAGAGATAGGTAGTTACTTAGATGGTATCGATACAAAAGATGCCAAACTTCTCCTTTTAAAGATTGCTATTTTAAAGAGAGATTTTACGCAAGTTGAAGAGATTTTGAATCAATTGGATGAGGATGCTGAAACTGTTCCCTATCTTTTGGAGTTAGCATTTTATCAAAGAGATTTTGAAAGATTGCAAGCGTTGATGCGACAATATCCTGAGATTCGATTTATCGAGAAGTTTTACTCTATTTATAGGTTATGGCATGATTGTTAGAGATGGTGATGTCGATATTCTGCTGATCGCAGAGGGGACCTATCCCTATATTCGAGGAGGTGTATCAAGCTGGATCCATCAACTTATCAATGGATTGCCTCACTTTAAGTTTGGTATCGTCTTTTTGGGTTCACGAGAGAGTGATTATGATGAAATGAAATATCCATTGCCAGATAACTTAACATACCTTTATATTGATTACCTCTTTAAAGAGGATGAAGTTCCTCCTGCAAAATATCTCCCCAAGGATAAAAACTTTCACATTATCGAAGAGCTACACCACTGGTTTTCATCCGATAGTTGTGACATTCCTGAACATGTCAAAACCCTCGATTTTTATAATAATTTAGCATCTTTGAAGACATTTTTATACTCTGAATCCTCTTGGGAGTATATTCAGAAAAGATATTTAGAGAATGCTTTAGAGTCTCCATTTATAGACTATTTTTGGGCTGTTCGCAATATGCATACACCGATTTGGAGAGTTGTTAATGTCGCCAACCATGTGAAAAAACCAAAAATTATCCACGCACCATCAACAGGCTATGCAGGCTTTTTGGGTGCTTTAATTAGCTTCAACTATCAGCGACCTTTTATTCTTACAGAGCATGGGATCTATGTCCGTGAGCGTAAAATCGATATGCTCAATGCAACATGGCTGAAAGAGAATAAGACAATCTTTCAAAAGAGGTTGGGGGAGTTGGCTTATGCTAAGCAGATGTGGATCAAATTTTTTGAGGGGCTTGGAAAAGTGACCTATGAGGCGGCAGATCCTATCATCTCTCTCTTTGAAGGTGCCAGAAAAATTCAGATAACGTATGGTGCCAAAGCTGAGAGGACAATGGTCATTCCCAATGGTGTCGATACGGAACGATTGGCCAACGTAAGGAAAAGAGAGATCCCTAAGGTGATTACGCTGATTGGAAGGGTGGTTCCGATTAAAGATATTAAGACATTTATCAAAGCGATGAAGATAGCCACCGATGCAATTGAGGGACTTGAAGGGTGGATTGTTGGTCCCGAAGATGAAGATGAAAAGTATGCCCAAGAGTGTCATATTTTGGCAGATTCATTGGGGCTTGATGGAAAGGTAAAGTTTTTGGGGTTTCAAAATATTATGGAGATTATGCCCCAAAGCGGTATTTTGACACTAAGCTCTATTAGTGAGGGTATGCCTTTAACAGTGATTGAGGGGTTTGCAGCGGGGCTTCCATGTGTCGCAACCGATGTAGGAAGTTGTAAAGATCTGATCTATGGGGGCAGTGAAGAGGATCAACAGATTGGAGAGGCGGGTGTTGTTGTCTCGATTGGGAATCCAACAGAGCTTGCACAAGCCTATATTAAGCTATTTTCAGATGAAAACTACTATCGAGCATGTCAAGAGGCTGCGATCAAAAGGGTTGAGACCTTCTATACAAAAGAGTTATTCCTCAATAGTTACGACGATCTATATCACCAAATTTTGGAGAAGTAATGGCAGGGATAGGATTTGAGATTAGAAAAATTCTCAAAGATGAGACAATCTTTTCGATTGTAAAAGCCTTTTCATATGCTGGCATTGTGAGTTCTGGTCCTTGGATTATCTCAATGTTGAGTATTTTGATTGCAGGCTATGTTGCAAACTTCTTTTTTGATAATCAACAAATGGTTGTTGATTTTACCATTATGATCACCTATGTTATAGCCTTTAGCTTAATTCTTACAAGTTACTCACAACTCTCTTTTACACGGTTTGTATCAGATATGCTCTTTGCTAAGAAGCGTCATAAAGTTTTGCCCAATGCACTTGGTGTCATGGTTGTGAATATCGTTATTGGTATGGTGTTTATTCTTCCTTGGACACTCTCTATCTATTATGAGACCCATAGTCTCTTTATCGCATCGACCTTCGAACTTACATTCATTGTATTATGCTCGATATGGATTGTCAATATTGTTTTGACAGGTGTGAAAAACTATAAATATGTTATCTTCTCATTTTTTATAGCTTATCTTTTAATTATTCTTCTTATCTTTTGGTTTGATAAGGGTGATTTAGAGTCTTATCTTCTCTCTTTTTTGATTGGTCAAACAGTTTTACTCCTTTTACTAATGGTATTGATGTTTAAGGAGTTTCAGTCAGATCACTGGATTGCTTTTGACTTTTTTAAAAAAGTCTATAAAGATCTTGTATGGATTGGTCTCTTCTTAAATGGCAGTATTTGGATTGATAAATTTATCTTTTGGCTCAACCCTTTTACCAATAGTGAGGGAATTGGGCTTTTAAAGTACTCTCCTATCTATGACTATCCTATCTTTTTAGCCTATCTCTCTATTGCACCGGCAATGGCTGTCTTTTTATTAAGGATTGAGACAGATTTTGCCATCTTTTATGACAAATATTTTTCTGCAGCACGAGAGGGTGGCACACTCAAAGAGCTCTATCTTTATGCCAATGAGATGATCGATAGTGCAAGGGTAGGACTCATAGAGATTTTAAGGATTCAAACACTGATTGGATTTTTGATTGTCCTCTTTGCTGAAGCTATCTTTGAAGTCTTTACAATCCCTACCGTCTATATACCACTTTTCATTGTCGATTTAATTGGTACAACACTACAGGTCTTTTTTATGTCGATTGTGACGATTCTATTCTATTTGGATAAGAGAAGAGAGATTCTTGCGTTAGTCATTTTGCTCTTCTTCCTCAATTTCTGTTTAACACTCTATTCACAATATTTGGGGCCATACTACTATGGATATGGTGCCGCTTTGGCCTACTTTATTGTCTCACTCTTTGGTCTACTTTTACTTAATCAATCTTTTAAGAGGTTCCATTATGAAACATTTATGCTTATTTAGTCTGCTTTTGGTTCAGATCGTATTTGGAATGAGTATAGGGTTTAACTATCGTTACGATGTACCCGAAGAGGCATTTTATAGTTACGATTGGCTTGTAATCCATCCCAATGTAAAAACCTATAAAACCTCTTCAAAATTGATCGCCTATATCAGTATAGGGGAGCGTATTGAGAAGTTAGACAAAGCGTGGATTATTGGCAAGAATCGTTCATGGAATAGCTATATTATGGATATTCGAAAGAGAGGCTATCAAAACTATCTTTTTGATAAGATTGAAGAGGTGCAAAACTTTGATGGCTTCTTTTTCGATACACTTGATAGCTATCAGATGACTCAGGTGAATAAAGAGGAGTACCGAAAGGCTTTAAGTCACTTTTTAAAGCGGGTTAAAGAGAAGTATCCTAATAAAATTATCATTTTCAATCGAGGATTTGAACTGCTTGATGAGGTTACGCCTACAGCCATTGTGGCGGAAAATCTCCTTAGACTTAATGGAAAGAAGATTGCAGATCGTGATCGACAATGGCTTATTGATCGGTTAAATGGGGCAAAAAAGCAGGGAATTTTACCCATTGTCATTGAGTATATTGAACCATTTGATAGAAAAAAGGCATTAGAGTTAGCTAAAGAGATTCAACGTTTAGGATTTATTCCATATGTGAGTGATAAAAATCTCTATGCTGTGGGTATTAGTGAAACCTATCTCTTTCCTCGAAAAGTTTTGGTGATCTATAATGTTGATGAGAGTAAAAAACAGGATTCACGTGCTCATGTGATGGTATCGATGCCCTTAGAGTTTTTTGGTTTTATCCCATATTTGGTACATATCAAAGATTTACCTCAAGATACATCCATCTATCACTCCATTATTATCCTTCTTGAAGATGTTGTTAAGGATCAAAAAGCCTTTAAACGTTGGCTTCAAACACAAATTGATCAAGGGAAAAAGATACTCTTTTTGAGCTCTTTTGGCTTGGACGATGTAACATTTTTAGGGATTAAAACGTCATCATCGACATCTTATGACTATCAACTCCACCATACAACACTCCAACCTTTTGAAACCCCATTTGATGCAGATAGTATTAAAGATTTACCGATTTTTCGACCCAAAGCATCCAAAGAGCTATTAAGTTTTATCAATAGCAATCATCAGGTCACTGTTATTGCTGCAAAGACAAAGTGGGGAGGGTACTTTGTTACCCCTTTTGATGAGTATAGTAGTATTGTCTTGTGGAGAGTTGATCCTTTTAAATTTATTCCATCCATCTTAGAGTTTCCGACACTACCTCTACCCGATTTTACGACAGAGAATGGGAATCGTATCTGGTTTTCCCATATTGATGGTGATGGTTTTGTCAATCGCCATGATAAGAGTGGTAAGTTTGCGGCTGAAGTGCTCTATGAAGAGGTCTTTACAAAGTATGACTTGCCATTTTCTGAATCTATTATTGAGGCGGAAATAGCACCTTATGGTATCTATCCGAAAGATTCAAAAGAGGCTTTGAAAGTAGCTGATAAGATTTTTCAGCTCAAAAATGTTGAGTTGGCAAGCCACTCTTTTTCACACCCTTTTGATTGGGTAGATCCAAAACACCCAAGATTACCTGTTAAAAACTCTCCCTTCTCTTATGAACGGGAGATTGAAGGTTCAC
>QNYO01000046.1 GCA_003978765.1 Hydrogenimonas sp. | reverse complement strand
ATTTTGCCAAGCAAGAGCAATACATTGGGTGTTAGCCTCATCTGTGATCTTGATGATGAAGCGGGTGATTATGTCATTGGTTACAACGCTAAGGGTGACTTTGTCTTGAGTGCAAGTGGAGAGGGTGATTTAGATATGCCAGCACTCAATCAGCAAGAGGGTACATTAACCATTGCTGATAAGCGTGTGGTTCCAACCAATGTGGCATTACCATATAAAGGGTATATCCTCAATGATCTTGCCAATGCACTTGGACTTGAAGCAGAGTTGACAGTCAACTACACAGCAGAGTTACCAGAAGAGAAGGGCTTTAAAGCGATTGCCTTTGATGATCTTCCAAACCACTATACCAATAGCGGTGAAGAGGTTCGAGGTTATCTGCTTGAAGCCAAAGAGGTGAGCTGTGAAGAGGTGCGTGTTGAGAAGATCGATGAGACGTGTGCAATGGAGGGTATGATCGCCTACCGTTGTAACCCTGTTTTACAGTTCAATGAGTTCACGAAAAAAGCACATGAGATTGCAACAGAGGCAAAACTCTACGTCTCACCAGAGAAGCTTGAAGCACTCGGTGTGAATGAGGGTGATAAAGTGCGTGTCACACTACCAAATGGTACGGTAGAGCTCGCAGTTGAAGCCGATAAATTTATCGGTGGAGAGATTGTCATGGTGCCGGATTTTGATCCAAGCATCGAAGCGGGCAAACTCTTTGCATCTAACCGATTCCAAAACGTAAACGTAGAAAAGGTGTAAGCCATGACATTAACTGAATTTGTAATCGCAACGATTATCAAGATTCTTGTTGTGCTGGGACTCTTCTCGGCACTGGCAGGATTTGGAACCTATCTTGAGCGTAAGGTACTTGCATTTATGCAGCGACGTTTGGGACCAATGCATGTTGGTCCTTACGGTCTGCTTCAAGTCTTGGCAGATGGTATCAAACTCTTCACAAAAGAGGATATTGTTCCACAAAACTCTGTCAAGCCAATCTTTATGATTGCGCCTGTCATTGGTGCAGCGACAGCATTTATCGCATTGGCGGCAGTACCTCTCTTTCCTGAGTTTGAGATCTTTGGAATCACTATCCATCCAATTATTGCCGATATTAATGTGGGTGTCCTCTTTGTTCTTGGTGTTATGGCAAGTGGACTCTTTGCACCGCTTCTTGCAGGTATGGCAAGTGCGAACAAGTGGGGACTTCTTGGTGCGGCACGTACAGCGATTCAGCTTTTGAGTTATGAGGTTGTAACAGGTCTAAGTATCTTGGCACCATTGATGCTTGTTGGATCACTTTCATTGATCGACATCAATAACTATCAATCGGGTGGATTTACTGATTGGATTGTTTGGACACAACCTGTTGCATTTGTCCTTTTCCTCATTGCTGGTTTTGCAGAAACAAACCGTACACCGTTTGACCTTCTTGAGCATGAAGCAGAGATTGTTTCAGGTTATGCAACAGAGTATTCAGGAATGCGCTGGGGTATGTTCTTCATTGGTGAGTATGCCAACATGATTACCATTGCATTCTTAGCAAGCTTGATTTTCTTGGGCGGATTTAATGACTGGGGATTTATTCCAGGAGGATTGGCAATTGTACTGAAAGTATCATTCCTATTCTTCTTCTTCCTTTGGACACGTGCTGCATGGCCGCATGTTCGACCAGACCAGTTGATGTGGCTCTGTTGGAAAGTATTGATGCCAGTTGCTGTAATTAACGTTGTCGTTACCGGCATCGTATTGATGATGTAAGGGGGAGAGAATGAGTTTGGAACAATTTAAAGATCGAAATGTGTCACAAAACTATACCTATATTCCAGTGGATAAGCCACCGGTTAAGCCATTGGATAAATTCAAGCAGGTATTGAAGCGTACTTTTAAAGGTGAGCTCTTTGTCGGGTTGTGGGTTGTTTTCCGTGAGATGGTTAAGTTTGACATCCACACTGTTCAGTATCCAAAAGAGAAGCTACCAATTTCACCACGCTACCGTGCTGTCCATAAACTCTATCGACTCCTTGAGAGTGGTTATGAGCGATGTATCGGTTGTGGATTGTGTGAAAAGATCTGTATTGCCAACTGTATTCGCATGGATACCCGTTATGACGAGAATCAGCGTAAAGAGGTGACAGAGTATACAATCAACCTTGGACGCTGTATCTTCTGCGGTTACTGTGCAGAAGTTTGTCCTGAACTTGCGATCGTTCATGGACCTCGCTACGAGAATGCGAGTGAGCAGCGTGCGCACTTTGTACTCAAAGATGACATGCTCACACCGCTTGACTTCTTAAAAGAAGGTAAGCAGCAAGAGTATCCAGGATTCGGTGATGTTAGTCCGAATGCGGATGAACGTATCAAGAAAACGCCGTTGGCGTATTAAGGATTAGATGATGTTTGAAGCAATAGCCTTTTATCTCTTCAGTGCGATCACCATCGCCATGTTTGCGATCACCGTACTGAGCAAAAATGCACTCTACTCAATGAGTGCATTGGCAGCAGGGATGGTCATGATTTCAGGGTTTTTCTTTCTGCTCGATGCCGACTTCCTCGGTGTTGTTCAGATTATTGTCTATACCGGTGCAGTCATGGCACTTTATGCCTTCGGTATGATGTTTTTCGATACGACACGTGACGTCAAAGAGGAGATTCGCGCACCAAAGCTGGTCTTCTTGCTGAGTGGTTTGTCAGCCCTTTTGTTGGTCATCGCACTGGTTGCACCAATCGTTTCAGATCATATCACTGCACTCTATCCAATGACAGAGGGTGTTGAGAACCCACAAGCAGTTGGTATCGTTCTCTTTACCAAGTATTTGGTACCGTTTGAAGTTGCAGCAGTGATGCTATTGGTTGCAATGATTGCAGGTATCGTTCTTGCTGGTAAGAAGATGGATGAGAGCCTTACGCTGAAGGTTGAAGAAGAATTCCAAGAAAAGGGTGCCAAATGATTACACTCAGCCACTACCTAATCCTTTCAGCCATACTCTTTTGTATTGGGCTTATAGGTGTCTATCGCAGAAAAAATCTGCTTTTATTGCTCTTTTCAACAGAGATTTTGCTCAATGCCGTCAATATTGGTTTTGCGGCAGTCTCTAAATTTTATGGCGACCTAACTGGACAGATGTTTGCCTTCTTTATTATTGCAATTGCGGCAAGTGAAGTTGCTGTTGGTTTGGGTCTTATGATTGTATGGTACAAGCGACGCGGTACGCTTGATCTTGATTCTATGCAGTCGATGCACGGGTAAAGGAAGCACATGGAAACGTATCTCTATATCGCACTGTTTGCTCCGCTTGTCGGATCACTCTTTGCGGCACTTTTTGCTAATCGGCCGAAAAATATTGTTACTGGTATCGCGACATCGACATTGCTCTTTGTTGCATGGATCAGCTCTGTTGTTCTTTTGATGCATGTCATGCACGGTGAAGAGGTGCATGTGAAACTCATGGACTGGATTCATGCAGGTGGGCTTTATATCCCATTTGGTTTTGTTGTCGATCAGGTAACAGCAACAATGATGTTTGTTGTCACAACTGTCTCGACTGTTGTTCATATCTACTCAATGGGTTATATGGACCATGACCGATCATTTAACCGCTTCTTTGCATGGCTTTCAGCCTTCGTCTTCTCAATGATGGTCTTGGTTATGAGTGATAACTTTGCTGGCCTCTTTATCGGTTGGGAAGGTGTTGGTCTCTGCTCTTGGGCATTGATCGGATTCTGGTATGAGCGAGAGAGTGCATCGTGGGCAGCGAATGAAGCGTTTATTATGAACCGTATCGCTGACCTTGGTATGCTTATTGGTATCTTCCTCGTTTACTGGAATTTCGGAAGCCTTCAGTATGATGAAGTCTTTGCACAAGTTGCAGATAAAGATCATACATTGTTGATCATGGTCACTGCATTCTTGTTTATTGGTGCCATGGGTAAATCAGCACAGTTCCCACTTCATACATGGTTGGCTGATGCGATGGAGGGTCCAACACCAGTTTCAGCATTGATCCACGCTGCAACAATGGTTACAGCGGGTGTTTACTTGGTGATTCGTGCCAACCCACTCTATAGTGCTGTACCAGAAGTGAGCTACTTTGTCGCATGCCTTGGTGCATTTGTTGCTCTCTTTGCAGCATCGATGGCACTTGTGAATCGTGACCTTAAGCGTATCATTGCATACTCAACCCTTTCACAGCTTGGTTACATGTTTGTTGCAGCAGGTCTTGGTGCTTACTGGATTGCACTCTTCCACCTTATGACACACGCATTCTTTAAAGCACTTCTCTTCCTCGGTGCAGGTAACGTCATGCACGCAATGGATGATGAGCTTGACATCTTTAAGATGGGTGGTCTTGCGAAGAAGATGAAGTGGACAATGATTTTGATGACACTTGCTTCTTTGGCATTGGCAGGTATCTATCCATTTGCTGGATTCTTCTCAAAAGATAAGATTCTTGAAGCGGCATTTGCAACCGATCACTATGTTCTTTGGACAATCTTGTGGATTACAGCAGGCTTGACTGCATTCTATAGCTTCCGTCTCGTTATGCTTGTCTTCTTTGGTGAAGAGCGCTATAAAATCTTTGGTTTCCATCCACATGAAGCATACAAATTCATGCTATGGGCGATGGCACCACTTGCAGTGCTTGCAGTAATTGCTGGATTCTTTGAGCATAGCTTTATGCATATGGTCTCTTATGTGCTTCCAATTGAGGAATACCATGTTGCAAGTGGAACATTCTGGACACTTGTTGTTGTGACACTTGGTATTGCAGCAAGTGGTATCGCTGTTGCTGTCTTTAAATATAGCAAGGGTGGCTTCAGTAAAAAATGGGAAGAGACATTTATCTATAAATTGCTCTTCAACCAGTACTACATTCCAAAGATCTATGATGAGTATATCTGTAAACCATATGCAGAACTCTCTCGTATCTTCTGGAAAGATATGGATCTTAAAGTTGTGGATGCGACCGTTGACTTTATTGCAACAACGATTTACAAATCTGGTATGGCTTCCCGCGTTGTTCAAAGCGGTAACCTTTCAAACATGCTGCGCTGGATGGGAGTGGGTCTGCTCATCCTGCTACTTGCAGCCATCTTTTACAGTCCCGTGCGTTAAGGAGTAGGTATGGATCATATTTTATCAGTCTTGGTGTTTTTCCCGGCAATTGCCGGGTTGCTTGGGTTTGTCGTCTCCAAAGAGTCGATCCGGGCATACGGTATCTCGGTGGCTGCGATTGAATTCCTGCTCTCGCTGTGGCTCTGGTTTAGTTTCGATGGAAACTATCCTGGTATGCAGTTTGTGGAGATGCTTCCACTGATTCCGGCATTTGGTATTAGTTACTATCTTGGTGTTGACGGGATTTCACTCTTTATTGTTGTCCTTTCAACCTTTATTACGTTGATTGGTCTGATTGCGTTGAGTATCGAAAAAGATATCAAAAACATGATCATCTCGCTTCTCTTCCTTGAGATGACGATGGTCGGTGTTTTTGTCTCTCTTGATGCGATACTCTTCTATGTGTTCTGGGAACTTTCACTGGTTCCAATGCTCTATATCATCGGTGCATGGGGTGGAGAGCTACGTATTTATGCGGCAATTAAGTTCTTCCTCTATACCTTTGCAGGTTCATTGATTATGCTTGTTGGTATGCTTGTTATGGCATATCTTTATCATCAAGCAACAGGTGTATGGAGCTTTGCAATTACAGAGTGGCATCGTCTGATTCTGCCAATGAACTATCAAATTTGGCTCTTTATCGCATTCTTTATCGGTCTTGCGATTAAAGTTCCAATGTTCCCATTCCATACATGGCTTCCATATGCACACGGTCAAGCACCAACTATCGGTTCAGTCATTCTTGCGGCTGTCCTCTTGAAGATGGGTACGTATGGTTTGGTTCGATTGCCACTTCCAATGTTCCCAGATGCATCTGTCTATATGATCTATCCAGTGGCAGTCCTTTCACTGATTATGATTATCTATACAGCGATGGTTGCGTATGCACAAAAAGATATGAAGCAAGTGGTTGCATATAGCTCCATCTCACACATGGGTGTGATTGTTCTTGGTACCTTTGCGATGAACCCAGAGGGAATCGCTGGTTCTGTATTCTTTATGCTTAGCCACGGTGTTGTCAGTGGTGCACTCTTTATGCTTGTTGGTGTTATCTATGATCGACGCCATACAAAATTGATGAGCGAGTTTGGTGGTTTGGCAAAAGTGATGCCACACTATGCAACCATTATGGGAATTATGGTGATGGCATCAGTTGGTCTGCCACTTACCATGAGCTTTGTTGGTGAGTTTTTAAGTCTTGCCGGTTTCTATCAAATTTCGCATACGATGACAATTCTTGCAGGTACCAGTATCATCCTTGGTGCTGTCTATATGTTGAGTCTTTATAAGAAGTCATTCTTTGGTGAAGTTGTTCATGAAAAGAACAAAAACCTTAAAGATTTGGATGGCAAAGAGAGTATGGCACTTTGGACACTTGTCCTTATCACTGTCTGGTTAGGTGTCTATCCAAAACCAGTTCTTGAGCCAATCAATACAAGTGTTGAATCACTTGTTTCATTTATGCATAAAAAAGCGATTACCAAAGAGGCGCGAGAGGTTATTAAACCGACGGTCATCAAAAGGGAGGCGGAATAATGTTAGAGCCAATTTCTGTAAGTATGGAGTCGCTGAATCTCGGCACTCTGGCACCGATGCTCGTAGCAATTGTCGGTGCATTGGGAATTCTTGTTATCGACTTGATCAAGAAAGACTTGGACAAAACACTCTACGTAATGTTGAGTGTTTTGATTCTCTTTGTCGATCTTGGTGTAGTCCTTGGGCAAACTGTCGGTCAGCGTGGCTTCTTTGATGTAATGCTTATCGACGGGTTGGCAATTCTGTCACAGATCATCATTTTGGCGGCATCAATGCTCTTTATTCCGCTTGCCCTCACATCCAAGCGGTTCCATGAGTATAGCTACCCTGAGTTTTTTGCACTCTTCCTCTTCATGGTTGCAGGCTTCCAGTTTATGGTTGCAAGTGACAACTTGATCTTGATCTTTGTAGGTCTTGAGACAGCAAGCCTTGCACTCTATACATTGATTGCACTGCACAACCGTGAAAAGTCTTTTGAGGCAGCGGTTAAATATTTTGTGATGGGTGCATTGGCAGCAGGCTTCTATGCAATGGGTGCGATGATCTTCTATGCACTTACTGGAAGTGTTGAGCTCTATAAGATTGCTGAAGTCTTGGCAGCTGATAACTTTGCCAATATGACCATTTTGCTTGTTGGTGTGGTCTTTATGATTGCATCACTTGGTTTCAAACTCTCTATGGTTCCATTCCATACATGGACACCAGATGTCTATGAGGGTGCGAGTGCGGCATTGGCAGGCTATATGTCTGTTGTACCAAAAATTGCTGGTTTTGTTGTCGCAATGCGTGTCTTTGAATTTTTGATTCATAGCGATGTTGTATGGGTACGTGATATTCTCTATGCAGCGGTTGTTATTACAATGACCCTTGCAAATATCATTGCACTGGTTCAAAAAGATGTGAAGCGTATGCTTGCATTTAGTTCGATTTCGCATGCTGGATTTGTTATGGCAGCGATTATGATCGGAACCACTCAAGCCAACAGTGCACTCTTCTTGTACTGGATCCTTTTCCTCTTTACAAACTTGGGTGCCTTTGCAATGTTGTGGGTATCTCGTCATAAAGCATCAATTTGGCATGAGCGTTTCGATCATCCATATGAGAAGTTTTCGGGTATGATTAAGATCATGCCAGTGGGTGCAGTTGTTATGGCACTCTTTATGCTTTCACTTGCAGGTGTTCCGCCATTCTCTCTCTTCTGGGGTAAACTCTATATTATGAGTGCGGCGGTTAACAGTGATTATATTGTTCTTGCGTTAATTATGGCAATTAACAGTGCAATTTCGGCATACTACTATTTGAAGTTGATTGTCTATATGTTCTTGAAAGATCCTGCTGAAAATGATGGCACGGTCTATATGAAAAATGCATCGAAACCACTGCAAACAATTATCGGTTTTTCTGTTGTTCTAACAGTCTTTGCCGTTCTTGCAGTTAATCCGATGATGGAATTTATTACATCATATGTTCAGGCGAGTGGCTTTTAAGCCCTCCGCCTCAACAGATAAGAGGAGTCAAGCATTTTACTGCGTCTAACACTCTATCTACTACTGGTAAGTGCATCACTGCATGCATTAACGATTAACATGAAGCGGGGCATGGAGAATCATAAGCCCTATGTGATACTGCATATTCGCGATACAGAACCCTTTCATTGTGAATCGCAGTTCGATGAAAAAGGTGAACCGGTTGCCTACATGTGTCAATTTGAGGCACCACCTCTCAATCGTTTAGCCCCCATATCGACAGACTTCTTTACGATTGATTGTAAAGAGAAAAAAGATCGCTTCACCTGTTTTATCACCTCTAAAAAGCGTAGCTTTATCCATCCATTACCCCCACCAATTTATCAAAACTCCACCATCTCAACAGAACCTGCAAAAGTCTCAAAGCATTGGATCATTGTAGGGTATGAGTCTAAAGAGCCCCCATATCTTGACAAGCCTCAAAGTTTTCATGATGTGCTTCGCTTCCCAATTAATTTTCAAGCCTATAAAATTCCAACCATTGGTGCTGTCGATATTAATGGTGAACCTGTCTTTGTTAAGAAAAATCGCGATATTGAACGTTTCTTAGTGATTAAAGAGGCTTTTGAACTTGGTAAGTATCGCAAGACCTATGAGTTGGCGAGTGATGCTCTTGAGAGCTATCCTCAATCGATCTTTACAAGCGACTTTTTGCGCTATAAGATTAAGGCACTGGTTGAAGAGGATCTCAAAGAGCATACCGATGAGATTGTCAAATTGAGTAAAGAGTTTATACGACGCTTTACATCCGATGAGAATTTGCCTGAAGTACTACTCCATTTGGCACGAGTCTATACGACTCTTGGATTCTATAATGATGCAGACTACTACTTTAAGCGTTTGGTCGATGAGCATAAAAACTCAAAGTTTGCCGATTTGGGTGAGATCTATTGGGGTGACCGATACCACCTTGCAGGTGACGATAATCGAGCTGTTGAACACTATCTGAATGCCTACTACCATGCAAAAGATGTGGATACCGCATCACTGGCTGCCTATAAAATTGCTCTTCGATCATTTGAGCATCACAAGCTTGACGAGGCGATCGCTTTCTTAAAGAAGATTTGGGATAAAAATCGATTATTCCTTCTCAAAAACCCAGATGATGCCCATAAGCTTGCACGCAAACTTGCTGCCAAAAAGGTGTATGACTTTGCGATCGATATTAACCGAGCACTGCTTGATTCGATGGAGCAGATGGATGATCGCTATGAGACACTGCTCTATGAGATTGCCAAATGGTATGAGGCCAAAGGGGATCTTCAGTCAGCCATTGCTTGGTATAAGAAGTATCTTGATGCATTTGCATTTGGACAATATAGTGACCATATCAAACAGCACCTTGATGCACTCTTTGTGGAGAGTAATGAAGCCAATGCAACAGAGGCGTTGCGCCAATATGATCGTCTGATTCGTGAGTATGAGGGAAGTGCCATCGCTGATAAGGCTTTGGTGGCTAAAATAAGCATTCTTCTCAAACAGAAGCGTTATGATGAGATTTTGGCCCTTGTGGATCAGATTCAAGCCATTAAAGATTCTGAAGCCAAAAAGCGTGCAGAAACGATGTTCCAAGAGGCTGTTAATACACTCTTTGATGATGCCGCACATGAACAGGTTTGTAAAATCGGTATTGTGATGGTGGAGAAGTATGGTGTGAATGTAGCACCTAAGCATGAGAGCTATCTCTACGATTGCTATGTGAAGTATGCCCGTTACGAAGAGGCTCTGCGTTTGGCACAAAACCATCTTTCAGATAAAAAAGTGAGTGATCGACTCACCTGGTTGTGTCGTACTGTTGCAATGCTTACAGCCTTAGAGCGTTACAAAGAGGCGTATGATGCACTTAAAGATTTTAAAGCACTTGCCGGTAAGAAACAGGCGAAAGTGTGTCCAAACTTGCCACTCAATGAGGTGAAAATTGACTATGCCCTTGGCAAATATGCCAGTGTCATTACCACCATTCATGAACTCTCAAAGGTGCGTAATGATGATATGCGTATGGCAGATCTCTACCGCTTGGGATATGATGCGGCGAGAAAGTCGGGCGATCAGCTTCAGCAGATCTGGATGCTCAAAACATTGGTTGCCCTCCAAAATAGCAAAGCGAGCCATCCATACTCTCCATGGGCAGAGTTTGAGTTGATTCGACTCTATAAACTGAAAAAAGCGTATGAGAAAGCTTTACAAGTTGCTGAGGCAATGGAGAAGTTGGAGCTTAAGGGTGAAGAGCGTGCTCGCTGGTTCTATGAAAAAGGGGTACTCTATGAGTGGCTTGGTAAAAAAGAGAGAGCAGAAAAGATCTTTGAGTCATGCAGTGATCTCAAAGAGGGTGGGGCATGGCAGAAGCTCTGTAAGGAGGCTTTAAGCCTCTAAGAGCTCTGCAATGTGTGTTTTTAAAACCTCCCTTGAAGCTTTGAGATGGGGAGGGAATTGGGTTGTATTGAAGGTGCTTTGACGTTTGGCAAGTTGGCGTGTGTGGATGGCGATACGCTCTTGCATCTGCTCAAATGAGAGTTTGCCATCGAAGTAGTCGAGTACCTCAATAATACCGATTGCCTTCATCGCGTTGGGTTCACGACCATAACGTTTCTCAAGGTCTGCGACTTCATCGACCAATCCAGCTTCCATCATCGCTTGGGTACGCTGTTCGATACGTTTTTGAAGCACAGCACGATCGATACCAATCTCAAACAAAAAAAGCTCTTCAATGAGTGGTTTGGGTGGATGTTCGGCAAAGTAGCGTGTGGGGGGTGTTCCTGTTTGATAGTAGAGTTGAAGCCCTTTTTCGATGCGATAACGATCGCTAGGTGTAATCTTTTTGGCATAGTCTGGATCGATTGCTTCGAGCTGTCTGTAAGCATCTGAAAGGTTCATAAGCTCTTTTTGCACCTTTTTATTCACCTCTGGATCGATCGCAGGAGTATCGGAGATCCCCTCCATCAAAGCTTTGAGATAGAAGCTTGTACCCCCAACAATAAAGAGGTGTTGGTTGTGTGCCTTTGCATAGGCATACGCCTCTTGATAGAGGGTGATGAAGGTTGCAACACTAAAGTGTTGATTGGGTTTGATAACATCGATTCCAAAGTGGGGAATATTACCCCGCTCTTGTGGTGTCGGTTTGGCTGAAGCGATATCAATCTCTTGATAGATAGAGAGTGAATCGAGTGAGAGGATGACACCAGAGTAGGTGGTGGCAAGATCGATTGATAGTTCTGTTTTTCCCGACGCAGTCGGACCAAGAATTGCAACTGTTTTCATGCAACCGATTATATGATAAAATTCATTTAAAAAAAGGCAGGATGTGCGACTGATTCAATGGTATAAAGATTTTAATGAGTTGATTATGTTTCAGCACTCGGTCTTTTCTTTGCCATTTATCTTTATTGCGATGATTGTATCGGCAGATGGATGGTTTGGATGGCGGCTTCTGCTTCTGGGTGTGTTGGCAGCAGTGAGTGCAAGAAACTTTGCCATGCTGGTCAATCGCTATCTTGATCGTGATATTGATGCCCTAAACCCCCGTACCAAAAACCGTCCAAGTGTTGACGGGCGTTTCTCTCCAACCCAACTGCGTCTTCTAATTTTGATCAATGCACTCATCTTCATTGCCACGGCGTACGCTATCAATGATTTAGCCTTTTGGCTCTCTTTCCCAATTTTGCTGATTCTTGGAGGCTACTCATGGTTTAAACGCTTCTCTGAATTGGCACATTTGGTTTTGGGACTCTCTTTGGGGCTTGCACCGATTGCTGGGGCTGTTGCTGTGGAGGGTGCGATTCCGATGTGGTCAGTCATGTTGGCGATTGGTGTCATGTTTTGGGTGGCTGGTTTTGACTTGCTCTATTCACTACAAGATATGGAGTTTGACAAAGGGCAGGGGCTCTTTTCGATTCCATCCCGTTATGGTAGTGCATGCACTCTCTTTCTTGCCGCGATCTTTCATGCGATGGCGATACTCTTTTGGCTCTTCTTTACCGCAGAGGCATCTTTGGGCTTTTTTGCTTGGTTGGCGGTGATTGTGGCAGGTGCGATGCTCTTTTATGAGCATCGTATTGTACGTAAAGATTTTACAAAGATTGATCGGGCATTTTTTACTGTCAACGGTTATCTTGGTTTCCTTTACATTTTTTTCATTATTGTCGATAGGATGGTTGCATGAGTGAAAATGTACGGCTGATTCCAGCACCGCTTGATATCGCATTTGATATGGAAACAAGTAACCCCGATCTGTTTGAGCGGGAGTTTCAACGACTCAATGAGTCCGATGATGATCCGATCGGTCAGTGGCTAAAGATTGCCAAAGCGCGGGGAGAGACCAAAGAGACCGATCCTGTGTTGCTTAATCTCATCATTGAGCTTCATCGCAAAGTGGATCAGTTGACACAGATTATCAAACATGAAGAGCCAGAACGGGTTGAGTTGCCTTATCAAGCCCATATTGAGTCGATTGGGTTTGAGCATTTCAAACTCAAAGAGGCTCTGCTTGAACCGGGGCAACGCTACTATGGGCGGATTGCCATGCCACTCTTTCCTAAGCGTGATATGGGAGTATGGTTTGAAGTGGTTGATCGTCAGTTGGCAAAGATTGTCCGCATGCATGAACGGGATGAGAAAGAGTGGAATAGTTATGTGGTGGCACGTGAGCGTGTCATGATACGAGAAATAAAGGGGAAGAAGAGTGAATGAAACACTATTGATGATCGCAATTTTAACGGGTGTCCTACTGATCTTAGTGGTCTATATGGCAGTCAAAGATCGTGAGGCAAGTCGTAAGTTTATGATGATAGAGAGTAGTATTGATGGCTTGAATCAGGAGCTTTTTAGACTCTCTAAAGAGTTTGAAGCAATGAAGCAGAAGTGGAGTAAAGAGTTGGGTGAACTTTCACACCATATGAGTGAGAGTGAACTGCAAAGTGATGTGGTAGATCAGAGATTGCAACCATTGAATCAAGATATTCAATATATTCAAGAAGAGCTTGAAAAGCGCTATACTGAGCTTAAAGAGCGTTTGGAGTGGCTTGATGGTAAGGTGCGTCAAGTATCACTGATTAGTGAGCATTCAGTGTTAGATGAGCAGAAGATACTCCAGCTTCATGAGCAGGGGATGGATAGTGCAAGCATTGCCAAACAGCTCCGCCTTGGCAAGGGTGAAGTCGATCTTGTTTTAAAGTTTGCGAAAATCCATGCTTAATGTCCATGAAGAGTGGCAGGAGGATATTGCCACTGCCTATGAGGCACTTGACCCCTCTTATCGTGCATTTCTTGAAACAGGTAGATTTATTCCTGCACGAGAGCGTATCTTTAATGCCTTTAAGACCCTGCCAAAATCGAAACTTCGCTACATCCTTTTTGGTCAAGACCCCTACCCAAGAGAGGAGTCGGCGACTGGTCACGCCTTTATCGATGGGGCTGTTGATACCATCTTCTCTCCCACAGGATTGAGCAAAGCTGTCAATCGTGCCACAAGTTTGCGTAATTTTATAAAAATGGCACTGGTGGCTGATGGAAGGCTTGATCCTAATGATCTGTCACAAGGTGCCATTGCATCAATCGATACTTCCGACTTGATTGAGACAATCGATCAGTTACGATGCAACTTTGAACGTAATGGTGTTTTGCTCCTTAATACGGCACTCATTTTTGAGGATAAGCGTGCGTCCAATCGCCATGCAAAGGCGTGGCAACCCTTTATGCGTGCGTTGTTGGCTCGTATCGATAGCAATGTCGAACTGATTCTCTTTGGAAATATTGCCAAAACGATTCAAAAGATTCCTGAAGCACAAAAATTTCCACACCGTTGTATGGAACACCCCTACAATCACACCTTTATTTTGAACGAAACAGCGCACCAACTTTTTGGTCCGATGCAACTTTTGAAAAAAATTTGATTTTTTTTCAAAAAACCCTTGCATTTCAAAAATTTTTGTTGTATAATTCCGTCCACAACAAGAGATAAGCGCTCGTAGCTCAGCTGGATAGAGCACTGGTTTGCGGTACCAGCGGTCGCACGTTCGAATCGTGCCGGGCGCGCCATCTGCTTCTAAATACTCTTTAAAACTTCGTTTATAGCTTTTTTTTGATGACTTCTAAGTTTCTTTTCATAGTTTTGATATATGGATGTTCAGAGGGTAGTGTTTTTTGAAAGATTTTTAGAGCCTTCTTCATTGAGTTATAAGCCTCTTCATACTTTTCCATCTTGTAGTAAAGCATGGCAAGATTATTGTAAGATATAGCAGTGCTTGGGTGGTTTTTCCCAAGGGTAGCAATTGTAATATTTAAATCTTGATTATAGAATTCAAGAGCTTTGTCATATTCTCCTTTGCTATCCCATACTGAACCGATATTATTGTAAGAAGAGGCAGTATCAGGGTGGTTTTTCCCGAGGGTAGCAAGATATATTTGTAGAGCTTGATTATAGAATTCAAGAGCTTTGTCATATTCTCCTTTATGATGCCATACGAAGCCGATATTATTGTAAGAAGTAGCAGTACTTGGGTGGTTTTTCCCGAGGGTAGCAAGAAATATCTGTAGAGTTTTTTTATAGAATTCAAGAGCTTTGTCATACTCTCCTTTGTGATACCATACTGAACCGATATTATTGTAAGAAGTAGCAGTACTTGGGT
>QNYO01000082.1 GCA_003978765.1 Hydrogenimonas sp. | reverse complement strand
TCACTGATCGCATAGAAGTTAATCAACTCTCCCATTACATCGATTACGATAATATCTGCATCCAAACTCTTCACTTCAGACCATCGAGAAAAGCGCAAATTTGCTTGACGTGCCGATTGTTCAGCCATGCTTGCAACCTTATCAAATCGCTCTGGATGGCGTGGTACCAAAAGCAGTTTTGCCTCTGGATGCTTCACTTTCCATGCCATAAAAGCCTTTAAAATCCCCTCTTCTTCCCCCTCATGAGTACTTGCCGCAGTTACAACAATCCCCTCTGGTTTAGGATGGGCTTTGGTCGCTTTGGGTAACTGTGCCAACTTAATATTACCTGTCACTTTGACATCTTTTGCCCCCAGCCTCATCAAGCGCTCTTTATCGACATCACTTTGGGCATAGACTTCATCAATCTGTGCAAAAACTCTTTTATAAAACCAAGCAAATCGTAAGTAGCTTCGATAACTGCGATCAGAGATACGTGCATTGATCAACATTGTCTTAGCACCACGCCGTTTGGCCAGATAGAAAAGGAGATACCACAACTCCGCTTCCATCACCACAAGTACCTTTTGGGGTCTGCTCCACAACCAAAGGAGTGGCTCAAAAGGGAGATAGCGAACCGTTTGCGTCAACTTTTTCGCCTCTTCAAAACCTGTTTGTGTCGTTGTTGTCAACGCAACATCATTCGGCTCCAACGCTTCAATCAATGGCTTTAATGCACGTGTCTCTCCAAAACTACAGGCATGAAACCAGATACGCTCTGAAGGCAAAGAGGGATTACGCCAAAGAAAAAAACGGGCAGGAATAGAGTGGCGATACTTCTTTTTGAGTGATAAAAGGAGAAGAATGGGAGAAAAAAGCAAAAAAAGCCCCCCAACCATAACGGTATAGAGGGCTGTAAAGATCGAATTATTCAGCGTTCTCTTCTTTTTCAAGGAAAAGGATTCGACCACAATGTGGGCATGTTGTGATCTCTTCACCTTTAATCACTTCTGCATAGGTTTTATCATTGATCTTCATAAAACACCCCATGCAGGCCTGTTTGCGAACAGAAACAACCACCGTATTCTTCGCCCAACGACGAATCTTATCGTAAAATGCAAGGATCTTTTGACTCATCTTGGAGATAAGTTCTTGCTTCTTCTCAAAGAGTGCCTGCTTCTGTTTCTCAATCTCAGCCAGCTCTTCTGCAACCTCTTCTTTGAGTTGTGCACTTCTCTCTTGAATCGCTGCAAGCTCCTCTTTTTTTGCCGCAATCTCTGCTTGACGTGTTTCGATCAGATTTTCAAGACGTCCAATCTCTTCATTAGCAAAATCGAGCTGCTCTCTTGCAATCTCCTCTTCAAGTTGGAGTGCTTTAATCTCTTTTTCGGTCTTCGCTTCAGCGCTCTTTCTCTTATTGGCATTAAGCTTATCGGTCAACTCTTGAATATGAAGATCGTTTTTCGCCTTTTTCAGCTCAGCATCTTTAATATCCTCTTCGAGCTGGCGAATCTCCTCTTCAATAGTACGCTCTTGCTCTTCAACTGCTGCAACTTTCGCTTGTGCTGTCTCAATTTTTGGTTCAAATGCATCGATCGCTTTATCGATTTTCGATAGTTCTATCAACTCTTCAAGATGCTTGTTCATGGATTTCCTTGCAATGTATTAAATGTAGCTATAGGGGTTGATTGATTGTGCAATTATAACCGGAATTGGCAAATTTTTCAAATCTTCACCGAGGACTTCAGCAAAGAAACGTTCACTCTCAAAATGACCGATATCTGCCATCATTAAACCTTTTGCATGCGCTTTCATCGCATCGTGAAACTTAATATCACCCGTTAAAAAGAGGTCAGCATCGATACTGTCCATCAAGCTTGCACCTGCCCCTGTCGTCATCGCAACAGAGTGAATCCTCTCTTTTTTACCGACAATACGCATCGTCTCTAATCCCAATCGCGTTTTCACATGCTCTAAAAGTGCATCGGTTTCCCACTCCCCTTCGGCTGTGCAGACAAACCCTTGACAAGTCGTCGCTTCAAAGCCAAGAACCTTTTCAAAGACATAACGATTGAGATGGGTCTGATCAAAGTTGGTATGCATCGCAATCATTGCATGATTCTTTTGAATCATCTTCTGAAGAAGATTGGCAGGATACTCACTCCAGACCAGACGCTTTAGACCAGAAAAGATGAGTGGATGGTGGAGAACAAACAGGGTATTCTCCTCTGCCTCTTCAATCATCTTGGTATCAATATCAACACTCAAGATGACCCGATCCACACACATCTCTCTGCTTCCAAGCAAGAGTCCGCTATTGTCCCACTTCTCTTGTAGGTCAAATGGACTCAGCTGATCGAGGATGTCGTAAATTTCGCCAACTCTCACTGACCATTTCCTTTAATACGTGCTTCACGCTCTGCCTCTTGCTCTTTATAAAGCTCGGCACACCCTTTGGCAAGATCACGAATCTTTAAAATATAGTTGGCACGCTCCGTGACAGAGATCGCTTTTCGCGCATCCAAGGTATTAAAGAGGTGCGATGCCAGCATACACTGATCATAGGCCGGAAGTGGCAACCCTGCATCGAGACAGCGACGACACTCTGTTGCAGCATCTTCAAAGTGTTTAAAGAGCATCTCCACGTCAGCTACTTCAAAATTGTACTTACTAAACTCGTACTCGCTCTCTTTATGAACGTCGGCATAGGTCGTGACATTGCCATCTTTTTCGTTCCAGACAATATCAAAGACTGACTCAACACCTTGCAGATACATCGCCAAACGCTCGGTACCGTAGGTGATCTCTGCTGCAACGGGGTCACACGTAATACCACCCACTTGCTGGAAGTAGGTAAACTGTGTCACCTCCATACCATCAAGCCATACTTCCCAACCAAGTCCCCATGCACCAAGTGTTGGAGACTCCCAGTTATCCTCAACAAAACGGATATCGTGCTTGGAGAGATCAAGCCCCAAATACTCAAGACTTTGAAGGTAAAGGTCTTGAATATTGTCTGGACTTGGCTTAATCAGCACCTGAAACTGATAATATGACCCTAAGCGGTTAGGGTTTTCACCATAACGTCCATCGGTCGGTCGCCGACTCGGTGCAACATAAGCTGTTGCCCATGGCTTTGAGTCAAGACTACGCAGTAACGTGGCTGGATGGAATGTTCCAGCACCTGCTGGAATATCGTAAGGCTGAACGATATTACAACCCTGTTGTGCCCAAAACGTTTGTAGTTTAAGAAGAAGATCGGTAAAAGTAATCATCGAATATCCAATGCTTTTTTGATTTTTGGTTCATCAAATCCACAGATCCACTGGCTACCAATCAAAATCACAGGTACGCCTCGACAGCCGTGTCGTTCACAATCTTTGGCCGCCTGTTTATTGGTACTGATGTCGATCGTTTTGAACTTGATGTTATTTTTCTTAAAGAAGGTTTTGGCACGTGTACACCAAATACATCCGGGGGAGGTAAAGAGAACCACCTGTTTTTGTCGTTTCGGTTTTGTTTCGGCCATCATTCACCTCCTTTTATCATAATCTTTTCGTGCAATTATATCAAAGCTTCAAAATATCTGTACGTTCTACTTCTCTTGAGAAAGAGCATTCATAATATACATCTCAAGATTCGCCCCTGTGACACCACGCTCCATCGCATCGGTATAGAGTTTTGCCACTTTCACATGATTCACATCATAATCATAATAGGGGAAGTGGATCGACCATGCCTGCCGTATCATCTTTTGTGCCATGCGTTCCGTCGCCCACTGCTTAAAGATCGAGAGAATCCCAAAAAAGAGAAGTGTAAAGATAACCGCCAAAATAATGGCTATATGACAATCAATCTTTTCAAGAAATGTGTGAAAAAGCATCGCAATGGGGATCAACACAAGATTCCAAACCAAAATCATAAAAAGATAGGTACGTCCTAAACGTAACTTCATACCAGGGATATTCCCCTCCAAGAGCATATGATCCTCATAGAGTTTGTTAGCACGCATCAACTCATTAAAACGCATGGGATGGGTTGGCTTGGTAAATAGAAACGGCAGTAACTTTTCATCAATCAATCTCTCAAACATCGTACGCCCCTTTTATAGACTACGTTTACAGACAATATCACCGATATTGCGACCTAAAGAGTTGGCAACCACATTACACTTGACTTTCAACAAGAAGAAGGTTGGACGGGTTGATCTGTCGTTGAGTGACTCATAGTTCCCCATCCCTTTGGCAATAATCACATCAGCACGCTCATAGGCACGCTTCATTGTATCACTTGCACGTGAAAGATCAAGCCCTGGTGTATTCACACCGCTATCGATAATGGTTGCAACCTCATCAATACCTGCCTCTTTGGCTTCAAGCACTGTGATATCATTAATAATTGGCTCTCCTCGTACCACATACCCAAGCTCAATCTCTGGGAAAAGGCGTACCAACTGCTTCATCAACACTTTATCAAAGAGGTGCTCCCCTGCATTATCACCAATGATCAAAACTTTTTTAGCCGTTTCAAGGAGTTGTCGCAATGCACTGCTATCGTCGATGGCAAACGGGGTTTCAAAGACTTTGGCAACCTCCTCTTTGAGATCAAACTGTTTGGTCGCGGCAAGATCGATCACATTCCCTGCAACAGCGGCTTTAAGAGCAGCATGAAACTGGTCATCACTCTGATTAATCATCGCTTCAACATAGGGGATAAAAGCTTTGGCATGCTCTGTCGCTTCACGCTTAAAATCACGATAGATATCATCGGTTTCTAAAAGTTCAGCGATCGCTGGATAGACACGAGCTGCCACTTGTGGTGGTGTCTCATCAAAACGCCATGTTGGCACCATACACCCCACACGATCAAGCACCGCTTTGGTTGTTACCTTATCAACCTGTAACTTTTCACACACACGAAGTGCTTGAGAGAAGATACAGGTGACACACTCTGGGGTTAAATTCACTGCTTGACTCCTCACTATGATTCCACGATACTATCCCGATCGCTTCATGATAAAAAGATCCTATCCATCATATCACCATACCATGGATACGATCCATTATCACTTTCAAATCGTTAGGAGAGATGAAACCTCTCCTAACCGATACAGCACTTATTTAGAGATCAAAACCTCAATTTCAGCCGAATCTGTCTCAACTTTTTTCGCTTTCGCCAAGCGATCTTCTGTCAACTTCACCTTCAACTCATCATCATTAATCGCCAAAATCTGCATCGCAAGGTAAGCACTGTTAATGGCACCCGCTTTTCCAATTGCCAGTGTCGCAACTGGCATACCTGCAGGCATCATAACGGTACTTAAAAGTGCATCTTCACCACGAAGATCTGAAGAGCTCATTGGAACACCGATAACTGGCTTAGTTGTTGTTGCCGCAACCGCACCAGCAAGGTGTGCTGCCATACCTGCCGCTGCAATAAAGACAACCGCTCCACGCTCTTCTGCATCTTTGATATAGTTTTTGGTACGCTCAGGACTTCGATGTGCTGAAGAGATAATCAACTCATAAGGCACCCCAAACTTCTCAAGCGTCTTAGCACACTCTTTCATGACATCATAGTCACTCTTACTTCCGATAATAATCGATACAAACTTCATCGCTTTCCCTTTTTGATCAAAGTTAAAAACTAAATATTATGGCACCACATCCTAATATTTAGTTCTTAACTCTCAAGCCCATCCTCATGTAATGATTCTGTCAATTTTTCTTGAACCGATAGAGAGAAGTCCCCAAAATCCTTTTTGAGTACAAACCCAAGAAAGTAGATCGATGCAAAAATCCCCACACCTAAAGAGATGAGATTACTCATAACAGCCACAACCTCTGCCGACATTCCCAAAAACCCTGCAACCAATGCAAAGAGAACAATCAAAACAAATGAGCCAACAAAGGTTGCCACAATCGTGCGCCACTGCCACGCCCACCAGATACGAATCAACCGCTTTGTTGTGAGTTGATTATCCATCAATACGCTTTCTTAAAAATGTAAAAGGAGGCAACGGTGCAGGAAGAAGAATAGGATTTTCATTGCCACTATGGATACACTCGTAGGTTTTCCCTTTCGGCGTCTCCAATTTCTTCATCTTCAGATACCAGCGACCATCATCTTTTTGATAGATCTCACCCCGTTCATTACTGACTGCCTCTTGAATCGGTGCAGGAGAGAGAATCTCCATCTCACTCCCCTCACACACCTTATCTTTGACCAAAAATGCCAAACCATGCTCATCCACCAATGCTTGCACTTGATGGGTACCTTCACTAATTGAACTCTCTAAACTCTGTGTGCCTTCCCGCTCAAATGGACGATGAATTAAATAAGCATCGGTAAAACCTCGATGCTTTGTGGTATGAAGCTCCTCTTGATACTTCTGTGCATCAAATTTTCCTGCATAAAAGTCATCAATGGCTTGACGGTAGGAATGGGCAGTTACAGCAACATAGTAAGGGCTTTTGGTGCGTCCTTCAATCTTCAATGAATCGACAACCCCACTCGATAGAATCTCATCGATATGGCTTGCAAGGTTCATATCTTTGGCATTCATGATGTAGGTGCCGACCCCCTCTTCCTCTTCAAGTCGGAAGGTGACACCTGTCTCTGGGTTCTCTGCATAGAGGACATAAGGGAAACGACAATCATTGGCACAACTTCCACGGTTAGGCACCCGACCACTTTGTAAGGAGCTAATCAGACATCGACCACTGTAAGCAAAACACATCGAACCGTGAACAAAAACTTCAAGTTCAAGGTCAGGAAGTGCCTTTTTAATCGCCTCCAAATCTTTTAGGCTAATCTCACGTGCGGCAATAATACGGGTCACACCCAAATCGTAGTAAAACTGTGCATCAAGGACATTCATCACATTGGCTTGGGTAGAGAGGTGGATTGGAATATCGGGTGCCACCTCTTTGGCCATCTTCACAAGCCCTGGTGTGGCGATAATAAAGGCATCGGGTCCCATCGCCGCTATCTTCTCCATATGCGCACGATAAAGATCAAGTTGGGAGTTAAACGGGAAACCGTTAATCGTTACATAGACCTTTTTCCCAAGACTATGTGCATAATCGATCCCCTCTTGAAAGGTCTCATAGGTAAACTCTTTTCCGCTACGAATCCGTAGTGAAAAGTGGCTGACCCCAGCATAGACGGCATCTGCTCCGTAGGTAAAAGCAATTTTAAGTTTTTCAAGGTTCCCCGCAGGTGATAGCAATTCGACCATAAATTTTTCGACCCCCACATCATGCACATTGCACTTTTATATTATCATTATAGTACGTTGTTCATTACAAAAAAATTATGATTCTCTTTCAATACGGTTAACGACCGCATAAAGGGTCGGCAGATAGAAGAGATTAAGTACCGTTCCCCACAAGAGTCCAAAACCGATTGATACAGCAATGGGTTGTAAAATCACTGCCTGTCCTGTTGCAAAAAAGATGAGTGTAAAGAGTCCAAGGAATGTGGTAATCGATGTGATTAAAATCGGTCGCAAACGGAGTACAGCACGCTCAAAAAAGCTCTTTGCATCATGCGTACCGTGCAAAAAGTCGAGCATAATAATCCCGTCATTCACCACCACACCAGCAAGACCAAGAATCCCGATAATCGAAGGCATCGTAAGATTGATACCCAAAAAGAGATGCCCAGCAAGTGCTCCCATAATCGAAAAGGGGATAATCGATAACACCATCAATGCATACTTAATCTTTGAAAAGATCAGTAGCAGTGCCAGCAGAATCAAAAAGAGTGCCACAACCACTGCCTTCTTCATCTCTGTAGCAAGTTGACTATTCTTCTCCTTCTCTCCAAAGAGTTTAATACCAATCCCCTCTTTCTCAAGACTCTTGAGCAGTGGGTCAATCTGATCAAGCACATCGTTGGCTGTCGTTTGGCGTTTATCAATCGTGGCAAAGACTGTTTTGACCATCTCACCATCACGCTTCTTAATCTGCATAAAGTCACGTGTCTTGATAAAGTCGGCAATCTCTTTAAGTTTCACATAGCGACCATCACCCAATGGATAGTCAAAATTTTCAAGACGACTGAGCATATCTTTACCAATCTCTTCGGTACGAATCTCCACAACCCCTTCATGCCCAAAGGTCAAAGCTTGCCGTCGCTCTAAAAAGTATCCAGAGAGCAGGCGTGCCACCTCCCCTTCACTGATACCGAGTGACTCACCATAATCATTAATCTTCAAACGATACTCCATCTTACCGTACTGGAGATTATCACTCACGCCCGTTACACCTGGTACATTACGCAAAGCACTTTTAACCTGTTCAAGTGCCTCCATCACCCGTTTTTCATCATCACCTGAGAAGTTGATCTTAATATCATTACGAATGACCCCCACATGGCGTTGACGCACACCAAGCTCTTCAAGATGATAGCGACGCTTAAATGGTTCAATCACCTCTTGAAGCCTCTTGGCTAAGTCATAGGTTGTAATCTCCCGTCGCAGTTCTGGATCATCAAAGTTGAACGAAAGGTTAAGGATAGGATTGAAATAGCGGTTGATCCAATCACGCACCTTCAGATCATAGAGCTCCATCGTAATATAGAAAGCCCCATTATCTTGTTCACTCTCTCCTCCCATTGTTGTCCGTGAACCAGCCACAGCAGAGACCGACTTAATACCAAACTCCTCTTTGTGTGCTAAGAGAGCCTTTTCTATCTCTTTAGCCACCTGATGGGTTGTTTCAATCGGGGTATTGATATCGAGCCGACCTGTCACGTAGAGGTAGCGACTATCAAAGGTGGGGAAAAACTGGAAATGGAGTTGCTTCATCAAAAGTATGGTCGTGACGGGAATCCCCACCAAAAAGAGTAGAAGAAAGCTCTTTTTATAGCGAATGATAAATTGTAAAGCTGCTTCATACTTTTGCTGTAACGGACGCCAATCGACCATATTGCGTCCACGCTTTAAAAACTCTTCAGCATGGAGTGGTAGGAAAAAGAAGCTCTCAATTAGTGAGCCGATCAGAACCATAATCACAACAATCGGAATGAGAATAATAAAGTGGGCAATCTCTCCAGAGAGCATAAAGAGCGGTAAAAAGGCAAAAATTGTCGTCACTGTTGCCAATGTCACAGGTAAAACCATCTCTTTGACACCACGTAAAACAGCAGTATGACGCTCCACCCCCTCATCGATGTAACGTTGGATATTTTCCGCTACCACCACCGCATCATCCACAACAATTCCGATGACAATCAGTGCACCAAGGAGAGAGACAATGTTAATCGTATAGCCTGTATAGTAGAGAAAAATCAGTCCAATGGCAAAGGAGAAAGGGATCCCCAGTGTCACAATCGTTGCAATACGCAAATTGATCAAAAGTGCCATCGTAATAAAGATAAGGATGAGTCCAAAGATGATGTTGGAAGTAATCACATCCAACCGCTTCTTAATTGGAATCGATGAATCGTGATAAAGATCGATAATCAAATCAGGATAGTCATGACGTAGTGTTTCGACCAGTTGATTAAGCTCTTTTGAGAGGCGTATCGCATCCCCTTCTGAAGATTTATAGACTTTCAATGTCACATTATCAAGCGTATTAAATGAGGAGAGGGTTGCTGTCTGTGCCAATCGGCGTGTCACCTCTGCCACATCACCCAAACGGATCATCTTCCCATCAACTTTTAGACGCGCCTCACGCCACGCCTCCTCACTCTGCTTGCCATGCACGGTTGAGAGAAAGATATAGTTACCAGGCTGTTCAATATTTCCCACAGGATAGATATATGAGAGATTGGAGATAGCATGTAAAAGGCTCTCTTGACTAATACCATATGCACTCACCGCATCGGTGTCAATACGGATAAGAATCTCTTCATCGGAGTCTCCAAAAATCCTCACCTCTGCAATATCTTGCATATGCATAATACGGCTCTTAATACGCTTGGCGATGGCAACTAACGCCTCACGAGATAGTTGCTCAGATGAGAGTGAAATCGAGAGCAGATCCCGTTTGCGTGTTAAGAGCGTTGCCACAGGCTCTGTCATATCTGCAGGTAAATACTGACGACTCCCTGCAATGGCATCTTTGACTTTACTCAAGACATCAATCGGATCGGCATCATCGCTCAAGGTTAAGATAATGTCAAACCGTCCCGGTACAATGATTGTCTCGGTGGTTTTGATGCCACTAATCCCCTCAATCGCATCCTCAATATCCCGAACTGCCATCTTATCAAGCGTTTTTGCACTCGACCCAGCATACCCACCGCTGACATCAATCATATTGAGCGTGACATCGGGAAAGAGCTCTTTAGGAATCTCCCGATAGGTACTGATACCAGCAATCAGGATAAAAAGGAGCAACACATAGTTCAGCCGTTTGTTGGTAATAAAATATTCGATGATTCGCATACGGCATTATATGGCATATCTTTAAATAATGCCAAATCGGATATAATCTACTCATGAATGAATATTTAGAACTTGGAACAATCAATCGATTAAAAGTGGTACGAGAGAGTGATTATGGACTCATTCTCGCATCATCTAAAGAGAAAGAGGTGCTACTTCCCAAACGGTATGTGACTGAAACGATGGAAGTGGGAGATACTATTGATGTCTTTATCTATACCGATAGTGAAGATCGTATCGTCGCAACAACCGAACAGCCCAAAGCGATGCTTGGTGAAGTGACTGAAATGGAGGTTGTCGATATAACCCATCATGGTGCCTATCTCGATTGGGGGCTTCCCAAAGACCTTTTTGTCCCCAAAATGTTACAGCGTCAACCGATGCGTAAAGGGGAACGCCACCTCATCTATGTAGATTATGATGAGCGAACCCATCGACTGGTCGGAACACAAAAGTTTGAAAAGCGGTTAAAACGCCACCCCAAAGAGCTTAAACGCAACCAAGAGGTTGACCTTTTTATCTATGCCAAAACCGATCTTGGCTATAAAGTGATCGTCAATAAGAAGTATGATGGGCTGATCTTCCATTCTGAAGTCTTTGAGCCTATCACCATTGGTGAGAGCAAAAAAGGGTATGTCAAGATTGTTCGCAGTGATGGGAAAATTGACATCCTTTTACGCCCAATTGGCAAAAAGAGTGATACGGTAGCCGCTGATAAGGTGATGGCTTATCTCAATGACCATAAAGGGATGATGCCACTCAATTATAAAAGCGATCCAGAGCGTATTAAAGAGCTTTTGGGATTGAGTCGTAAAAACTTCAAACGGGCACTGACCAAGCTGATTGATGCGGGAAAAATTGAAGTCAAAGAGCATGGCACATTTTTAAAAGCACGAAGTAAAAAGTGAGGAGAGTGATAGATGCGGGTCGATCTGCATAACCATACAACACGCTGTAACCACGCAGAAGGCACAATCGATGAGTATATCGAAAAGGCGATTGCTGAAGGAATCGATATTTTTGGTTTTTCTGACCATGCACCGATGAATTTTGACCCACGCTACCGCATGGGCTTTGACGAGATGGAAGATTATGAAAATGATGTCAAAATGGCACGTGAAAAGTATGCCGACCAGATCGATATCCGTCTTGGTTATGAAGTCGATTACCTACCAGACTATATCGATGAGAGAGTTCTGCATGCCGATGTTGACTATCTGATTGGCTCGGTTCACTTTATCGATAAGTGGGGCTTTGATAACCCCGAATTTATTGGAAAGTATGAAAGTGCCGATATTGATGCTATCTGGCAAGATTATTTCGATCTGATTGAGGCGATGGCAAATGAGGGTCAATTTGATATTGTCGGTCATCTCGATTTAATTAAAGTCTTTAAGTATCTTCCAAAAACCGATGTACGCTTGATTGCAAAGAAGGCGATGGATGCGATTAAACGCGCCAATATGGTGATTGAACTCAATGCCGCAGGCTATCGTAAACCGATTGGCGAAGCCTACCCTAGCCGAGAACTACTTGAGATGGCGTTTGAGAGAGAGATACCAATCACCTTTGGATCTGATGCCCATACCCCTGACCAGATCGGTTTAAATCGAGAAAAACTCTATGCATTTGCACAATCCATCGGATATAGAGAAGTAGTTCACTTTAAAGGGCGTGATAGAGAGTTTGTCACCTTCTAATTACCATCGGTAGTGACCAAAATAGAAGTCAAGATAGAGACGTAAGGCGTAGTTGGGGCGATAGTTGTATTGTCTATGAAAGTTGACACTTGGTACTACTTCACAAAAGAACCATTTACGCCACAAGTTTCGGCGCAGACTAATCTCTGTCTGATAGTCACTAATTCCAGAATAGACGTTACTTTTTAGACCCGATGGCTCGAGAAAACGGTAGCGTGTATTGCCCCAAAAGGTTTGCGCAATACGCCACTGGGTCTTACGACTCTTTGTATAAAAGTAGCTTGTCCTGAGAGCATAGTCCATCCCCTCTTGGGTACTCTCTGTTTTTCGATAGAGTTGAAAACGCAGAAGTGTATACTCTAAAGGCTGGGTATCGAGATAGAGCGTTGTTGCCTCTTCAAAGCGATAGCTCTTTGAGTACTCAAATGTTTGAACAGGCTCAATCAACCAATTTTCAACTTTAAAAATACGGTTATAGCGTGCTTGGATATAAGGGTTGAGTCCATGCAACCCAACCGAATATTTTGCACCAATTCCAAAAGCTTCAGGAGCAAAGTAGTTTAAACCTATGCTTGGAGTACTCTCTTTGGTTGATGGGTCACTCAAAACATTTTTAGCATTCTCTTCATTGAAATCTTCCAAAAAGAGATTGATCCGTTTTCGACTACGCAATAGAGGCAGATGGGCACTTAAGCTGACATCAAACCGATTGCTATCAAGTGTCTGAAATTGTGTATCAAAGCGGATACGAATATAGGTCTCATCCGTCTCATCAAGATATTTTCCACTTTGAAAAAAGGTATCGATCACCGTTCGTTCATTGTGTAATCTCTCCTCTTTACTCTTTACAGGAAGAGTCTCATTGGACTCTCCACCCAACCATGTATTCAGTTGGCTATCTGTACGATCAAACCAATCGATCACTTTGTGAGAGAGGAGTTGATGCAGATGGTCAATATATCCATCATATGCAATCTTTGTTTCACCATACCCTTGACTTATTAAGAGAGAAAAAATAGCCATAAAGGCAAATAACTTTTTATAATTTATCATCTTTTCATAGTAAACTACTCTTGCTTAAGAATAGTTTCAATATTTACTCTATTCGAATCTCTACTCTGCCCATTTTTTAATCATCTCTTTCACTTGAATCTTACAATTTTTTTGTTACAATAGGCGATATTTTAAATTTTCCAAGGAGAATCTATGAGCGCAGTAGATAAGTTTTTTCAGCTCTGCAAAGAGAATGATGTCGAGTTCGTCGACTTCCGTTTCACCGATGTGTTCGGTCGCTGGCACCATGTTGCCTACAACTTCAAAGCGGTTGAACCTTCAATGTTTGAAAACGGTATCCCATTTGACGGAAGCTCTATCCGCATGTGGAAAACCATCGACGTTTCTGACACACTTTTGATCCCAGATGCAGAGACTGTCTTCTTAGATCCATTCACTGCCGATCCAACTGCTGTTGTTATCTGCTCGGTTGCAGATATTGATGGTACACCTTACGAAAAAGATCCTCGCACAATTGCTAAAAAAGCGCTTGAGTATATGGAGAAAGAGGGTATCGGTGATGCCGCTTACTTCGGTCCTGAAAATGAGTTCTTCATCTTCGATCACATCCATGTAAAAGATGAGATGCATTCACAAGCATATGAGATCGACTCTGAAGAGGGTGCATGGAATATGAGCCAAGACCCACGTGATGCAGGTGGTTTCAACATTGGTCACCGCCCACAAGCAAAAGAGGGTTACTTCCCAGTTCCTCCAGTCGATTCTCAAATGGATATTCGTGCTGAAATGGTTAAAGTCCTCGAAGAGGTTGGTATCGAAACATTTGTTGTTCACCATGAAGTTGGTACAGCAGGTCAAGGTGAAATCGGTGTTAAATTCGGTACTATCCTCTCTGCAGCGGACAACGTTCAAAAATATAAATATGTTGTCAAAAATGTTGCGCATCTCAATGGAAAAACAGCTACCTTTATGCCAAAGCCTCTCTATGGCGACAACGGAAACGGTATGCACACTCACATGTCAATCTGGAAAGATGGTAAAAACCTCTTCTTCAAAGAGGGTGAGTATGGCAACCTTAGCGAAACTGCAAAATACTTCATCGGTGGTATCATTAAGCACTCTGCAGCTGTTGCGGCATTTACCAACCCATCAACTAACTCTTATAAGCGCTTGATGCCAGGTTTTGAAGCACCATCTGTTCTTGCATACAGTGCTCGTAACCGCAGTGCATGTTTCCGAATCCCTTACGGCGGAACTGAAAAATCTACGCGCGTTGAATTCCGTTCTCCAGATAGCACTGCTTGTCCTTACCTTGCATTCGCAGTTATGCTTCTTGCAGGTCTCGACGGTATCAAAAACAAAATCGATCCAGGTGCACCACGTGACGAAGACCTCTTTGAATACACTCTCGAAGAGCTCCGCGATCAAGGCATTAAAACAATGCCAGCAAGTCTCCGTGAAGCACTTAACGGCTTGAAAGAGGACCATGCATTCTTGACTGAAAGCGGTGTCTTTACTGAAGAGATGATCCAAGAGTATATCGATTGGAAATTTGAGGTTGAAGTTAACCCTGTTGAGGGACGACCACACCCATACGAAATGATTCTCTACTACAGCTGCTAATTGCTCTCTTTCCGCGGGATTCTCTCCCGCGGTATTCCCTCTTCTTCCCCTCCTATGTTATAATCGTTCCAATTTAGGTAGGAGCGTTCCGATGGATATTCAAGCAACTCTTGAAGAGATTGAAGCAGAGATTCAACCCCTCTTAGGTCAAGGTCAAGTCGCCGACTATATTCCTGCATTGGCAAGTGTCGATCCCAAACAGTTTGGTATGGCTGTCACACTCAATGATGGAACGCAATTTGGTGTCGGAGCCTATGATAAGAAGTTTTCGATTCAAAGTATCTCCAAACTCTTTACCTTTACATTGGCACTCGATGCATACAGCACCGAACTCTATAAACGTGT
>QNYO01000067.1 GCA_003978765.1 Hydrogenimonas sp. | reverse complement strand
CTAGGATATAGATAAACTAATTTAAAACTCAACTGACATAAATCTTCACTAGTCTAAAAACTCACAATAAACTATCCCCTTTCATTAAACAAACGTTACATTCAACGATTGCTCGTCATCATCAACTACTCTTGCAAAAAGAGGTTCTGTTTAACAAACAACTACCTATTTAAGAGATAATTAATCTAAAAACGATCAAACAAACATAGTTTATTACGTTAATTTTCTTTTATGTTGCAAATCGTTATAATTCTAAAGAAACAACATTAAGGAGTAACATCATGATCGACAACGATATTGTCAAAATTGCCAACGAAACAAAAAAACTCAACGCAATGGTTGTTGAGGATGAGCAAGAAGCAAATGAGTTGATGGTATCAACTTTCAGCAACTTCTTCAACACAATTGATTCTGCGATGAATGCAGAAGATGCATTGGAGATCTATAAACTTAAGAAGCCTGATGTTGTATTTATCGACATTATCCTTCCAGGTATGGATGGTCTTGAGCTTGCACGCAAAATCCGTGAGATCAATCCAGATCAAATCATCGTGATCATCTCTGCAAGCAACGATATGAGCAAGATTTCAGAAGCGATCAAAATTGGAGTCGATAGCTTTATTCAAAAACCAATCGACTCAAACAAAATCATTGATATGCTTAAAAATATCAATCAAACCATTGCTAAACGCAAGAAGATTGAGACAAAAACTTTCTCAATCACTCTTCCAATGGATCTTTATGATCGCGTTCATGCCGATGCAAAAGTTGAGCGCATCTCTAAGAACGCGATGATTATCCGTGCACTTAAAGCATTCTATGACATTAAGCCATAATCGGAAGTTCAATCCAGAACATCGCCCCGCGACTTGTGTTGCGGGCGCTAATCTTTCCATTTAACCGCTTCTCAACAATCATCTTTGACATATAGAGTCCAAGACCTGTTCCACGCGCCTTATATTTTGTAGTAAAGTAAGGTTCAAAAATCTTATCAATAATCTTTGGACTAATTCCCCCACCATTATCTTTGACAATAATATTGACTTTATTGTTATACTTCACCTCGACTTTAATCATTGGATCTTCAACTTTTCGTTCTCGTAACACATCAATCGCATTGTAGATCAAGTTTAAAAGAATCTGCTTCAGATCATTTGGGCTTCCCTTAACAATCGTCTCTTGTTCCGGTAGGCTCAATTTCAGTTTAATCTTTTTCTCTTCTAAAACAATTGAGACCAATCGTATCGTCTCTTTAATCGTTTTACAGACCTCAAAGCCTCCTGGATGTGAATACTCCTCTCCATAGGATGCAAAACTTCTAAAGTCATCAATTGTATTAGAGAGATAGGTCAATGTCTCATTAATCTTCTTCTCAGCATGGGTAATGGCTGAAGGTGTAATATTTCCAATCTGTGCTTTGAGTGCAAGGTCTTGCATGACAAGGGCAATAATATGGAGAGGTTGTCGCCACTGATGGGCAATATTATTGATCATCTCACCCATTGCTGCAAGCTTAGATTGGTGATAGAGCATCTTATCTTTCTCTCGATTCTTCTTCACCTCAATCTCAATTCGCTTTTCAAGTGAGGCATTAAGATCTGCCAACTCTTTGGTTCGTTTTTGAACCTCTTGTTCCAAATAGCGATTCAGCTCGATAATTTCATGACTGCTTGAAGCAACCAGCGTTGATAGCGTTGCTAAGAGTTCATCTTTTGGGTTTAAGTTAATCTTTTTTACACTCAACTCTATTCTCGCATCAGGGTCTTCACTAAGAGCAACACGTGTTAAGGCAAAGTTTAAGAAACTATTTTTCCCATTTTTATGACTAAACTCTCCAAAGGTCACCAAACCAAAAAATTGATCTGGTCTTTGATAGAAAGCAGTTGATGCACTTAAAACATCCATATAACCATACTCATAGGAGATACAGGTATAGGACCAAGCGACCTCTCCTGGAACTTTTCGATAAAACTCTGGAAGAATATCGAAGTGTTCAATCATCCGTCGATAGTGTCCAAAACCAATCTGTACCTTCTCACCCACTTTAAATTCACCTGTATAAAGACCCTTCTCCCCTTCAAGCTCCAGGAGTGCTCGTGCTACCTGTCCAAACTCTGGTGAAGTACGAATCAGTGGATGAGAGAGTGAAATATGCAGCAACTTCTCTTTATTCATTTCACCAAAATATTTGGAATAAACATCCATAAGAGGTTGATGATCCAATTCATAGAGGCACCGTCCATCAGCCTTTGTCACGGTGTACTCTTTACCAATTGGTTCCCAATCAAAAAAGGCATCACATGTGACATGAAGCGATTCACCATGTAAAAAGACGGCAATCAACCCCTCTTCCATATAGATCCTGTTTTGTGAAAAGATCGCAAATTTAAAAAGGGGTTCATTATCTGAGGCGATACCACCAAACATTGGAATATCTTCAAAGAAGCGATTGCTATGACTTACTAATTTTTCAATATCAAAATATAGAGCATTCGTAAGGAGCAAAATTCCTTTGGTATCTTCTCTTACATGTAACGATAAAGCTTCTGCAATCTCAGCATAATCACATGTCTCAATCGGAGGAAATTGATACTCAAAGAGTGATAGTGTACTCTTCTCAAAATGGGTAATAGACAAAACTACCTGCCCAGATATCACCTCACCATTATAAAATTGAGAAACACTGCTTGCCCCTGCAAGAATCGCTGGTGGTAACACCCTCTTTATAACTTGTTGGATACTCTCAAAACAGGCTTGATCGATCACACCACAATTGGCTTGAACAAGCAACTGATCTTTAGATGCAAGATCATGCTCCTTGACAAACTCTGCAAACCCTTGTTCATCCTTAAAGTTGAAACTCCACTGTTTCATTTGTACCCTTTTTTACACTATCAATAAGTATAATCTATTTTATGAATTATAGCGATATTCACAATAAAGTTCGTTTATGGTACAAAAGATATGGTCGAGAAACGCTTCCTTGGCGACAAACAGATGATCCTTATGTGATCTATATTAGTGAGATGATGCTTCAGCAAACTCAAGTCAAAACCGTTTTAGAACGCTTCTTTTTTCCATTCTTAGAGCGTTTCCCAACTCTACAAAGTATTAAAGAGGCATCCCTTGATGATCTTTTGCATGCATGGCAAGGGCTTGGCTACTATCGCAGAGCGCGCTATATTTATGATTGTGCCCAGATAGCTGCTCCTAAGCTCCCAACCGATCCTAAAGAGCTTGTAAAACTCCCTGGTATTGGAAAATCGACTGCCCATGCCATTGCAGCCTTCTCAACCCACCAGCCTGTTGCCATTTTAGATGCCAATGTCAAGCGTATTCTTTACCGCTTCTTTGCCAAGCAAAAAGCAACAGAAAAAGAGTTGTGGCAGATGGCAGAAGAGCTACTTGACCGTGAAGAGCCCTATATCTATAATCAAGCGATGATGGATATTGGTGCGATGGTCTGTCTGCCCAAAGCCCCTAAATGTGAGTTATGCCCTCTCTCCTCCCACTGCATGGGTAGAGAGAATCCCCTCGCCTACCCTCAAAAAAAGGAGAGAAAAAAGCGACCTATCAAACAAAAGAAAATTGCAGTGGTTCAATGTAATAATAAACTTTTGATGCGTAAACGTCAAACAGAGCTTTTAGGGGGGCTTTGGGAGTTTCCAGAGGTTGAAGAGCTTCAACTACCTGTTGATAAGCCTTGTTGCACCATCACCCACACATATACCCACTTCAAACTTGAAGCAGAACTCTTTTATATTAAGGTCGATCAATGCAGTGGTATCAAAGAGGGCGAGTGGATCGACATCGCCTCATTTTCAGAGATTGCGACATCGTCACTCGAAAAGAAGATTATCAAACAGCTATTTCAGACGGACACGAACTGACTTTTCGTGTGCCGTCAACCCTTCAGTTTTTGCCAACAAGGCACACGCTTCACCGATCTCATTAATGCCCGATTCACTCATCGCAATAATCGATGACTTCTTCAAGAAGTTTTCAACATTAAGCGGTGAGTAGAATTTCGCCGTTCCACCTGTTGGAAGTGTATGGTTTGGACCTGCCATATAGTCTCCAATCGGTTCAGGTGTAAAGCTTCCTAAGAAGATTGCACCTGCATGTTTAATATGTGGAAGCAGTTCAAATGGGTTAGCTGTCATCACCTCAAGGTGTTCTGGCGCAATCTTGTTCATCAATGCAATCGCCTCATCCATCGATTCTGTGACAATAATTGCACCACGCTCCTCAATCGACTTACGGGCAATCATTTCACGCTCAAGTTTTGCCAACTCAAGATAGACCACTTCACGTACCGATTCAGCAAGCTCAACTGAAGGTGTAATAAGAATGGAACTTGCCATCTCATCATGTTCTGCTTGAGAGAGCAAGTCGATTGCCACATACTCCGGAATGGCTGTACCATCAGCCAAAATACCAATCTCGCTCGGTCCAGCAATCATATCGATATTGACATCACCATAGACAAGCTTTTTAGCGGTTGCTACAAAGATATTCCCTGGTCCCGTAATGACATCAACCTTTGGAATCGTCTCTGTCCCATACGCCATGGCTGCGATCGCACTTGCTCCACCCACTTTGAACATTTTGCTAATACCACAAAGATGCGCTGCTGCCAAAAGGAGATGGTTGATCTCATTATCAGGTGTTGGTGTTGTCACCACAATCTCTTCAACACCTGCAACAATCGCTGGAATGGCATTCATCAAAAGTGAACTTGGATAGGCCGCTTTTCCTCCTGGAATATAGAGACCTGCACGATCAACTGGTGTTACCTTCTGCCCTAAGGTATTGCCAGCATTATCAAAATCGATCCAGCTTTTGGGCATCTGCTTCTCATGGTAGCTTTTGATACGATCGTATGCCAAGTGCAGAGCATCACGCAGATCGCTATTAAGCGCATCATACGCCGCTTTCATCGCATCAGGATCGACCATCAAGTCATCATCTGACGTAACTTCCCAACGGTCAAACTTGGCAATATGGCGTTTAAGTGCCTCATTTCCTTCACTACGAATCTCTTTAATAATCCCACTGACAATAGAGGCGACATACTCCATATCCATCGCCCCTCGTCCAAGCAGTTCATCAAACTTCTCTTGAAAGTCTCTATCTGTCGTTTTAATCAAAAGCATAGCACATCCTCATCTCTACTATTACCGATATTATATTTAAACTATTATTTAAGTAGGCTTTTGTATACTTCTGCTCCTATTTTGCGGACGTGGCGGAATTGGTAGACGCGCTAGATTCAGGTTCTAGTGGGCATTCGCTCGTGGAGGTTCAAGTCCTCTCGTCCGCACCACTTCTTCAATAATGGAGCCTTTTAAGGCTCTTTATATCACTTCAAACGCTTCTCATGCTTTACTGTATCCGAAAGTAATACAGCAATCCAGCGTGTTGACTCAGAGGTTTCAAGTGCAAACTTTACCACCATTGTCAGTGGTACAGCCAAAAGCATTCCTGTCTTTCCAAAGACCCACCCCCAAAAGATGAGTGAGATAAAGACAACAAGCTCTGAAATTTCCAACCCTTTTCCCATCATTCTTGGTTCAAGAATATTTCCTATCACTGTGTTAATAATAAGAAACCATCCTGCTACCCAAAGTGCATCACCAAATCCCTGGGTTGCTAATGCAATCAATACAGGTGGTACTGCTGCAATAATCGAGCCAATTACAGGAATAAAGTTCAAAATAAAACCAGCCAATCCCCAAATGAGTGGATAGGGGATATCAAGTAGATATAAAACAATCACAATCCAAAGCCCCGTCAAAAAACTTGTAAAGGCTTTGAGTGTAAAGTAGTGGTTGAGCTTTTCAGTAAACATCTCCACACGAGATGCCAAACCAGGTGAACCATTTTTCTCTAAGTAGCGTATCTTATTTTGAATCGAAAATGACTCAATCAACATAAATGTCACTGTAAAAAAGATTAAAAATGAGTTTGACAATAGGAGTGATGCATTTTTAACAATTGAGAGTGTAAAGGTAAAGAGCTTTTGTGGCTGAAGCATCGAGAAGAAGAGCTCTTGATCGATCTGAATGCCCATCTCTTGAAGTTGTACAATCCACGCTTTCAGATTCTCCATAATTGCCGCTTGCCAACGCTCTGAATGGGCAAAGAGATCTGCCATATGGGTCGTAATAAATCCTGAAACAGTGACAAAGAGTGCAAAGATAAAGGCAATGACGATAAAAAAAGCGATAAATCGTGGTATCCCCTTTTTTATCAGCCAATGAAGCAGTGGAGAGAGTAGAAGTGCAATAAAGGTTGAAAGCATAAATGGAACAATAATTGATGCAGCACTTTTAAGACCAGCGATAATAATAATGATCGCGGCAAAGATCACTGTTGTGCGGTAAACCGATGAACTCTCCATAATGACCCATTCATCCGTTTCGCCGCAGAAGATCACGACGAAACGGAAAAGTTTATAATATGCAGATTAGTTAAAGATTGAGATCAGAACACCAGCCGCAACTGCTGAACCGATAACACCTGAAACGTTTGGTCCCATCGCATGCATTAGCAGGATGTTACCTGGTTTTGACTCCATTCCCACTTTGTTAACAACACGTGCTGCCATTGGTACTGCAGAGACACCTGCTGCTCCAATCAGTGGATTGATTGGTTCATCAGAGAATTTGTTCATCAATTTGGCCATCAAAACACCTGCTGCTGTACCTACAGCAAATGCAACAAGACCAAGAATCAAGATACCGAGTGTATCACCAACAAGGAACTTCTCTGCTGCCAATTTTGAACCGACACCAAGTCCCAAAAGAATCGTAACGATGTTGATCAATGCATTTTGCATTGTATCGCTAAGGCGATCAACAACACCAGACTCTTTTGCAAAGTTACCAAATGTAAAGGCACCGATCAGTGGTGTTGACTCTGGTAAGAGAAGAATACTCAAGCCCAAAACAATCAAAGGTAAGAAGAGCTTCTCAAGCTTATGAACTTTGCGTTGTTGTTTCATAACAATCATACGCTCTTCTTTGCTTGTCAATGCCTTCATAATTGGAGGCTGAATCACAGGTACCAATGCCATGTATGAATATGCCGCTACGGCAATCGCACCCAAAAGATCTGGTGCAAGTTTGGTCGCAATAAAGATAGAGGTTGGACCGTCAGCACCACCAATAATTGAAATCGCTGCACAATCTTGCAGACTAAAATCAAAGAGTGGTGTAAACTGACTCAATGCCGCCGCACCCACAAGGGTTCCAAAAATACCAAACTGTGCCGCACCACCCAACAACGCTGTCTTAGGATTGGCAAGCATTGGACCAAAATCGGTCATTGCTCCAACACCCATAAAGATCAGCAGTGGGAAGAACTCATTGGCAATACCGGCATTATAGATAACCCCCAAGAAGCCGTGATCGCCCGTCATATTTGCCATTGGAATATTGGCCAACAATCCACCAAAACCGATCGGAATCAAAAGGAGTGGCTCAAACCCTTTGGCAATCGCCAAATAGAAAAGAAGAAGAGTAATACCGATCATAATGATGCGTCCCCATGTTTGGTGGAACGAACTGACCTCTTCACCCTCTCCATTCACTACACCATCTTGAGGTGTTGTAAAGGCGTAAATTCCTGTTGTCTTATAGAAAGACTTTAACAGTTCCCAAATACTTTTGTCATGTACTTCAGCCTCTTCAGTGTGTTGTGCTGTTGCACTCACATGAGAAGGTGCCGCTGCATGTTCGCTTGCAGTGGCTTGACCCGCAAAAAGTGCGAAAAAGAGCAACAATCCCGCAATGATACTTTTTTTCATCCACCAATCCTTACTCTACCAGTGCCAGAATCTGACCCTCTTGAACAGCCTGGTTCGTTGCAACATTGATTTTAGCAATGCGACCAGCTTTTGGTGATGGTACATCGATCTCCATCTTCATCGCTTCAAGAATCATAATTACTTCACCCTCTTCAACTGTGTCACCTGGGTTTTTAACGATTTTCCAAACGTTACCAGGGACTTGTGCTGTTACTTCTGTAAGACCTGGTGCATTCTCAGCAGGTACTTCAGCTTCTGCTGCTGGTGCTGGCGCACTTGTTGCCTCTTTTACAACAATTTCAGCATCACCCTCAGCAACTTCAACTTTGAACTTCTGACCATCAACGACAACTGTATAGACACCTGTTGCACTACTCATAGATCCACCTTCTTTTTTATTTTCTTCTTCTTGATCTTTTTTACGTACCATCATTGGTGATTCGCCTTTGAGGAAAGCGATACCTTTTTTATCACATGCTGCTGCAATAAAGATATTCTCTTCTGTTGCTTCAAGCCCCTCTTCTTCAAGTACCTTCTTCCAGTAAGCAATCGATTTAGTCTCATCACGATCTGCAATATCAAGAGGGTTCTCTTTTGTTGGTTCGAGTTTAAGCTGTTCTGATGCAATTTTTACAACTTCTGGATCTGGCTCTGCTGGTGTTTTACCGAAGTATCCAAGCACCATGCGTCCATAACCTGGAGCAATCTTCTTCCATGGTCCAAACATAACATTGTTAAATGCTTGTTGCCAATAGAATTGAGAAACAGGTGTAACTGATGTGCCGTAACCACCTTTTTCAACAACCTCTTGCATGGCACGGATAACTTCTGGATACTTATGCAAGATACCGCTATCACGCATCATTTGAGTATTTGCTGTCAATGCACCACCTGGCATTGGAGAGAATGGAATCAGTGGAGAAACTTGTGTTGCCTCTGGTGGAATGAAGTAATCTTTCAGACAATCAGCCAAAACCTCTTCATACTTCAAAATCTTCTCAAGCTCAAGACCACCAAGATCATACTCACTACCTTTGGTAGCATGAAGCATTGTCAAAATATCTGGCTGGCTGGTTCCACCACTGACAGGGTGTGCTGCCAAATCGATACCATCAACACCCGCTTCAAGTGCTGCAAGATAGCATGCGACACTCACACCTGCTGTCTCATGCGTATGAAGGCGTAGATGGGTTCCTTCTGGAAGAAGTTTGCGTGCCATCTTAATGGTTTCATAGACTTTGTTCGGATTTGATGTACCACTTGCATCTTTAAAGCAGACACTATCAAATGGCAATTCCGAATCAAGAATGCGTCGAAGCACTCTTTCATAGAAAGCAGCATCATGCGCACCATGACATCCTGGAGGAAGGTCCATAATGGTAACAACTACCTCATGCTTAAGACCATACTTTTTAATACACTCAGCACTATATGCAAGGTTATCGACATCATTAAGTGCATCGAAGTTTCGGATCGTCGTTGTACCATGTTTTTTGAAGAGTTTGGCATGTAGATCGATCATTTCACGGCTACCTGTATCGAGCATCACCGTGTTGATACCACGTGCCAACGTTTGAAGATTGGCTTCTGGTCCCACTGTTTCGCGGAACTTATCCATCATCTCAAACGCATTCTCCTGCAAATAAAAGAAGAGACTCTGAAAACGTGCACCACCACCAAATTCAAAATGGGTGATACCCGCCTCTTTCGCTGCTTCGACCGCAGGAAGAAAATCCTCCATTAAGACACGTCCACCGAAGACCGACTGGAAGCCGTCACGGAAGGTGGTGTCCATGACGTCAATATACTTTTTCTTTTTCGCCATAAGGGTCCTTTAAAGCGTTATTTACCGATATTTTTGTGGTGCTGAATGGCTGCAATCACCGCAGCAACCTTTTTTTTGTCAAGCCCTGTTGAAGCTCCACCAGATGGTTGATCTGGCTCTTCTGGGAAATATTTGGCAATCAATTTTGCTTGATATTGCAAAACAATTACCATAATATAGAGAAACGTAAATACGATCCCCATTCCGAGAACCATATACTTGAAGCTTTCTGCTACCATGTTTTCCATAGTGATCCTACCTTATTGCAGTATAGAGTAATTTTAAAATAGTTTAACTTTTAAAAGATTGAATATCCTGCATTTTTAGGGCTTTAAAGAAGCCCTTTGTATCGATACTTCTCAATTTGAGAGAGATTTCCTGTTACCCCTCCACTATGAATATATAAAATTGGTGTTTTTAACTTATGATATGCCGTCAAAAGTTCAAGCCACATCTTAGGAGCATAGATTAGATCAAATAGAATCCCTGCCGCTTTTAGTGATTGCCATATTTGAAGATACTCTTGTTTGGGTTGTGCAAAAGGGTGCTTGGGGTAGTGATCCAAAATTTTAGGTTGCAACGCTTGATCGGGTTCAAGTTGTTGCCATTGTGACAAAAGAGTCTCTCGATCGCCTACTACAGGGGTTGTAACAACATCAATCTCTTTGGGCAAATAATCTCTTAGATAAAGTGCTGTCGTACCTGTACCACTTGGGGTTGCTACCGTAAAGCTTGTTAGACTGTTCGATCGTTGCCATGCAAGAATCTCTTCTGCTAAGATACGAATACCCTCCTTAGCACTCTTATCTGCACCCCCTTGAGAGATAAAGATCACATCCTCAGTACACATGTTACGAATCGTATCAACCTTATCATAAAAATCTCTATGAGGAACTTGCACCAACTCCATACCAAGCTTTAAAGCAAGTTGCAGATTGCCTGTTGGATTGTCACCCAACCATTTAGGTAACGTTTTGACATAGTAGATAAAATGCCACCCTTTAAGGTGTGCCAAGTAGGCCAATGAAAGCATCGCATTGGATTGTGCACCCCCATAGCTTATGAGTGTTGTGTAACGATGAGGATCGGTTTGAAGAAGTGTGTAGAGTTTTCGAAGTTTATTACCAGAAAATCGTGGGTCAATGAGATCGTCACGTTTGACAAACCATTGATGCCCTTTCCAAAAAAAGGGCTCCACCTCTGAAGGTGGAAAGGTGATCTTAGTAGCGATCAACGCAGTTAAGATCCTCAAATGCCTCTTTAAGGCGTGCTACCATTGACTTTTCGCCTTCTCGAAGCCATTTGCGTGGATCATAATATTTTTTATTTGGCTTATCTTCACCCTCTGGGTTACCGATCTGTCCTTGCAGATAGTCATGATATTTCTCGACATACCCTTTGACACCTGCCCAGAATGCCCACTGTGTATCAGTATCGATATTCATTTTAATGACACCATAGCTAATCGCGTCGCGAATATCTTTAAGCTCTGATCCACTACCACCATGGAAGACAAAGTTGACAGGTTTTGGGGCAGTTTGATACTTCTCTTCAATATATTTTTGAGAGTTGTTCAAAATCTCTGGACGCAAGACAACGTTACCTGGCTTATAGACACCATGTACATTTCCAAATGATGCAGCAATGGTAAACTTATCACTCACTTTGCTAAGCTCTTCATAGGCATACGCTACCTCTTCAGGCTGTGTATAGAGAAGTTTGTTATCGACATCGGTATTATCAACACCATCCTCTTCACCACCTGTAATACCCAGCTCAATCTCAAGTGTCATACCCATTTTACTCATACGCTCAAGGTATGCTTTACAGGTTTCAATATTCTGCTCAAGTGGCTCTTCACTCAAATCGATCATATGTGAGCTAAAGAGTGGTTTCCCTGTTTTGGCAAAGTGGGCTTCACTTGCATCAAGGAGTGCATCGATCCAAGGCAAGAGTTTACGTGCTGCATGATCCGTATGAAGCATGACAGGAATACCATACGCTTCTGCCAATGTATGGACATGCTGTGCACCACTAATCGCACCCAGCACTGCCCCTTTTTCTGCATCAAGCCCTTTTCCTGCATTGTAGGCAGCACCACCATTACTAAACTGGATAATAATAGGAGAGTTAACCTCTCTTGCTGCCTCCATTGCCGCATTCATTGAGCTACTTCCGACAACATTGACAGCTGGTAGTGCAAACTCATTCGCTTTTGCAATCTCAAAAATCTTTTGGACATCATCTCCTGTGACGACACCTGCTCCAACATAATCTGAAATTTTGACACCCTTCATCGTTGCTCCTTCTTACTTATACTGAATCTTTGCTTGGCTTCTAAGCTCTTTGGCAATTGTTTGAATCTTCTCTTTAAACTTCTCCATCTTCAAGTTCTGTTTAATGCGATCTTTTACTTGAGAGAATGGAATGTTTTCGGCTGGCTTCTTCTCTTCAACATAGATGACGTGATACCCAAACTGTGTCTTGACAGGTTGTGTTGTAAACTCACCTGCTTTGAGTGCAAATGCAGCATCATTGAATGGTTTTACCATCTGTCCAGGACCAAAGGTTCCCAAATCACCACCCCGTGAAGCACTTGGACCTGTCGATTTTGACTTAGCAAGTTCTTGGAATTTCTCTTTTAATTGTGATTTTGGTGTATGTTTCAACTCATTAATAATCTGCTTGGCTTCCTCTTCTGTTTTAACAAGAATATGGTAAGCGTGGACACTCTCTGGACGTTTGAAAGAGTCTTTATGCTCTTCGTAAACCTTTTTCGCCTCTTCATCACTAATATGAAGCTGATCGAGTTGTTTTTTCATCCAGATATCAAGCGCAAGCTTCTTTTTCAGTTTTTCAAGGGCTTTTTTGTAGTCAGCATCGCTTTCAATACCACTTTTAAGAGCTTTTTCTTGCAAAAGTTCTTGCTCGATCACTTGATCAAGAACCTTCTTCTTAATCTCATTAGGTAGGGCATCATAGGTTGTACGTGCACCCATTGAGTTAAGAATTGCTTGAACATCCTCTTTGGTAATCGTTTGGCCATTGACAGTTGCCAATACATCAGCGGCTGGAAGCGAAAGTGCCAGTGTTGCGGCACTCAAACCAGCAAGAATCAACTTTTTCATTCTGTTCCTTTTGTATATTGTTTGTGGTATTGTACTTAAAAATCGGTTAATAAAGGTAAATCACGCCATATTATGGTAAACATTTTGGACGTCATCATCCTCTTCAAGCATATCGATCAATCTCTCAACTTTTTCAGCAGTCTCATCATCTACATCAATCGTATTGGTTGCCACCAATCCAACAGAGCTTTCAAGAATATTGACACCTATCTTTTCGATAGCTTGCAAAAGTCCATCAAAATCTGCTGGTTCACTCTCGATGACCAAAACCTCATCAAACTCTTTAATATCATTGGCACCATTATCGAGTGCTACTTCCATAACCTCATCATCTTTGTCACTACGTTCGACACTGATGACCCCTTTTTTCTCAAACATCCATGCAACACTTCCGCTTGTTCCCAAACTTCCACCCGACTTGTTAAAGGCGTGGCGAACACTGGCAACGGTACGGTTTTTGTTATCGGTCATCGCTTCAACCATAATCGCAACACCACCAGGACCATACCCCTCATAGGTCATCTCTTCATAGTTAACACCTTTGAGATTACCTGTGGCTTTATCAATCGCGCGCTGAATATTTTCAGCCGGCATCGAAACAGCTCGCGCACGCTCAATGGCAAGACGGAGTGCGGCATTGGTATCAGGGTCACCACCACCTGCTTTGGCTGCTGTCGTAATATCGCGTACCGCTTTGGTAAAAAGTTTACCCTTTTTAGCATCCTCTTTCGCTTTGATATGTTTGACTTTTGACCATTTATTATGACCTGCCATTAAATACCCTCTTTATCGAAGAAATTTGAGCGTATTATACCTTTTATCGAGTATAATTTTGGTAAAAAATTTATAGGGGAAGTTAAAAGTTTTGATACAAAAAGCTATCAAAACGACTCTTACGTCCCACTTCTCATAAAAATCAAAGGGTTTATTGATGAAACTTGCAACAAAAAAAGAGATTGAAGAGATTAAACAACGCTTTTTAGAGCACTACCCCGACTCTGTAACCGAGTTGAACTATCGCAATCTTTACGAACTACTTGTTGCTGTGATGCTTTCAGCACAGTGTACCGATAAGCGTGTGAATCTTATAACCCCTGCTCTCTTTGAAAAGTATCCCGATATTCCATCCCTTGCCAATGCCGACCTTGATGATGTTAAAGCCTGCATCAACACCTGCTCCTTTTTCAACAACAAAGCCAAAAACCTCATTAAGATGGCACAAATGGTAATGGAGGTCTATGATGGAGAGATTCCACTCGATGAAAAAGAGCTTATTAAACTCCCAGGAGTGGGTCAAAAGACTGCACATGTTGTTTTAATTGAATATACGGGTGCCAATTTGATGGCTGTCGATACCCATGTCTTTCGTGTTGCCCACCGTTTAGGACTTAGCAAAGCCAAAACCCCTGAAGAGACCGAAAAAGATCTTGTCAAAAAGTTCAAAACTGACCTCCATCGCTTACACCAAGCAATGGTACTCTTTGGACGCTATATCTGTACAGCTAAAAATCCTAAGTGCGATAAAGAGTGTTTTTTGACCGATATGTGTAAGAGTAAAGAGAGTTTTAAAGCGAGATAAACGGGCATAAGATGCCCATTTGGTTATGCAACCTTTTTTTGAAATATTTCAACCAGATGACTCTTATCTGTTTTGACTAAATCTTTTTTTAGAGTAAGAAAGAGCTTCTCTTTTGCAGAAGCATCAATCCTCTCCATCACACGATGATAGATTGTTTCAGGCAATCCAAAATACCATTTAAGAGGGTGATTGGTAGCAATGGCATCGGAGATATCTTTGGCAATCATCTCAATCACCTCCATCTCCATCTGCTTTTCAAGCCCATGACGCTCTCCAACACTCCCTTGTGTAAAAGCACCCTCACTCTGTGCCCCACCTTTAAATTGCCCTGCTTGATCTGTAACCCACTCATGTAACTTCCAATGCGATACAACATAATCTTTTGTATCGATTAAATCGAGTTTGATATGATTAGGTTTGAGATCCGCTTCTGCTTCAAGATCACGTGCTTTGGCTTGGTAGATCTTCATCTCTCCAAGATCACTTACAATGACGATATCACCAACTCTCATCGGATCTCCTTTTTTGGTTGATATACCCATCATATCATAAGTTTATAGAAAGTGAGCCTATAGGATGCAGTCCCTTCATTACATCAAAACTTAAGATTGTTGAAAACTTGGAGGTCGATATGGCAATCCATATAATTATCCTTTATTAGAATGATTAGAATAAGCCTCTAACCTTTCCCTCCAATTGTTATAATATACTGCTTCTTTTATATCTATGATTTTCTCTTTTTCTTCATCATCAATTACAATAAGAAATACTATAAATAACAAATATATTATAGTGCTTATAGTAGCACCGATA
>QNYO01000075.1 GCA_003978765.1 Hydrogenimonas sp. | reverse complement strand
GAAGATGGTGTAAGCCGCAAAAAGGTTCTTTTTGAGATTGAACATCTTGAAAAGAGGCTGGGAGATAAACTGCTTATCCACAACTTCTCCAACCGCATCTTGCAAAAAGATCGGATCGCTATTGTTGGAAAAAATGGGAGTGGTAAATCAACACTTCTTAAACTTCTGCTTGGACGTGAAAAGCCTGATGGGGGTATCATCAAACGGGGTGACTTTACCATCGGCTACTTTGATCAACACCGAGAGATGCTCGATGATGATAAAAACCTGATTGAAACCTTCTGTCCTTTTGGTGGGGATCGGGTGGATGTGCAGGGTAAAAATATGCATGTCTATGGCTATCTTAAAAACTTTCTTTTCCCCAAAGAGTATCTTGATAAGAAGATTGGAGTTCTCAGTGGTGGCGAAAAGAATCGTGTTGCCTTAGCACTCCTCTTTACCAAAAAGGTTGATTGTCTGATTTTGGACGAACCGACCAACGATCTTGATATTCCGACCATTAATATCCTCGAAGAGTATCTACTCAATTTCCCAGGTGCGCTGATCTTTGTCAGCCACGACCGCTACTTTGTCGATAAAATTGCCAAGAAACTCTTCATCTTTAAAGGGCATGGTATTGTTGAAGAGAGTTATCAACCCTACTCTGAATTTCTTGCCATCGAAAAAGAGCTCAAAAATCTTGAACAATTTGAGCATGAGATTGAGATCGAAAAAGAGCAACCAAAAACAGAGCCGAAAAAGAGAAAGAAGAAACTCAGCTATAATGAGAAACGGGAGCTCGAAGCACTACCTGAAGAGATTGAAATCCTTGAAAACCGTATTGCAGAGATCAATGCATGCCTTGCTGATCCCGCCTGTTATCAAGAAAAAGGGATTCAAAATCTTACCGATGAATTGAATGAACTTGAAGTAGAATATAATCTGAAAGCTGATCGCTATCTTGAACTCTTAGAGTTGCAAGAAGAACTTGAGGGAGAGTAAATTATGGAAAATAAGCAACAGTTATCGTTAACAACGATTCAGGATGAGGTTCGTAATGAAACAGGGGTGATGCTCTACTTTTGGGGTGACCACTGCAATGTCTGCCATGCTCTGCAACCCAAACTCTTTGAAGCCTTTGAAGAAAATTTTCCAGCCATCAAACCGATCACCATCGATGTTGCTGAACATGCCAATATTGCCGCACACTTTGGCGTCTTCTCAATCCCAACAGCAATCATCTTTTTAGATGGGAAAGAGTTTGTTCGTGTCAGTCGAAATGTGAGTATTCCAGCACTCGTGGAGCAGATTCAAAGACCTTATGAGATCTTAACCCGTTAACTCTTAATCCCCATCGATTGCCCTGCCAAATAACCGCTCGCCCAGGCAAAGTGGAGATTATACCCTCCCCTTTTGCCAACAATATCGAGTACTTCACCTGCAAAATAGAGACCAGCAACCTTTTTTGACTCCATCGTTTTAGGATCAACTTCAGCCGTATCGACACCACCACCTGCCACTTCAGCATGCTTATAGCCATGCGTATCAACCACTTCAAAACGCCAATCAACTATCTGCGTGGCGATACGTCGCAGTCGTTTCGCTCCAACGTCACCCACTGCCATATCACCGGCTATCTCTAAAGAGGCAAGAAGTACTGATGCTGTTTTATGGGGAAGTACCCCCTCTAAAAGGGCTTCGATTGTTAAAAAAGGGGCTGACTTGGCTGTCTGTTGCAGATGTGCAACCAAGCCTTGACGATCAAAAGCAGGAAGTAGATTAACCCCTATTGTCACCCTATCACCTCGTAAAAGTGCAGGTGAAGCAAACGAAGAGAGATCAAGGATTGCAAATCCTGAAACACCATAACGGGTAAAGAGGATATCTCCACCGATCGTTACCTCTTTTTTTCCATTGAGATAGAGTGTCACTTCAGCATCACACTTTACACCACTCATACGTGTATGCCACGAATCTGCTAAATGGAGACCCACAAGTGATGGATAGGCTGGTATAATGGTATGACCAAGTGACTTTGCAATCTTCCAACCACTATCATTACCCCCAAGCTGTGGTGCCGCTGGCGACCCTGTGGCAATGAGAAGTTTACGATATGCCTCTTCTCTCTCGGAGGTTTTAACAATAAATGTATCTGCAACCCTCTTGACCGATATAACACTACTTTGGGTGCGTATCTGCACACCAATATGCTCTGCATAACGCTTCAAAGCGTGCTGAACCGATCGGGCTTCATTGCTTAGTGGATAGCATCGACCATCAACTTTTCTATCAAGTAAAAGCCCTATCGACGCACAAAAACGCTCAAACCTTTTAAAATCAAACGCTTTAAGTGCAAAGTTGACAAATGAGGGGTGGCGACCAAAATAGTCATGGGAAGAGAGAGATTGGTTGGAGATGTTACAGCGTCCATTGCCAGAAGCAAGAATCTTTTTGCCAACCTCACGATTCTGCTCATAAAGATCGACTTGAATCCCTGTTTTGGCGGCGGTAATTGCCGCCATGAGCCCTGCGGCACCACCGCCGATAATGGCGACACGCATTAGATAAACTTGAGAATCTCTTCTTCAATCTTCTCTTTATCAACCACCGTTTGATGTACAATCGGCTTTTCAAAGAGTTCAGCAATCACTGCAGGTACAGGTACATTAAACTGCTCACTCACCCACTGCAGTGCATCAAGGTCACGCTCTGCCTTATGTCCCAATGCTTCACAAACAGTTGGACTAAACTTTGTCCACTCTGCTGTTGAGTAGATAATGGTCTTAAGACTCTTTTTGCGAAGATTTTTATAGGCTTTAAAACAGGTTGCTGTATGCGGATCCATAATGTATCCCTTTTTCGCATACTCAGCAATAACCTCTTTCCCCTCTTCATCACTGCTAAATGTAGCATCAAAATCTTCACGAAGAATCTCAAGCTCTTCAGAACTCAATTGATATTTACCTGTTTGATTCAACTCATCCATCAACGCTTTTGTACGATCAGCACCAAACTTATCAAAAAGGATACGCTCAACGTTAGAGGATTTGAGAATATCCATCGCTGGCGATGTGGTTTGAATCAATGATTTAGTGGTGAGGTCATACTCCCCTTTGGTAATTAGATCGGTCAAAATATTATTGACATTGGATGCAATGAGAATCTTTTCAACAGGCAAGCCCATCTTCTTAGCGTAATAACCACCCAATGCATTTCCAAAATTACCACTTGGTACCACAAGATAGACCGCTTCACCCATATCAATCTCACCACGTTTGACCAACTGCAGATAGCTGTAAACATGGTAGATGATCTGGAAGATGATACGCCCAAAATTAACAGAGTTGGCTGCTGAAAGCTGGGTCTGGCTTGCTTGGAGTTTCTCTTTGAAACTATCACTTGCAAGCAGATTTTTCAGAGCTGTTTGGGCATCATCGAAGTTTCCATGAATACCAATCACCTTTTCATTGGTTGCCGCTTCGGTCACCATTTGCAGACGCTGTACATCACTGGTACCCCCATCAGGGTAGAGGCATGCTACCTTAACATTGGAAGCATTTTTAAAGGTTTCAAGTGTTGCAGGACCTGTATCACCACTTGTGGCCGCCATAATCAAGTAGTTCTCACCACGCTTTTCAGCCAATTTAGAAAGAATATAACCAAATGGCTGGAGTGCCATATCTTTAAAGGCACGTGTTGGACCATGCCACAACTCGCTAACAAAAGCATCCTCTTCCACTTTGTTCAGAGGTACAGGATCATTTGGATCATCATAAGCATCATAACGATCAAGTGCGGCATAGAGATCTGTTTGATCAATATCGACATCAAACTTTTCAAAAAGTGCTTTACAAAGATCTTTGTAGTGGCTTTCGCAATGGGCTTTCAGAAACTCAAAATCGAGTTCTGGTAGCTTTTTGGGTACATAAAGCCCTCCAAAGCTTGCACTTGGACTTAAAATCGCCTGACTAAAGGTTACTTCTGCTGGTTTCGTCCCATCATTTCCACGGGTTTCATTAAATGTCATAGACTATCCTGACTACTTTTTTTAAATGCGATTATATCGAAACTTTAGCGTTTCACCACTGAATCGATCCACTGTAAATAGCTTTCATCCCCATCATCGATCTTGAAGACCAAAATTTCTGGGACTTCATAGCTATGCATCTTTTTAATCCGCTTTTGAAGCTTTTCAAGCTTCGATTTGGTGGTTTTGATCAGCATCAATGTTTCGCGTGACTGCTCCACCTTTCCTTCCCACTGATAGATGGAACGAATTTTTGGGACAATATTGACACAGGCTGCTAAGGATTTTTCAACCACCTTTTGCGCCATACGTTCTGCCTCTGCAAGATTCGGTGCAGTTACCAAAACCAGACGATATTTACTCACTCACACTTCCTTTCTATCTTAATGAACAATCTGGGTTCCAATCCCTTCACTCGTAAAGATCTCCAAAAGAATTGAGTGTTCAATCCGCCCGTCGATAATATGCGCTTTTTGGACACCACCTTGAATCGCTTCCAAACAGGCATCCACTTTGGGTACCATACCGCCGCTAATCACCCCTTCATTCTTCAATAGATTAATCTTCTCTGTCCCAAGGGTACCAATCAGTTTACCATCAGCATCCAAAACACCTGGTGTATCGGTCAAAAAGACTACTTTACTCGCCTGCAGTGCAACCGCCACTTTACTGGCTGCAAGATCGGCATTGATATTAAATCCAGGTTCACCAGGATCTTTACTTGCCGCAATCGGTGCAATAACAGGAATAAAATCTTCATTCATCAAATTTTGTACAACTTCGGCATGAATCTCTTCAATCACACCTGTATATCCCCACTTGCTACGATCTTTTGCACGTGCTTGGATAAAGTGTGCATCCTTACCACTAATACCGATCGCTTTAGAACCATGATCATTCAATAGTGAGACAATCTCTTTATTGACTTCTCCACTAAGGACCATTTCGACAATACGCATCGCCTCTTTTGTTGTAACACGCTGTCCTTCCACAAACTCTGTTTCAATCCCAAGATCATTTAAAAGCTGAGTAATCTTTGGTCCACCACCATGGACAACAACAGGGCGAATCCCCACCAAATGCATCAAGACAATATCTTGTGCAAACTTCTCTTTCAACTCTGGTGATGTCTGTGCTGCACCACCATATTTAATGACTATGGTCTGGCCTGCAAATTTTCTAATAAAAGGGAGGGTATCAAGTAGTGTTTGAACAACTTGCATCTTTTTCTGCATCATTCACTCCGAAATTAAGTATGTAACAAAGAGTATATCAGTTTGAAGATAAAAAACTAAGAATGTAGCGGTCTCTAATCAGGTTGGCATAATATGACACACTTTAACCATAGAACTATACACTAATAACTTTATTTAAACATATTTTATATTTTATCAAGCAATGAACTGCTATAAACTAACGCAACAAGTCAATAATTTATTATTTTTATCTATATTAGAATATTCTTTTCAAAAATTTTTACTATAAAAAACCATTTCATAACAAGTAAAGAAAAAAGGGGATGTGATGTTATTGGACTATTGGAGAGGACTCCTACTCACTCTATTACTACAGGTGGGACTCTATGCAGAGACAACACCCATCAAGCGTACAACAATTGCAGAGTGGGATACAGGCTATTGTGAACAAGTGACGGTCACAAATAGCGCACAAACAGCATGGCAATGGAATATTGCTCTTGATATCGGCTATGATGAAGTCTTTAAATATTGGAATGCTCTTATTACTCAAGAGAGGGATAAGCTACTGGTCCAAGGTGAGGTTTGGAATCAACAGTTAAATGCTGGAGCTTCAACAACATTTGGGTTCTGTGCCAAAAGAGTGATCGAAAGAATTCATGTTGGTGCCACCACCTCAACCAATCAAATTTCTATTCAAAAAGAGGAGATTGCACAGTGGGATCAAGGATTTTGTGAAGAGATTACGGTCACCAACTTAACATCTCAAGAGATGGAGTGGCAGTTAATCGACATACCTATCTATGGCAAACTTATTGATACATGGAATGCACAGTTTGTAGAACATAACACCTCATATACGATTACAGGTGAAGAGTGGAACCGTATCTTAAAGCCACAACAAGAGGCTATTTTTGGATACTGCTCTGAATATGAACAAAACTTTGCGACAAATGAACCCTCTGAACCTGTTGTCATTGAAAAGAGACACCCTATCTTTAATGAGTTTGCAACAGGATTTGGTGGTTCTTATGCCTTCGATTTTAGCGGTCAAAATGGTACAACCGTTTGGCTCAACTCAATTAGCCTCATTTTAGATGACAATATCGAAAACAATCCTTACTACCGCTCCATTCAACAATTTGATGCAGAAGCTTTTAATAGCCTGCAACAATCTCTCTCCCGTACAAAATATGTCGTCTATTGGCTTCCTAAAGGGTGGCAAAAGTCATGGTTTAATATCCAAAAGATCCAAGCAGCAATGGATAAAGGGTGTATACCTGTCTTTGTTTACTGGTATTTTGGGGATGAGATGCAGTCGCTTCCTTCTGATAATGAGGTAACCTCCTATTATGAAAATTGTCAACTGGTTGCCGACTTTCTCCAAGAGTTCAATGGAACCAAACTGGTCATTATGGAGCCTGAGTTTAATAAAGATGGCATTATTGCCGATGAAGCGACCCAACACGCCTTTGCAAAAATCATTGGACACGCTATCGATACCATTAAAAGCAAAAATCCCGATGCCCTCTTCTCTCTTTGCATGATGGATACTGGTAACCGAGGTGTCAACCAAACCTATAGTGCTTGTGGCTATGAAAATTGTGCTCTTGGCGATCAGTATGAATGGAGCAAAAGCGAAACTGTTTACAACGATCTTCAAGAGAAACTTGACTTTATCTCATTCCAAGAGATGGTGGGACAATTTAGCCGTGACAAACAGAATCCTGGTACATGGAGTACCCCAATTCCACGTGCTTATAGTGATGAAGAGATCGGTATCGACTATCTTTCACGTCGAATTGTCAACTTCAGCCGTTTCCTCTACTATAAATATCAAAAACCTGTTTTTATCCCCTATATTGCCATTGCAAGTGCCACATGGCATGATACCAACGGAGATTTAAAAGTCGATCCCGATGAAGTGGATGAAGATGGTTGGGAAGATAAGGTTGTACAAACCTACCGACAACTTCGTGAATATAAAGATGAATTAATGCAAAATGGTCTTTTTGGCTATGCCACCATGGCACTCTTTGATCATCCACGCCACAACTATGGAGGCTATCAATTCTTTATCAATAATGAGTACCACTTAGGGATCATCAAAACAGGTGCCAAAGATGCTGTTGATAGCCATCGTTTGGGCAACATTCAACCCAAAGGAGAGGATCTACTTGATGCACTCTTTGGTGAAAATACTACCATTGGTGGCACCAATCAAATAGATTATGAACGACACGTTACCTCGAATGAGCAACGCTGTCTTGATGAAGCCAACAGTAGTGATGAAGAGGAGCTCTGTCGCTATATCGCACAAATAAAACGCGATAACTACCATGAAGGTGCTATTGAGCGTATTGACCCAATCGATCAAAAGGGGCACATCTTTATTCCTCTCTATAGCTATCCAAAGTGGTGGGCAGGATCAGGTAGCTATATATGGCAAAAGATCATCGATGTTAAAAAACGCCACCCCGATATCGAAGTGGTTGCGATTGTCAACCCTTTCAGTGGCAACTTTAAAGAGAAAAACAGAGATTTTGTAGAAGGTATCCATGAATTAACTGCCAATGGTATCAAAGTAGTTGGATATATCTATACATCCTATGGAGAGCGACCACTCCAAGAAGTCTTTGAGAATATTGAACGGTGGAGTCATTTCTATAAAGAGGCTGGTGTACAAGGTATCTTCTTTGATGAGACATCAACCGATCCGAAAAAACTCGACTTCTATACCAGTATTACCAACTATGCAGAAGCCCAAGGCCTACCATTTACCATTCTTAATCCAGGTGTTACAACCAACCAAGCCTATATCGATGCAGGTATCGCGAATGTTGTCGTTGCGTTTGAGAGTCCTTATGCCACATGGCGTGATACACCTCCCTCTCACTTTAATCGACCAAGCAGACTTACAGCACTAGCACTTTTAATCTACAATATGCAAGGGGATAAAGTCACTGAACTTCATACCTTTGCAAAAGAGCATGGATTTACCTATCTCTACTATACAGAAGATGGAGAGGATGGTAACCCATGGGATTCTGTCTCTGCCTATACATCCAAAGAGGCTGATCTCTTACGCCTTAAATAATACCCTTTCATACCCTCTAATTGTAGAGGGTATGAAACCCTTATCAACATTTGAGATTTACGATAAAGTTTTGCTATAATTATTAAAAAAGCTTAAACAAAGGAAAAGCATAATAGAAAAGTTTCGCAACTTCCATAGTCACTTTCCTCACTTAGAGATTGAAGATCTGATTGAACATTATGCTGTCTTTGGTGGCATTGAAAAAGAGATTACACTCCTCTTTAATGCCTCATTAAAAGAGTCGATTGAGCACAATATTTTGGATCGCTATGATGAGTTAAACCAAAAAATTCTTCCACAATTTACAACGGAAAAGAGAACCAAACGTTTTCTTAAAGCCCTTGCCGTCTCAGATGGTAAAGCAATCAATATCTTCCGCCGTGCCTCACTCTCTCGAACAGAGGGGTATAGCACCTACCACTCTCTTCATCGTGCAGGATTGGTTTACAAAGAGGAGTCACGCGAACCCGTTGAACCACGACAGCGTGGTCAAAAAAGAAAAAAAGCGTTACGCAACTACACCGTTCAAGCCAAGATGAAATTCCACCACCCCTTCCACCGTTTTTGGTACACCTTTATCGTCCCACATGCCGAATCGATTGAAGCCAATGACTATACCCCCTTTTTTGAAGCACTCGATACCTCTTTAGACCGCTACGTTAGCTTCACATTTGAAGAGCTCTCAAATGCCTTGATCAAAGAGATCTTTGCACACAATGATCCGATCTCTGAAAAAGGAAGCTACTGGGATCGTCATAATGAGTTTGATCTACTGGCACGCACACAAGCAGACCGTTTAATTATCGGAGAGTGTAAATGGAAAGGGCATAAAATCTGCAAAAGCCTTGTGAGTAAACTCAAATCCAAATGTGAGAAATCAGGGCTTAAACCTGACTATCTTGCCCTCTTTTCTAAAAGTGGTTTTAGTAATGAGCTGAAAAACTCTAAAGATCCTTCGCTTCTTTGCTACGATCTTAAAGATTTTGAGAGGCTACTGTGATGAATGAGTTTAAACTCCCCGCTTCTATGAAAGAGGATGAGAAAGAGCTTCTTCTTGCACAACTTGAGAATCTGATTGAACAGACCTATAGTGTTGAAAAGGAGTATATTGCTCTCACCTCCTCTTATAATCAACTTCAAAGCCTTATCAAACAGATTATTGAGGCACTCCCCAATGCCCTATGGGTTTTAAATGAAGAAGGAAGTGTCTTTCTACACAATAGCGAGGCTGAAGCCCTTGATGGTCTACTCAACCGTATCAATCTCAACCTTCATGAGACAGAGGTCGCCTTTAAAGAGCGCAACTTTTTAGTAAAAATTACCCATAATGACTCTAAAACCATTATTAGTGCGACCGATATTACTGAGCAAAAACGTAAAGAACGGCTAGCTTCTATGGGACAGATGGCAGCCCACCTCGCCCATGAGATACGCAATCCAATCGGTTCCATTGCACTACTTGTCTCATCACTTGCCAAACGTGTTATGCCAAAAAATCAGCCCATTGTTGATGAGATTCGACGTTCACTCTTTCGTGTTGAACGGATCATTAAGACAACCCTGATGTACTCAAAAGGGGTACAACCTGTCCGAACTAAAATCACGCTTGATCAATTAGAGAAGGAGTGTCAAGCCGCTGTCGATTGTTACAGCTATACAAAAAATATCCGCATCCACTATGCTTTTTCTAACATAACGATTGATGCCGATTTGGGCCTACTCTCACTCGCACTCCAAAACCTCATCTTTAATGCCATCGATGCCATTGAAGAGAGTGATGAGGATGAAGGGGATATTTGGATTCGAACAGAGAGCTATCATGAAGGGATTCTCTTTAGTATAGAAGATAGTGGCGTGCCAATTGAACATAGTGACCAGCTCTTTGAAGCATTCCATACAACCAAAACCAAAGGTCATGGACTGGGTCTTATCTTAACACGCCAAATTGTTGAAGCCCATGGTGGTACGATTCAGATCGAGATTCAGCCCAAAAAGTTTAAGATCTATCTACCCCTACAGGCGTAACCTTCAAAGGGCTTTTATACCATACTCTCAAGATCTTCATCCAAGCGATTGACGGCAACTGTTGTCTCATAAAGAATCTTTTCATACGCATCTTTATCGATGCCATACTGCTGTAAAAAATGATCAATAGCACGATCATCACACCCTTCAATCGCTTTGATAAACAGAAAAAGTTGACCAAACTTGCCACGATGATGTAAGAGTGCCTCTTTCACATCTGGAGAAACATAAAAAGCTTCTAAAATATGTGCCAATGGCATCTGCATTACCACATCGAGTAAAGAGAGGGCTCCAATAAAGTAGGCTTCATCACACTCACTTTTAGGTGCTTCTGGATGGATCAGTTGCCACATTTTAGCCATTAAATCCATACGATTCTTTGCAACCAATGCCAATGTATGCGGCACCTTCTCTCCTGTCAATGATCGTGAATAGACCATCATCAACAACCATTGCGACACATTGCGACGCCCAAGTAGAACAATCACCTCATGAATCGAAGAGACAGCTCGTGGTAAGCTGACTGCAGCAGAGTTGATATAGCGAAGCAGTTGTAAAGCCAATACACTATTTTGTTCAAGAAAGGTGGCAATTTCATCAATATCAACATTAGAGATGAGCATATTATAGGCTTGAATCACACTTTGATAGTGTGGATCAAGACTCTCTGCTTTTAAGATTGTAGGTTTACTAAAAAAGTACCCCTGCAGTTTACTGCATCCAACATCTTCACAAAGCTGTGCCATTTGGGGTGTTTCAACCTTTGAAGCGATCACATCGATATCATACTGCTTAATCTGTTCAATCACAACTGGAATCTGCTCTTTGGGTGTTCGCTCAACATCCACTTTAATATAGTGGCAGTAGGGGATGAGTGGTTCGATAGACTCTAACATCTCTTGATTGAGTGCCGTATCATTCAGGGCAATCTGAAACCCATCTCGATAAAGTTCACGAATCTTATAGAGTATCTGATCATTTAATGAGAGTGAAGGCATGATCGAAAAGATAAAGAGATCTTTAGGGAGTGTATAGGTTAGATCATTCAATAAGAAGTCTTCATCAACACGTACAAAGGCTTTGTAGTTTCCTAAAATCTCTCGTCGACCAAATCGGTTCAATACATTGGTAAGAACCGATGTAGTTGCATATATTCCAGAAGTTATATTAGAGATAGATCTGTCATCTCTAAAAAAAAGATCATAAGCAAAAATACGTCTCTGTGCATCAATTACGGGTTGCCGCCCGATAAAGTGGAAGTTTGACATCCCATTCCCTCTTATCTATTTTTAGTACCATATTTTAACCTATTTACGCTTTTGAAGTTGTAAAAAAATTTATAGAAACACAATCAGGCTGAAGCCAATATCTCAACACCACCTATCTCTTTAAGACGCTCCTCCATCTGCTCATTGACATAGATCGATGACTCAATCTCAATCTCTTGGAGTTTAGAACAAAGAAGCAATTTCAATGGTTTACGCCCTGGACAACTCTGTGCCAATCGATAGATCTCTTCAAGAATACGCATCTTCTCATGATCAAGGTTGAGGCGAATAATCATCGGCTCTTCTGGTTTTTCTACCATACGTGTATCTACCCTCTCTTTTTTACACGCTTTAAGCTCCATAATCTTATGGACGCGCATGCGTGTGAAATCTCCATCACGTGTAATGGAGACTTTAAAGCCGATCGGCTCATCAAGATTCATCGCCTCCAACTGCTCCAACTGCCTCTCAAAGAGAGTAATCTCGATGTTGCCGTGAAGGTCCATTACATTGGCAATACCGAACTTATTCCCCTTTTTACTAATCTTTGTCGTGACCTCTTCCACCTTACCGATCAAAAGTGCATCGGAACCATCAGCAATCTGGTCAAGATCGCTTGAAAGGGTATAGTCGATTTTAGAGAGTTCATCACGGAATGGATCGAGTGGATGGCCTGAAACATAAAATCCTAACGACTCCTTCTCAAGTTCAAGAATCGCCTTTTGGTCATACTCCTCCATCGACATAATCTCAACTTTGATATTAACCATCTCTTCATCATCACCAAAGAGAGATCCCACAGCCATCTGCTGTGCCCTTGCCGACTCATGCATCGCTTCAATAATTGCATCGATCGACTCCAAGAGCGCCCGACGGCTATATCCAAAGCTATCGAGTGCACCTGCCTTAATCATCGACTCGATCACCTTTTTGTTAACCTTTTGGGTATCGATACGTGAAACAAAATCATCTAATGTGCTAAATGGCCCCTCTTCACGTGCTTCCAAAATACTTCCAACTGCCGCATCGCCAACCCCTTTAATGGCACCGAGTCCAAAGAGAATAACCTCATTGCCATCTTCATCGCTATCTGGGGTAAACTCGAGTGCTGAGCGGTTAATATCGGGAGCAAGAAGCTTAATACCAAGACGCTTTGCCTCATCGATATATTTAACAACCTTATCGGTATTATCTTTCTCACTTGTAAGAAGTGCCGCCATAAACTCTGCAGGATAGTGGGTCTTGAGCCATGCTGTCTGATAAGTAACCATCGCATACGCCGCAGAGTGCGATTTGTTAAAACCATACCCTGCAAACTTCTCAATCAAGTCAAAAAGCTCTGCCGCTTTGTCATAATCGAGCCCTTGAGCTTTTGCCCCTTGTGCAAACTCCTCTTTATACTTCTGCATCAGGTCAAACTTCTTCTTACCCATCGCACGGCGGACAATATCTGCTTTACCAAGACTAAAGCCACCGATCGTCTGAACAATCTGCATAACCTGCTCTTGGTAAACAATAACCCCATAGGTTGGCTTGAGAATCTCTTCAAGCTGTGGGAACATATAGGTAATTTCCTGACGGCCATGCTTTCGCTCAATAAAGTCATCAAGCATACCTGACTCCATCGGTCCTGGGCGATAGAGTGCAAGCACTGCGACGAGGTCTTCAAAGTTGCTTGGCTTCAGCTTGGCATTAAGCTGTTGCATACCACCCGATTCGATCTGGAACATTCCAATCGTTTCACCCCCTTGAATCGTTTCATAGACGAGTGGATCATCCATCGGGAGGTTATCAAGATCGATCTCAATATTGTGGCGCTTTTTTACCAGTTTGACCGCATTATCGATCACTGTCAATGTCTTAAGACCAAGGAAGTCGAACTTGATCAAATCGACATCTTCGAGGAAGTTGAGCGAATATTGTGTGACCAGTGTATCTTCACCTGAAGGTTTGTAAAGAGGTGTCTTATGCCACAACTCTTCGTTGGAAATAACAACCCCTGCCGCATGCATACCGGCATTGCGTTTAAGACCTTCAAGTGCCAAAGCAAATTTCCAAACCCGTGCGGCTGTTGGATTGGTTTCGATCAACTCGCGAAGTTTTGGCTCTTTTTGATAAGCACCTGGTTTAAAGCTATCGGTCCCCTCTTTCCCTTTACCGTTAAGTGTAATACCGAGTTCATCAGGAATCAGTTTTGCCATCTTATCAGCTTCTGCATAACTGACACCAAGAACACGGGCAACATCACGAATCACCCCTTTAGCAAGGAGTGAACCAAATGTAATGACTTGTGCAACGTTATAGCGACCATACTTCTCAACAACATAGTCGATAATCTCTCCACGTCGTGCCTGACAGAAGTCCATATCGATATCGGGCATGCTGACACGCTCAGGGTTCAAGAATCGCTCAAAGAGAAGATCATACTTCATTGGGTCAATGTTGGTAATCTTCAATGCATACGCCACAAGGCTTCCTGCCGCTGAACCACGCCCAGGCCCTACAGGAATCCCCCGCTCTTTCGCTTCACGAACAAAGTCCCAAACGATAAGCATATAGCCTGGGAATTTCATCTGATTGATAATCTTCATCTCCACTTCGAGGCGCTCGCGATACTCATCGTGACGTGATGGATCAACAAATTTCAAACGCTCCTCAAGCCCCTTACGACACTCATGAATAAAGAGCACCTCATCATTGGCAAAACTGTTTTCAACCTCTGGTTCAGGGACCTCTAATCCCACTTTGGCTGCATACTCTCTGGCAAATTTAAAGTTTGGAGGGGTTGGGTTACCAAGATTAAGTTCAAGATTACACTTATCAGCGATCTCTTGCGTATTTTCCAACGCTTCCGGAATATCGGCATAGAGTTCTGCCATCTCTTCGGGCGATTTCAGATAGAATTCATGCACCGAGTGACGCAGACGGTTGGGATCGTCGTAAAGTTTGTTCATCGCAATACACATGAAGGCTTCATGGGCTTCAGCATCATCGGGATAGAGATAGTGGGTATCATTGGTAGCAATAATCTTGATCCCTGTCTCAAGGCTTAGCTTGATAATCATCTCATCAATCGCATGCTGATCACCAATCCCGTGTCGCATCAGTTCAAGGTAGAAGTCATCACCAAAAATCTCTTGATACTCCAGTGCCACCTCTTTAGCGCGTTCATACCCTTGTGCACCAAACTTGACGTTTCGCTCACTCAGGTTCATATGCCAGTTGACTTCACCCTGCAGACAGGCTGAAGAGCAGATCAACCCTTCACTATGTTCACGCAATAGCTTTTTATTGATACGGGGATAGTAGTAGAAGCCCTTAATATACGCCTGTGAGCTGAGATACATCAGATTTTTATAGCCAATCTCATTTTTAGCATAAAGGCAGAGATGGAAGCGCTGACGGGTACTTTTATCGCCGATATCCTCTTGGTTATGGATATACGCCTCCATTCCGATAATTGGCTTAATCCCCTCTTTTTTCATCTGCTGGTAAAAATCGATTGCACCAAACATATTACCGTGGTCGGTAATGGCAACCGAATCCATTCCTAACTCTTTAAGACGTGCCGCAAGCTTTGAAATTTTATTGGCTCCATCAAGGAGTGAATACTCTGTATGCAAATGTAAATGGGTAAATCGTGGTTTCATAGACTCTCTTTCAAACTTCAATCTATTACTTCTATAATTAAAAATATTATATCTCTCTTCATGTAAGAGAGAGCTTTGAGTTCTATTTCAATATTTCTCTTAAATAAACAAACTACTTTTATA
>QNYO01000071.1 GCA_003978765.1 Hydrogenimonas sp. | reverse complement strand
AGTGGATTAACTTTGGGGGTGGTCACCATATTACCCGTAAAGATTACGATGTTGATCGCTTAATTGAAGTGATTCGTGACTTTAAAGCACGCTACAACGATATTACCGTCTATTTAGAACCAGGTGAAGCTGTTGGATGGCAAACAGGACCACTCGTCGCTTCCGTGCTTGATATTATCCATAATGGAATGGATATTGCGATTCTTGATGTATCGGCTGAAGCCCATATGCCCGATACCTTGGCAATGCCTTATCGTGCTGAAGTTCGTGGAGCAGGTGAAGCGGGCGAAAAGCCCTACACCTATCGTCTTGGCGGTAATACCTGTCTTGCTGGTGATATTATGGGCGATTACAGTTTCGACCAACCACTCAAAGTGGGTGACAAGATCGTCTTTGAAGATCAGATCCACTACACAATGGTTAAAACAACCACCTTTAATGGTGTGCAACACCCATCCATTGCCATTTGGACCAAAGATAACCAACTCAAAATGGTTCGAGAGTTTGGTTATGAAGATTTCAAAAATAGACTCTCATAACCTCTACGCTGGATTGAGTTGACCAGCAAGTTCGGCAATCCCCTCTTCAAGTTTTTCGCGATTCTCATAGGGAAAGATTGAGGGGCGTTGTCCCTCATCTTTGTAGTGGACACAGATGGCATAGTGCAGAAGATTGACATCTTGGTTCGCCATCTCATCAAACCACTCCAGTGAGATGGGTGTAATGGTTCCGTCAGCATATTTAATGATGGCAGCTGGAAAGAGCTGACTGACGCTATCGAGTGCGATGGTTTCGTTTTGAATGGTGATTGTCACATCATCCCCTCTTGGTGAAGTATGATATACTAAACCAGTTTCCTTTAAAAATCGGTTATGAAAAGGGCAAGCATGATTGAAGATAAAGTGCGATGGAATGAGAGATACCAAACTGCGCCACCACCACAGCAACCCAGCAAACTGCTTTTACGCCATATGGATAAAATTCAAGGTTCAGATATTCTCGATATTGCAGCGGGACTTGGGCGACATTCACGCCTCCTTGCACAAAAGGGCTATCGTGTCGATGCCCTTGAGTATAGTGATGTTGCCTTAGAGTCTCTTCGTCAGATTGATGGGGTTAATGCGATTGAGATCGATTTAGAAGAGGGATGCCATATCGAAAAGAAGTATGATGCGATCCTCTGCTTTAACTATCTCAATCGCAACCTCTACCCTTTTATGCAAACCCACTTAAAGCCACAAGGCATTCTTCTCTTTGAAACCTTTGTTTATGATCCAGCGTGTGATGGCGCACCAAGACATCGAGAGTTTTTGTTGGAGAAGAATGAGCTATTAGATGTTTTTCGTGTGCTCTATATTATTGAGTATCGAGAGTTTCATGTGACCAAACAGAATGGTCAACCTGCTCTCATGGCTTCGTTGGTTGCAATCAATCGAGTCGATTAGAAAGGCCAAATCCACTCGATGGTTTTGGTTCCCCAACTCTTCTCTGTGGACTCTTTAATATCGCCTTCACTCTCATAAAGAATCTTCGCATCGGCAATATATTTGGAGTCAATTTGGTTATATTGACTAATATCATCGGGGCGAATGACACCACTAACATGTAGAATCTGCTTCTGCCCATCAAGAAGCATCTCTCGCTTTCCATCAATATAGTAGTTTCCATTCTCAAGAATTTTAATAATACGTGCTGAAATGGTGGTGGTAAACTTTTCACTTCTCTGACGGGTTCCTGTGCCATTGAAATTTTTTGCAGAGTCGATCTTCATACCGATATTGGTCGCTTTATTGACCTGTTCAGCAATATTGCCAAGGAGTTGACCATTGACAGTCATAACCCCACCACCCAACTGATCGGTGGTAACTTTAGAGATCTTTTTGGTACCACTCGATAGAGAGAGGATATTTTCATCAATCACAATGGTAACAATATCATTGACATTCATCGCTCTTTTATCAGAGAAGACGGGGCTATCTCCACGTCCAAAAAGGCTTCCAGGGTTATAAAGAGGAGTTCGCGACTTTTTCTCTTTGGTCTGTTCAACATATTGTGGAGGTTTAAAATCTATCTTTGCATCGGTATAGTGTCTGCTACACCCTCCAAAAAGTAGTATCACTGATAAAATCGCAAAACTCTCGAACTTTCGCATGCACTCATCCTGATTTTGTTATAATTCTATTCAAAATCTTGAACAGCAAAAACTGTTCCATATTAAGGATGGGTATGAGTCAATTAAAAGCGAAACTTCAAGCTGATCTTAAAACAGCAATGAAAGAGAAAGATACGTTTAAACGTGACGTGATCCGCTTTGTCATGAGTGCGATCAAACAGATCGAGGTGGATGAGCGTAAAGAGTTGAGTGATGCCGATATTGAGGCGATTCTTGTCAAGCAGATTAAACAACGCAATGATGCGATCGATCAGTTTAAAGATGGCGGTCGTGATGATCTTGTTGAGAAGAATGAGAAAGAGCTTGAGATTTTGCGAAGCTATCTGCCTGAACCGATGAGCGATGATGAGGTTCGTGAGATTCTTAAAGAGATTATCGCCGAAACTGGTGCAGAGGGTATGAAAGATATGGGTAAAGTAATGGGTGCTGCCAAAGCAAAAATTGGTAGCCGTGCAGAAGGTAGAGTTATTAACCAGATTGCAAAAGAGCTTCTTAACGCCTAACCCCTCTTAGAGTACGCCTTTGGCGTGCTCTCCTCTCTTCTTTCAAAATCAACTTAAAACTTTTTCCACATCAGATTTGATATAAAACTATCTTATGATGTCCTATTACTCTCTAAAGGAATCAGATGTTTCACAATCGAATCGATGCAGGAAGAGTTTTAGCCAAGCAACTTCAAACAATGGGAACTTTTCAAGATGCTATTGTTTTGGCACTACCACGTGGAGGTGTTCCTTTGGCTTATGAGGTGGCACGGATACTTCATCTCCCCTTAGATGTCATCATTGTCCGAAAACTGGGAGCTCCATTAAATCATGAACTTGCTATTGGGGCATTGGTTGAGGGAGAGCCTAATCGTGTTGTATGGAATGAGTCGATCATTGCACAACTCCATGTTGGAAAATACTATCTTAATGAGGTCGTGGCTAAAGAGGGTCAAGAGCTCTATCGCAGAAAAGAGCGTTACCGAAATGGGAGAGAGCTTCTTAAGAATCTGTCGGGAAAAGATATTATTCTTGTAGATGATGGGATAGCAACCGGCTATACGATTAAAGCAGCACTCATTGAGATTCGAGAGCAACACCCTGCATCAATCACTGTTGCAGTGGCCGTCGCTCCACGAGGAAGTTTGGCAGAGATGAAGCGTCTGGCCGATCAGGTACTCATTCTTGAGACACCCAACCCCTTTTGGTCGGTTGGTGCCTCATATGAAAACTTTGATCAGACCAGTGATGAGGAAGTAGTTAATCTGCTTGCAAAGGCAAAAGAGCCCTTTTAGGCTGTTTCACCTTTCAACTTTTTCAATGCACCTGCAATATCATCCTGACGCATAAAGTGTTCACCAACCAAAAAGGCATCGGCACCCACTTCATGGAGATGCTTGACCTGTTCATGGTCATAAATCCCACTTTCTGCCACAATAATTTTGCTATTAGGAATCAATGGAATGAGTCGTTCGCTCAAACTCATATCCATCTCAAAGGTTTCAAGATTTCTGTGATTGATACCGATAATATTGGCACCGGCAAAAATCGCTTTAATCAAATCTTTTTTATCATGAATCTCAACCAATGCCTCCATGCCAAGGTGCCAAGTATATTCAAGTAGCTCTTTGAGCTGTTTACGGGTCAATGCCTTAGCAATCAAAAGAACAAAATCGGCACCATAGACAAGCGCTTCCACAAGTTGATACTTATCAATAATAAAGTCTTTACGAAGCAGTGGCATCGGCACATAGCGTCGAATCTGTGTCAGATACTCAATATCCCCTTGAAAGTAGTGTGGTTCGGTCAAAACCGATAGCGCATCTGCCCCACCCTCTTCATAGGCTTTAGCAATGAGAAGGGGATCAAAATCTTCACGAATTACCCCTTTAGAGGGGCTTGCCTTCTTTACCTCTGCAATAATTCGATAAGGGTTCTCCTCGGTGGACTTCAAAACCTTATGAACATCTCGTGGTGGAAAGGGGTTATACGCCAATGAGCGTCCAAGCCACTCAAGAGGAAACTCCTTCTTCTTACGCTCCAAGTCAATCTTTGTACGGGCAATTATTTCATCAAGAATCACGGTTATCTGCTCCTGCAATGTTGAATTTTTTTCCAATGTTTTTGAACTTCAGGGTCTTTAAGACCCAACATATCGACAACTCTCTTCATCGCATCATATGCCTTTTGGCACTCATGGAGTTTATAGTAGCCCCAAGCCAAAGAGTCGATGTAGAATGCTGAATTGGGCTCAGCCTTCAGTGCCTCTTTTACAAGTTCGATCCCCCACTCTACATCAATCTCATGATCAATTAAAAGATAGCCAAGATAGTTATAGTAGAGATGATCTTTAACACCTTGTTGGAGTGCGGTTGAGAGATCTTTGACGATACTTGATAGGAGTTTTGGATTATCCTTTTGGGGTGCCGCTTCATAGCGTAAGATACCATACTCTGCTAACCAGACAGGATCGTGTGTCTCATCATAGAGACGTTTTGCCAATGTTGCCGCCTTTTTAAAGGCTTGGGTCTGTTTATAGATGGCAAGAAGAAGTTGATCGTCAGCACCCGACTTTTCAAGAAGTTCAATCGCTCGATCAAACTGCTTTTGATAGGCATAGATTTCAGCCGCCTTTTGGGCATACTCTACGCTACCTGTTGACTCATAAAGATGGATATAGGTTGATGCCAAATGGTCTAAATCATTCTTTCGACGATAGATGTCAGCCAGCAATAGGCAGATATCCTCACTACACCCAACCATCTTACTATGTGTTTCAAGAAGCTCAATTGTCTCTTGGTACCGCTTCATTCTATGAAAGAGAATCGATGCCATCTTCATCAAACTCTCTTTATCGTGGTGGCGCATATAGTAGTTATGGTAAGTTTCGTAAGCCTTTTGAAAATTCCCACGAATGAGGTAGATGGTTGCGACAAGGTTACTATTTTGCTGATAGTCAGGTTCAAGGCTTAACGCCTTTTGGGCATATTCTAAAGCATGGTCAAACTGCTGTTTTTTAAGTGCCACGACCGCTAAGAGTCGGTAGAGTTGGGCATCGTTTGGATAGGTTTGAATCAGCTCTTTTAACTCCGTTTCTGCACGATCGTATGACTTTAGTGCAATCAGAAGTTGTAGGGCTTCAATCTTATAACTTAACTGAGATGTCTTCTCATAGAGTCGTTCAAAGAGATGATAGGCGTTCAGATACTTTCCCTGATCTTTATAGTAGAGTGCATGCAAAAGATCATCATACTCTTGGGGGTAGGCTTGAACAATAGGCTCTGTGTGCGGTTGGAGCCTTTTTGAGGAGCATCCAGTCAGCATGAACAGTACAATTAGGAGTGCGGGCAGATACCTGGACATTCTCTTCTTAACTCCTCTTCATTCTCTTTAAAGTAGTCCCAAAAGGGAAAGGTTCGACACTGTATCGGTCGAACCGGATAGATCGTACAACGTCGCTGACTGCGATCAAAAAAGATACAATCATACTCACCTTCTACAACCACTTTCTCTTTGATACTAAAACGATACCCTACTTTTTCCAAATAGCGCTTAATAAATGTTTCGCTATCCATATTTAAAAAAGCGGCCATCTCTGGAATCTTCTGAACCGATACCCAAATATGACCACTCTCACCAATACAGCAGTTACCTTCACATGTTTCGCACGCTTTTGGATCAAAAGCGTATGGAAACCCCTCTTTTGTAATTAGATCTGACATTTTATCGTATGTGTCCTTGCTCTTTTAAAAATCTCTTGTGCCTCTTGCCCATATGCATCCCCTTCAAAGACAATAAATGGGGGTAAAATTTTTGTTCGTGCTTTAGAGTGGCTTCTGGCATGAATTAAAACCAGTTTGGCTGGTCGATCCTTTTTGGGATGGACAAAGCGAATCTCTTCTGCTCGAAGTTTTGCATGATGAAGCCCCTCTAAAAGCTCTGGTAGTTGAGACGCATCATAGCAAAAGATGAAGTGCCCCCGATGTTTGAGTTGTGATGCCACCTTTTTAAAAAAGGGTTGGATCGGAAGATGAGTATTGTAACGGCAAGCATTGATATGGCTATCTTTGCTCTGAATCACATCTCCATGATAAAAAGGTGGATTAGAGACAATAAAGTCGAATGGTTCAGGTGCATCATACTCTAAAAAATCGCTCTGAATAAGATCGGCTGAAATCTTATTGACATGAAGATTCTTTTGGGCAAGTTGTGCCATCTTCTCTTGCTTCTCAACCATTGTCAGTTGAATAGGAAAGTCACGTGCAAGAAGCAAACCAATCACCCCTACACCACTTCCAACATCAAGAAGTCTTCCTTTGGGTGCATAGGAGGCAATGAAGTCGTAAAGAAACATTGAGTCGCTATTAAAGCAATAACCTTGTTGTGGTTGATAGAAAAGCACGTTATCCCCAAATTTTTGATAGAATTATATCAAATATTAAGGGGGCTGAAATGATTATTATTCCAGCAAGGCTTGGATCGACCCGTTTTCCAAAAAAAGTGTTGGCAAATGTGGGTGGAGTTCCTATGGTTGTGGCAACTGCCAATACTGTCAAAGAGGTGGATGAGGTGGTGATTGCCACCGATGCACAAGAGGTGATTGAAGTATGTGAAGCTTACGGTATTCGAGCCGTTATGACAAGCTCTGAACACCAAAGTGGTACAGACCGTATCAATGAGGCTGTTGCACGTTTGGGATTGGATGACAATGAGATTATTATTAATGTACAGGCAGATGAGCCTTTTATTGAGCCGGAGATTGTTGAGCAGTTAAAAGCATTGGTGCAAAGACACCACAATAGTGATCGTGTCATGATGTGTTCTGCCTATAAAGCGATTACGAAAGAGGATGCTACCGATCCAAACCTTGTCAAAGTGGTTACCGATGAGAGCAATTTTGCCCTCTACTTCTCAAGAAGTCCCATCCCTTATGATCGCGATGGTGGATTTGAAGGGTATAAAGGACATCTTGGACTCTATGGCTACACACGCAAAATGCTTCAAAGGTTTTGCAACCTACCCCATGCCCCTTTGGAGCATATTGAGAAGTTGGAGCAGTTGCGTGCTTTATCGCATGGGTATGCAATTGCTATGACAGAGGTGAGAACCAACAGTTTTGGCATCGATACACCAGAAGATTTAAAGAGAGCACTTCAGCGTCTATCAAACAGTTAATGCACAACCTCTTTTTGGTTGGTGCGTGTTTGTAAATAGTCTGAAATCTGCATTAATGAGAATGTTACAAGAAAGATCATCAAACCAGGAAAGAAGCTGATCCACCATGCAATCTCCATCACCTCTTTTCCTTCACTAATCAAACTTCCCCAACTCATCTGTGGGGGAGTAATACCAAGCCCAAGAAAGCTAAGCGCACTCTCACTCAAAATAGCACCCCCTACCCCAAAGGTAAAACTTACAAAAAAGATTGGAGCCAAAAGGGGTGCAAAGTATTTCAAAATAATTTTTGAGGTTGGTGCTCCTGCAATTTTTAAGATTTTGATAAAAGGTTTTTGACCAATAGCAAAGCTCTCTGCACGAATCATACGTGCCATTGTCATCCAACCTGTGACAGAGATAACAAAAATAAGCACCCAAACCGACGCCTCAATATAACTTACAAGTGCTAAAAGTAGAAAGAAGGTTGGAAAGGTCAAAAATAAGTCAACAATAATAATAAAACTCTTATCGACATAGCCTCGAAAAAAACCTGCTGTAATACCGATAATCAATCCCAAGAGAGAAGCAATCAAAGCACTTCCTACTCCAATAATTAAAGAGATTTGTCCACCATACATCAAACGAGCGAGTAAATCACGCCCCAAACGATCGGTACCAAGGGGGTGTTCAAGTGATGGTGGTAAAAGGAGTGCATCGGGATGGAGCTGAAAGGGATCAACCGTATAAAACTGAGGACCAAAAAAAGTGAAGAGAAGGAGTGCTATAAGCACTCCAACACTCAAATATGGGAAACGCATCAACTACTGTTTAATTCCAAGAAGAGTTTGAATCATTTGATCAATTGTAGTAATCACTTTAGCACTTGCACTATACCCTGTTTGATACTTCATCAGATTGGTCAACTCTTCATCGATATTGACCTTACTAATACTATCAAACTCAGCAACGACTGAGGTTAAGAGTGATTCCGATGTATCTTTCATAATATGTGCTGATGATGTTGTATTGGCAATCTGTGTGGCACTCATTCTAAAGAAGCCATCAAGGGTATCACTTGCATAGACATTCTCAAAATCTTTATTAACAAAGTAATCGACCTTATCATACTGAAGCTCAACCATCTTGTTTGCTAACTGGTTATCACCTGCAATAGGTGCGGTATTACCCCCTACTTTGACGGGATTTCGATCTAGAGGAGATGAGAGTTTTATTGTCAAAGCATCAGAACCATCAAAGAAGCGTTGAAGCCCAAGAGCACCTGCAAAGCGGGTAGATTTTGCAGGATCTTTCTCTTCAATTGCAAAGGTATATCCATCATTGGCTTTATCGGCATCCATCTGAATCTGAAATGTTCCTTGAATATTAACTGATAAAAAGTCATCAACATCGTTGTTATAAGTATTATCATGACTATCATCAAGGTTATCTGTAGCAATTTTTTGTGCTATTTCATTAAATGTCATATCCTTATTAATCGCAATCTCTCGTCGTGCAACCTCTTTACCATTAATATCGTAAATTTTGACATAGAATGAACCATCTTGAATCGGTAATTTTGATTGAGAGATGGTCTTATTGGGATCAATATAGGTACTACCCTGCATCGATGTTGTTGCATGTTCTGCATAGATATTGTTGGTATTGACAATCAGTGTCGATGCAAAACTATCCAACTCATCAACCACTTTTTGAATGTCACCATCTATAAATTTACCAAGATCTTGATTGTAGTTACTACCACGTAAAGAGAGGATAGCACCAACCTCTCCCCCTTTAATATAACCTGTTAGATCAAAGGCTTCATTATCTTGGCGCTGATAAAAGATATTACTATATGGGCTATCTTTTCCAGCAGGTTGCAACACAATTGGGTGGAAGGTCTGACCATCAACAATGGATGCCCCACCAATATTGAGATGGTAATCAACACCCGCCTCTCTTAGACTTGAATCGATGGAACGATCTTGTTGCAGTTCACCTTTGGAAACAGAGATATCGACCAGTTTACTCAGTGTAAGTTCAAGCTTATCACGTTGATCACGTAAATCATTTGCATGGTTTCCATTGGCTTCATGCATACTGATCTGTTTGTTGAGATTGGCAATCTCTTTTCCAATACGGTTAATCTCATCAACATCCATATTTAGCTGCTCTTCTAATGAACTTTGAATGGTCTGAATCTGATCACGTGCTTCACGAATACGTGCTGTAAAGATACGTGTCTGTTCGGCAAGGTTGAGTTTTAAAGCACTATCATCACTATTCTTTGCAAGATCATTCCAGGCATTAAAATAGTCTTGCATACCTTGATAGATACCATTTTTATCGATTTCAGGGAAATAGGTTGATAGACGATCGAGTGTGGTTTGTCGAAATGTATTATATTCATGGGTTGAGGATGACTCTTTTAATTGTTTATAGATAAACTCATCATGGATACGGACAATCTCAGCGATTTTGGTACCTAAGCCAATATCTCCCGGTGTTGTATTCAGCGGTGCATTGGTAGTCGTAGAGACACGCTGACGTGAATAGTCTGGATTTTCAGCATTTGCAATATTGTGTCCGATTGTATCGATTGCAATTTGTGATGACTTTAATCCGCTATATCCAATATTGAGACCATTTAAAATCGTTGACATAATTTAGACCCTCACTTCTATTAAAGCTGCAAGTTTTGTATTTCGGCCGGTATAGCCATCTTTCTCTACAGGAAACATCTCCTCATAGAGTTCATTATAAAACTCTCCTACCGTGATCACAAAACGAGCATAATGACGATTGATCTCTTGCAGCTCTTCAAGTTTTGTGCGTAACTGTGCTAAACGCTCTTGCATCTCCTCATCAAGGAGATCTTCTAAGGAGCTACCTGGTTTGGCTTGTGCGATCTTTAAAATTTCACGATCAATGAGAGCTTTATGACTCTCAAATTTCTCAATCATCTCCTCTTTCTCTTTGACACGTTCAAACATCTCTGGATGCTTCGCAACCTTAATGTCATCAATATCCATTTGTGTCAATTCGATCAATCGATTTAGCGCTTCAATCGCCTTATCCAAGTACTCCTTCAACATCCTCATTCCTTTTTATTCAGGTCTAAGCTCCCGTGCCATCTTCATGGCGGTTGCTTTTAGATCGATCTTATACTCACCCCGTTCAATCTGCTTTTTAAGATCTTCGATACGTGATGATTGGGTATCGATATTTGGATGGTTTGAAACCATTTTTCCATCACTATTTTGAAGATCATTAATGATCCTACCACTATTTTGGGCATTAATATTTTGTATCATTATGCATCCTTTTGCCTACGATAGTATCGTCTTAATTATACTATCGGCAAAATTTAGCATATGTTAAGATTTTTTTTCTACAAGATAATTAAATAAAAGCTCACTATATCCAAAGCTTCCGCTGAGCTGTTTACTCCTCTCATCATTCATCATCGATTGATAGATCTCTCGACCCGGATCTTTAGGAAGCAGTGCATCATCGGTCGATATTGCTTTATCAAGAAGCATCTTTAAGATAATTGCTTCAAATGCATCAGTTTGCTCTTTCAATTTTGCTCGATCCGATTCACTAATAGTTGGAATCGGTTTTTGATAAGGGTTCATCTCGATAGGATTCATAAGTAGGCTCCTTAGATAATTTCTAAATCGGCGTGAATAGCACCCGCATTCTTCATTGCTTCCAAAATGGCAATAATATCTTTGGGTGATGCCCCCAACTTTTTAAGTGAACGGGCGATATTGGCAACAGTTGTTGCACCTTGGCGTGTGACAACCGTATGGTTTTGCGATTGAATCTGCATACTGTTACCCATATTGGTTGCACTGCTATTGCGTGTCATCTTTGGCAGACGCTTCTGCTCTTGAATCTGAATCGTAATATCCCCATGGGTAATCAAAACAGGTTCGACTTCAATATCGACTCCTGACACAATGGTTCCTGTACGCTCATCAATGACGATACGCTGACGATTGTTATAAGTGATTGAAAGCTCTCCAACCTCTGCCAAAAACTCAATCATACTCTTATCCTCTGGTTTTTTGAGTCGGATCGTTCGTGCATCGATCGCCACGGCAATAGGCTGTTTATAGAAACGGTTTAAGAGATTTTGAATCGTAATAGCATTTTGAAAGTTGGCCTCTTTAAGACTGAGTGTCGCCTCTTTCTGCTGATAGAGATCAAACTGTACCTCTTGCTCAACAATCGCTCCAGATGGAATCTTTCCAGCTGTTGCATGGTTGAGATAGTTATCACCTCGACTATTGCGACCACCGATACTGACTGAACCTTGTGCAAGGGCATAGATACGACCATCGACCCCTTTTAGTGGTGTCATTAAAAGCGTACCCCCTTCAATCGATTTGGCATCACCAATCGATGAAACAACTACATCGATACGATCCCCTTGTCTGGCAAAGGGAGGAAGTGTTGCTGTGACCATCACTGCAGCAACATTTTTTGATTTAATATCTTTAGGATTAATTTTGACATTCATACTTTGGAGCATATTTGAAATGGTTTGAAGGGTAAATTTAGAGGTGACACCATCGCCTGTTTTATTAAGACCAACAATCAATCCATAGCCAATCAGTTGGTTATCTCGAACACCAATAATATTGCTAATCTCTTTAATCTTAACAGCATAAGAAAAAAGTGGTAGAAAGAGTACTAAAAAGAGTAGCTTTCGTCGCAATGGAAACCTTTCTTATCTTAGTTTTAGGCAAACTAAGCAAATAGTGTTCCATTACGACAGAGTTATTTTAGAGGTTCTCCGCCTCTTTCTCTTTTGGAGCATAGTAGGTTAATGAGCTTTTACCAAATTTTCTATACTTAACCTTCTCAAATGCCCCAACCTCTTCAGGTAGTGTCGCTTGTGTCATATGTTCAATAATAATTCTATGAATGACATCTGGATGGATCGATGCAATCAAGTCAATCACCTTTTGATAGATATCTTCATATCCATCACGAATTGAAAAGGGTGGATCGATATAGAGATAGGCTTTTTCAGAGCGACTCTCTAAAGTTTTTAGAATGTTTGGCAAAATCTCAAAAGCATTGCCAAACCGTATATCACATCGTGTTGGATCGAGGCTTTGGCAATTTTGCTGTAAAATTTTAAAAGAGTTGGGGTCGAGCTCAATAAACCATGCCTGTTTGGCACCTCGACTAATTGCTTCAAGCCCAACCGATCCACTTCCACCAAACATCTCAATAAAGTTTTGATCAATCAGATCAAACTGAAGTGTGTTAAAGAGTGATTCACGCAGTCGACTCTTTGAGCTACGTGTCACCGACTTTTCAGGCAAAAGAATCTTTTTACCTCGAAACTTTCCACCAATAATCTTTGTCGTTAAATATTTATCTTTTCTCATAGTGCTCTCTAATAATGGATGTAAGTTCTTGAACAAAGCTACGTGTCACATGCTCAATTTTCTCCTCTAAGGAGACCTCTTCATCCAGTGTCAATGCTTGCAGTGCTTCTTGACTCTGATAATTTTCAAACTTCTCTTCAAGTTTAATCATCAGTTGTGATGAGGAGAATGGTTTGACAAGATCCGCCTCCTCATCCAATCCGATGCGAAATATAGGCAGATCCGATGTAACATGATCATCAGTTACAATCATCTGCGCCTGATCTTCAGGAACAATATACCCTTTTAAAAAGATCCTTAAACTCTTTTCAAGTAACAAAGAGCGGCACTTCAATGCAATTTTCATAAACAGTTAACCTATCCTCAGAGTTGGTTTGATATTATATTCAAAGTGATCTAAACAAATGATGAATACAACCGATATAACAATAGAAATTTATCCAAAATATGTAGAGTGAAGGATTAAGAATGTCAGCACAAGATGCCTATAGTACCTATGTACAAAATAATACCCAAGTTGAATCGCCTGAAAAATTGATTGAGATGCTTTATGAGGGATTGATCCGTTTCTGCTCTTTGGCTAAAAAATCGATTGAAAACAATGATGTTGAAAAGCGTGTCTATTGGACCAATCGTGCTATTGCTATTTTTGAAGAACTCATTAATTCTCTTGATGCTGAAAAAGGTGGTGATGTTGCCATCTATCTAGAAGGGCTCTATCTCCAGCAAATTAAATTTTTAACTGAGAGTAATGTAGAAAATAATGCAGAGAAACTCGATATTGTTCTTAATGTTGTTCGTGAACTTCTTGAAGCTTGGCGTGAAGTTACAACCAAATGAGTTGGATCGATCAATTTAAGATTGCACTCATTGAAGAGAATGAGGCTAAGATGAGTGCATTGATTGATGAATTACCCACAAGCTTTGAGAGTGAAGAGGATGTTATCTCTGCACTCGCACTCATTGCTCAAGCCAAACAGCTTTTTGAAAAAAAGAGAGCCCAACTCAAACGCCAAATGAATGAGCTTGAGCGTACCAGAGAGTTCCTTATCTCTTCAGAAAAACCACAACCCTCTTCTAAAAGACTCGATATCCACTTTTAAAGGGCTTCACTGCAAAAGTGAAGCCAAGCTCATAATCTTTTCAACTCTTTTTCGATAAAATATCCTAAAATTCTTCTTTAGAGGTAACATTGATGAAAAAAGAGGTCAAAAAAGTTGTTCTCGCCTATTCAGGTGGTCTTGATACAAGTATTATCCTAAAATGGCTTCAAGATGAGTACAATTGTGAAGTGGTCACCTTTACAGCCGATATTGGACAAGGTGAAGAGGTTGAGCCTGCACGTGAAAAGGCACTGAAACTTGGTATTAAGCCAGAGAATATCTTTATCGAAGATTTGCGTGAAGAGTTTGTTCGTGACTATGTATTCCCAATGTTTCGCGCCAACGCTATCTATGAAGGCGAATATCTACTCGGTACATCAATTGCACGTCCATTGATTGCAAAACGCCAAATTGAGATTGCAAAGCTTACAGGTGCTGATGCTGTCAGCCATGGTGCAACGGGTAAAGGAAATGACCAAGTCCGTTTTGAGCTTGGCTATCTTGCACTCAATCCAGATATTACCATTATTGCCCCATGGAGAGAGTGGGATCTTAATAGCCGTGAAAAGCTTTTGAAGTTTGCTGAAAAACATGGTATTCCAATCGAAAAACATGGTAAAAAGTCGCCTTATTCAATGGATGCCAACCTTTTGCATATCTCTTATGAAGGTGGACTTCTTGAAGATCCGATGAATGAGCCTGAAGAGGATATGTGGCGATGGACCGTAAGCCCTGAAAATGCACCCGATACACCAGAGTATATTACCATTACCTACAAAAATGGTGACCCTGTGGCGATTGATGGTAAAGAGCTCTCACCAGCTGAGATGTTGACTCAACTCAATGAGTATGGTAAAAAGCATGGTATTGGTCGCCTTGATATTGTTGAAAACCGCTATGTCGGTATGAAGAGCCGTGGCTGTTATGAGACCCCAGGTGGAACCATTATGCTCAAAGCACACCGTGCGATTGAGTCAATTACGCTTGATCGTGAAGAGGCGCATCTAAAAGATGAGTTGATGCCACGCTATGCGAAATTGATCTATAACGGTTTTTGGTTCTCTCCAGAGCGTGAAATGCTCCAAGCGGCAATCGATAAGACACAGGTTAATGTCAATGGTGACGTACGCTTGAAACTTTACAAAGGTAATGTTACTGTCGTTGGACGACAATCACCCAATACCCTCTTCAACTCTGAATTCTGCACCTTTGAGGAAGATAGCGTCTATAACCAAAAAGATGCAGAAGGCTTTATTCGTCTCAATGCACTACGCTTTATCATCGAAGGGCATGCACGCAAAAAGTAATATAATATTATCCAAGCGACGTGGTATGCATAAAAGCATACCCACGTGCTTAGAACGTACTACAAAGGAGTGTAATGATGACATATAATGATCTGTTGTGGGAGATCTTTTCAGTTGTCTTTGTGGTCTCTTTTGTTGTTATCATTACACTCCTTTACCAAAAGTGGCTCAATCGAAACGATCAACCTTAAAAGAGTATCCCTACTTTTCTAACGCATCCTCTGCACGCTCAATCAGATCAGATACACTAAAGCGAATGACAGCATCATCAAGACCAATAAGACCAGGAATAATCTCAAGAAGAAAGTGAAAGAGAAAGAGCATTGGAAAGAAGATAATCAACTCTCGCATAAAAACTTTAAAGCTGTACCGCTTTTTCAACCACATGACCGCCTCTGGACGGCCATGTAGGAGTAGAAGACCTTGAATCGCAAATACAAAGCCCCAACAGATGTAGGTTAAGATAGAGCCAATCACAAAGGCATAGCCCCAAAATTCCCAATCACTCATGATCTTAACCGTTTAGATCATAGAGTTTAATCAATGCTTGTGGATCAGGGTCACGTCCAAGCCATTGACGATAGAGTGCCTGCATCGGCTCACTTGCACCCTTTTGTAAGATATGGTGTTTATAGCCATCGGTCATATCAGTTTTAATCTCTCCATTCTCAAAACAGGCAAAAAAGGCATCGGCACTCAAAACTTCTGCCCATTTGTAACTGTAGTATCCTGC
>QNYO01000008.1 GCA_003978765.1 Hydrogenimonas sp. | reverse complement strand
AAGAAAGGGCCCCTTCCGTTTCTAATATAAATCGCCGTGGTACTGAGTAAGGCCGCATCACCATAGAAACCAAGTCTTTATCTTCAGTACGATTAGTGACTTCTTTATAAATCACGTCTTGTGAAAGATAATCTACTTGATAATATTCATTCCCGTCTCCGTCAAATATCGATATAACTTCTGCTACGCGGGGGGCGCCCAATCGTATCCTCTTGAATCTTTCATAATCGCCTAACACAAAAGTTTCAGTTATTATTTTCCCAGAAATCACTTTTCCAGGTGCAGGTGATACACCCTATATTAGTCAATTTGAAGCAGGTAAAATTGCAAGCTTTACCGATATTGTTATGAATACCCAACTTGGTACAATTATTAAGTTTTTGGAATCTCAGGGAGAGGTTCACTCTGTTTCCAATCCAAAAGTTTTGACACTCAATAATCAAGCAGCAATGATTACTGTTGGAAAACAGTACTTCTATAAGATTCAAAATAGTATGACAACAAGTAATACAGGTGGAAATACTGTCGCACAAAATGAGATTATTGATTCTGTTTTTGCTGGTATTTTACTCGATATTACTCCTGAAATCTCATCAGATGGAACCATTACACTGAAAATCAACCCATCTTTAAGTGATACCATCAATCCTGTGACAAGTGATAATATTAATCGTACGATGCCACCTGACTTGGAACGTCGTCAAATGGCATCGGTTGTTACTGTCAAAGATGGAGCACATGTCATTTTAGGTGGTTTGATTACCGATCGTACTAATAATTCAACCTATAAAGTACCACTGCTTGGAGATATTCCTCTATTAGGTAATGCCTTTAGGTTTGAAGAAATCAGTAAAGATAAGATTGAGCTTGTTATTATTGTTACGCCTCATCTTGTGAAGTCACAACATGCCTTAACCCTTAAAGATCTTGGGTATAATCACCTTTCAGATCATCAAGTGACAAATAGCCAATGAGTAAATATAAAGAGTTACAACAGATTTTTATCGACCGAGTCGAAGTCAAACACTATATTGGACTCGACTCATCGATTCTATTCTATAATCAACTTCAAGAGAGTATTAAAAAACCTCTCAAAATGATTTTGCTTTATGGAAAACCTGGTACAGGGAAGAGTGTTCTGATTCATAAGTTACATCATGATACAAAATCGGAACACAACGTCTATCTTATTGCAACACCAATTCAGTCAGAAAAAGAGTTTATTCAAAGACTCTATGAGTTTCTTTTCCCTGATCATATCATTCCAGACGATCTTACATTTAACCGCTTTATCGATCTTTGTCATCAAACAAGAGAGAAGCGACACATTATTGTACTTTTGGATGAGGCACAACTCTACCCTCCCGAAATGTTAGAAAAGATTCGATTGATCTCTGATACAAGAACCATTAAGTTTGTTGTCTCTTTGCATAAAACAGAGCAAGAGGATTTGATTGCTAAAGAGCACTTTCAGTCTCGTATTTGGGAGACCATTGAACTAAAAAATGGTTCTCTGCATGATACGAGCATGTATATACAAAAAAAGTTGGTACAACAAAACTTTTTTGAGATAGCCCATATGTTTCAAAAAAAGCATTTTAAATTGATTCATCAATTTACCCAAGGGAACTATCGTGAGATTAATAAACTCATGTACACCCTCTTTGAGATCTATGACTATTATGAGAACCATCAACCCTCTAAAATTTCGGGAAAAACAATTAAAACAAAATATATCGAAATGAGTGCACTAAAATTGGGATATATCCATGCATGATATTGAAAAACTTGAAAAAGAGTGGCGAATTTATAAGCTTAAGCAGTTCAAGCCTATTGCAATCACTGTTGGTATTATTGGTGCGGGGTACCTCTTCTTTATTGGATCAACAACCTTAGTCTCTTATAGTCTTGTACTTACCCGCCCTGCTATTGCAGTGATGAGTAAAAATAAAATTCATCTTGATCAACAAGAGAGCGTAGCACAACCTCAAAAGGTTGCTTCTCAAGAAATGGTCAAAGTATCTTCTTCCTCTAATCAAACGATCAAGCAAGACGAGAATCCTAAAGAGTTGGCTTCTGTCATTTTGCAGCCTGATACCAACTTTTTAACCTCTTTCTCCTACAAAGAGCCACCAAAAGATTGGCCAAACGAGGAGAAGAGAAGAGCTCCTAAAGAAGCACAACATCTCTCTTCTGTGACAACACCCCCAAAGAGTGTTGAGCCATCACCACCTGTTACGCAACATCACACATCAAAATCTCTTGTCATTCAGACCAAAACCTCTCATAATACATTAGAACACTTAATCGAACGGTTCAATAATAGTAGAGAACCCAAACTTGCAACCTATATCGCTTCAATGTTTTACAAACGGAAGCAGTATCAAGATGCTATTCGATGGAGTATCATTGCCAACTCCCTTGAACCTTCAAACGAAGAGAGTTGGTTACTTTATGCCAAAGCCAAAGTTCAATTAGGAGAGAGAGATGATGCAATTAGAGCCCTACGCATTTACTTAGACCAATACACTTCAAAAAAAATCAGATCCTATCTTCATACACTGGAGCACAATTTATGATCAAACACTTCATGACACTACTTCTCTTTATTGCTGTTTTGCATGCCAACTCATTAGAGAGACTACACCACTTCTATATGCAAAATCAATATGAAAAGGCGTGTCAATTGGGACTACGTCTTTTCAAACAGTATCGCAAAAATGCAGATTTTCTAATGCTCTATGGATTTTCATGTCTAAAAGCTGACTATATTGATAGGCTAGCAATCCCTATTACAGCACTCCGTGCCACCAAAACCGAACGTGCTAATGCAAGCTACTTTGCCGCAATTCTTTTGCAAAAAAAGCTTCTTTACCATGCACTGCTTGATGATGTTGATATCTCTAATCTTCATCTTCCTTCAACCGATTATGTTTTATCAAAAGTATTCGATCTTTACAGTCATAACCGCTATCAAAAGATAGAGGATAAATACTATTTGAGTACCAATCATGATAATGGCCTCATCTATGTTCTCTATATTGAATCTAATGGAAAGGATCAGAAAATGGTTATAGAAGAGCGTCTCAACGGTAATATTATTAAAATCCATAAGTATTGGTAAGATCATGGGAAAGATTATTGAACTACTCATCGCTTCTGGTCTGGTTAGTAAAGAGCAGTTGGCTCATTTAATTAGTACCCATCATGAAAAGAAGATCACACTTAAAACATTGATTGACCATAAACTGGTACGCCCTGAACATGTCTATCGACTGATTGCCGATGAGATACGCAAAGGATCATTTACATTAGAGACATTAGAGCGAGATGGTAATGGCGTTATCGATGTTGACGCTGTTCTTAAGTATCTTGCTGAGATGATGAAGATGGTCTATGTCAATCTTGATGAAGTTGATATCGACCTACGTCTGATCTCTAAACTCCCTATGCAAAAACTTGAAAAAATTGGTGCACTCCCTATTAAAGAGAGTGATCTTAATATCCTTGTGGCCTTCAAAGATCCTTTTGACTTTAGTGCTCAAGAGACCATTCAAAGGGTTTTCCCTAAAAAACCTGTTGTTGCAGCCATTGCACGACCAAGTAAAATTGACTATCATCTCAGTCGTCTTGAGATGTCTGAAAGCATCAAGGGGCTTATCAATGAGATTCGTAATGAGATTTCTGATACTACATCCACAGCAGAGGCAAGTGAATCTTCAGCCATCTTAAAACTGATTGAAGTGATTCTGAAATCGGCTATTATTGCACGGGCAAGTGATATCCATATTGAACCAACTGAAAACAGTTGTATCGTCCGAAGTCGTATCGATGGGATGCTAACAGAGAGTTTCCGTTTTGACAAAGATATCTATCCCCCACTCTCTTCTCGTCTCAAACTCCTTGCCAACCTCGATATTGCTGAACGAAGAAAGCCACAAGATGGTCGCTTCTCTGCCAATATTTTAAATCGAGATTTTGACTTCCGTATCTCAACCCTTCCAATTATGAATGGTGAGTCGATCGTTATGCGTATTCTCGATAAGTCAAAAGTTATGATTCGACTCGAAGATGCAGGGATGAGTTCACACAACTTCAATATCTTCAACAATGCTCTCAAAGTTCCTTATGGTATTGTTTTGGTCACAGGACCTACAGGAAGTGGTAAAACTACCACCCTTTATGGGGCACTAAATAACCTTAAAAGTGTTGATAAAAAGTTGATTACGGTTGAAGACCCTGTCGAGTATCAGATGAACCTGGTACAACAGGTACAGGTCAATCCAAAAGTTGGACTCAGCTTTGCGAGTGCTTTGCGCTCAATTCTCCGCCAAGACCCCGATATTATCATGATTGGTGAGATTCGTGACCATGAGACACTGCGCATTGCGATTCAAGCGGCACTCACAGGTCACTTAGTCCTTTCAACACTCCACACTAATGATGCCATCAGTGCCATCTCCCGTATGGTCGATATGGGAATTGAACCCTATCTGATCAGTGGATCACTCATCGCGATTGAGGCACAGCGTCTTGTCCGTAAAATCTGTACCCACTGTAAAAAGCCGATCGAAGTACCTGACCATATTCTTGAAGAGCTTCAAGATTATATTCCAGAGCACTACCAATTTTATAAAGGGAGTGGCTGTAAAGAGTGTCAAGGCACAGGGTATGCAGGACGTGAAATGATTAGTGAAGTGCTTCGTGTCGATGAGACTCTATCAAGTATGATTGCACGAGAGGCATCAAAGGCTGAAATTACAGCAGAGGCTTTCAAACAAGGGTTTGTTACGATGATTCAAGATGGTATGAACAAAGCCCTTGAAGGAAAAACGACCATTGATGAAGTTCTCAGGGTTGCGAGGTTGTCATGAAATATTATCAAGCCACACTCATTGTACGTGGTCATAAGCGTCAAGTTGTTGTCAAAGGTACCGATAAAGCTGATGCCATCAATAAAGTCAAAAAAGAGCACAAGGGTATTCTTATTCGAATCAAAGAGATCCCTGCACCCCTTGATGCAACAATTAAAGAGTTTTTAATACAGTTTAATAAAACTGTTGCCAATAAGAGAGTGCAACCTAAAAACCTCATTGCCGCTGTTCGTCAGCTTGCTGTCATGACCAATGCAGGTATCTCTGTCCATGATGCTTTAAATGAAATCGCCACAGCAACGAATGATCCAAAGCTCAAAGAGATCTTTACACAAGCTTCTGAAAATATCAATGCAGGTTTGAGTCTTTCAGAGACCTTTAAACGCTATAAATATGATGTAGGTGGTATCACCCTTGCGATGATTGAACTTGGTGAACAGACTGGTAATATGGCAGATGCCCTTGCAAGCCTTGCTGATATTCTTGAAGAGATTCAAGAGAATATCCAAAAGTTTAAGAAGGCTATGCGCTATCCGATCATGACATTGAGTGCTATGGCAATCGCCTTCACCATTCTTATCATGGTTGTTGTTCCCAAATTTAAATCGATCTTTGAGAAGTTCAATGCCGATCTTCCTCTTCCAACAAAGATTTTACTTGGCCTTGAACATATTATGAGTAACTATGGATTTATGGTCTTTATCGGACTTCTCTTATCAATATTGATGGGAAAATACCTCTATAGGAATAATGATGAATTCAAATATAAGATGGATGCCATCTTGCTTAAAATCTATCTTATTAAAGAGATCATCTTCTTTGCAACCTTGAACCGCTTCTTTATTGTCTTTACGGAACTGATTCATGCAGGTATTCCCATTGCCGATGCACTCGATACAGCTACAGGTATGATTGACAATGCGATTTTAAAAGAGAAACTTGAAGGGGTAAAGCTTGCCGTCTCAAGAGGTATTAGCCTCACCCAAGGCTTTAAGGATACAGGGCTCTTTGAGAATATGATTATTCAAATGATCTCTGCGGGTGAGAGCAGTGGACAGCTTGATAGCATGATGCGTAAAGTTACCGAATATTACCGCATGCGATTTAACAACATTTTGGACAATATGTCCTCTTACATCGAACCGATTATGCTTGCTGTTATTGCAGGACTTGTACTACTACTTGCTCTTGGTATCTTCATGCCAATGTGGGATATGGCACGCGCTGTCAAATCCCACTAAGGGCTTTAAGCTTCTCATAGGTTTGGTCTTTCTTCAAAAGACCAGCCTCATAAAGAAACTGTGATGGAAGAAAGTTAACATCCTTAAAGCTATCATATTTGGCATATGAGAGATAGAGCAGATCTTTTGCCCGTGTTACCGCCACATAAAAGAGGCGACGCTCCTCTTCGATCTGTCCACCCTGACTTGCCAACTTACGGTTTGGAAAGCGACCATCCATCAAGTCAATGACATAAACTTCACGAAACTCCAATCCTTTACTTGCATGGACTGTGAGAAGATTAACCCCCTCCCCTTCACTCAACTCTCGACCACCAAGCACCATTGCATTGATAAACTTCTCTAACGTATGATAGGCACTTGCCAATTGCACCAGCAATACCCCTTTCCGTTTAATGCGTTCCAACGCCTCCTCTTTTTTTGCTGCATCCACTTCACCATTTTTAAGTGTCGCTCGTTTAGCAGCCAACTGCTCAATAATCGATCCATAGGTTGCTGATGAGAGAATCGCACGCATAATCGCTTGGGGCTGTTTTTTGATACGCAGTGAACCAACCAACTTAAAAAACTCATAGATAAAGCGAACTCCATCGGCATTGAGTGACGGGTGCTTTAAGATAGGATGGGCCATAAAGTTTTCATCCAACCCCAAGTGGGCAAAGCGTGAAACCGAACCAATCTGTGTCGGATGATCAAAAAGTCCCAGTTGATAGTTAGTTGAGCGACGCTTAAAAGGGTTGGTCATCGTTTTTGGATGAAAGATTCCTTCTAAGAGTTTCCCATCTCCTAATGCTATTAACCCCTCAAAGAGCTCTTTGGCAGTGGCACTTCCAATCCCTTTGGCATACTCAAAGATATGGATAAAAGCCATCATATCTTTTGGGTTGGCCATGAGTGTGGCAATATCGAGTGCTGCTTTGACCTCTTTGGCATCAAAAAAGCTTCTTCCCCCCTTACGCTTACAGGCAATATTACGCTCTCTTAACATTGCTTCCACACCATCGGCTGAAGCATTGTTTCTAAAGATAATCGCAATCTCATGGCGTGGCGTCGTACTTCTGCGAATCAGCTGGGCAATCGCCTCATACTGCTGAAGAAGGTTATCAAAGATGAGTAGCTTGGGCTTTTGTGCTTCACCTCTTCGTACCACTTCAAGCTGTTTGGGGTAGATACGCTCATTATACTCAATAACCCGATTGGCTAAAGAGAGAATCGGAGCGGTTGATCGGTAATTTTTTGTGAGTGTAAAGACCTTAGCATCGGGATACTTTTTCGTAAAAGAGCCAATAATATGGATATTGGCACCATTAAAGGCGTAGATACTCTGGTCATAATCCCCTACACAAAAGAGTGATGGTGGATCCATCGCATCGATCATCGAACCTTGTAGTTCATTGGTATCTTGATACTCATCGATCAAAACCTCTTTAAAAGGGAGCTTGGTCTCTTTGACCGCTTCACGCATCAAAATCAGAAGATCGTTGAAGTTGACAAAACCATACGCCTCTTTGGTCTCCTCAAATTCACGAATAATATCGAGGTAGATATCGACAAAAGCCTCTTGTCCCTCATGCCGACGATTGAGCCAACTCTCAAAATCTTCCATCGTCGCATTTTGGTAGAGTGAATAGAGGTCATAAAGAAAGTTAGCTGAAAAGGGTTGACTCTCTGCCCCAAGATGGTGAAATTGCCGTTTATCATAGATACTACGAAAGAGTGTTTTAAGTTCAGAGGGCTGTTTGAGAATAATCGTACGGTTCATCTTTTTCAGCCAACGGTAACTGACGGCATGAAAGGTTCCTGCTTCAATCCGTGAAGCAACCTCTTTAGAGAAGTATCCAGCAACACGCTCCACCATCTCCGCTGCAGCCTTATTGGTAAAGGTAAGTAGTAGAATCTCTTCGGGCTTGATCCCTTGTGAAAGCAGGTATCCAATACGCCCAACAATGGTCGATGTTTTACCAGTACCTGCCGATGCAATAATAAGATTATGGCCAAATGGTGCTTTCGCAGCCTGAAGCTGTTCTCGATTAAGACGACTTAAGGGCATGAAACTCTTTTTATTTCTCTTTTTAACGCGAATATTACCCTTCCTTCGATATAATCGCGATTAATTTTCAAGTTTACGAGGTAAATCGATGAGTGAGAAAAAAGGGTACAACCCCCATCAATTTGAAGAAAAGTTTTATAAAATTTGGGAAGAGCGTGGCTATTTTGAGGTCGATGGCAATCAAGCGATTCAAAAAGAGGGCAAAAACTTCTGTATCATGATGCCTCCTCCAAATGTGACAGGAAGCCTTCATATCGGTCATGCACTCACCTTTACACTACAAGATATTATTGTTCGCTACAAACGCATGGATGGTTATAAGACACTTTGGCAACCAGGAACCGACCATGCGGGTATCGCGACACAAAATGTTGTTGAAAAGCAGTTATTGGCTGAAGGAAAAACCAAAGAGGATTTAGGACGCGAAGCCTTTTTGGAGCGTGTATGGAAGTGGAAAGAACATAGTGGTGGTATGATTGTCCATCAGATGCGTAAACTTGGCGTCTCTCCTGCATGGAGCCGTGAACGCTTTACGATGGATGAAGGTCTTAAAAATGCTGTTAAAAAGGCTTTCGTACAACTCTATGAAGAGGGGCTGATCGTCCGTGGTAACTATATGGTTAACTGGTGTACCCATGATGGTGCATTGAGTGATATTGAAGTGGAGTATGAAGAGCATAACGGCAAACTCTACCACATCCGCTATCCACTTATTGATGAAGAGGGGTATGTTGTCGTTGCAACCACCCGTCCAGAGACCTATTTTGGTGATACCGCGGTCATGGTTCATCCTGATGATGAGCGTTACCAACATCTTATCGGAAAAAAGGTACGCTTACCACTTATTGACCGTGAAATTACTATCATTGCTGATGAGCACGTTGATATGGAGTTTGGTACGGGTGTGGTTAAAGTTACCCCTGCACACGACCCAAATGACTACGAAGTCGGCAAACGCCATAACCTTGAGTTCATCACCGTCTTTGATGAAAAGGGTATTTTAAACAAATTTGCTGGTGAGTTTGAAGGGCATGAACGGCTTGATGCCCGTGATAAAATTGTTGCACGCTTGGATGAAGAGGGATTTATCGAAAAGATTGAAGAGCATCTCCATCAAGTCGGTCACTGCTATCGCTGTCACAATGTTGTTGAACCTTACATCTCTAAACAGTGGTTTGTCAAAAAAGAGATTGCAACCAAAGCGATTGAGAAGGTCAATGCAGGTGAAGCGAAATTCTTCCCACCACACTGGATCAACAGTTACAATGCTTGGATGAATGATCTGCGTGACTGGTGTATTAGTCGCCAACTCTGGTGGGGACACCGTATTCCAGTCTTCTACTGTGATGACTGCGGTCATGAGTGGGCAACCAGCGAAGATGATCCACAAACGTGTCCAAAGTGTGGTAGCACACACCTCCATCAAGACCCTGATGTTCTTGATACATGGTTTAGTTCGGCACTCTGGCCATTCTCAACACTTGGATGGGGTAATGGCGATGCACTTGCCAACAGTAAGTGGTTTGAAGGAGATCTGAAGAGCTTCTACCCTAACGATCTATTGATTACAGGCTTTGATATCCTCTTCTTCTGGGTCGCCCGTATGATTATGATGGGTGAACACTTTATGGGTGAGCTTCCATTTAAAGATATCTATCTCCATGCCCTTGTACGTGATGAGCATGGTCAGAAAATGTCCAAATCACGTGGTAATGTCATCGATCCACTCGATACGATTGAACAGTATAGTGCCGATGCCCTCCGCTTCACCTTAGCCGTTCTTGCTGTTCAAGGACGTGATATTAAACTAAGCAACGATAAACTTGAACTGAGCCGTAATTTCACCAACAAACTCTATAATGCGGCGAAGTATCTACAGATGAATGTTGAAACATTTGAGAATCTCGAAGATATCGAAGTTACCACACCTCTTGGACGTTACATGCTCTCACGCTTTGCTCTGGCTGTTGAAGAGACACGTAGCTTTATCGACCAATACCGCTTTAATGATGCGGCAACAACACTCTACCGCTTCTTGTGGGGAGAGTTCTGCGACTGGGGTATTGAGCTAAGCAAAGCGAGTAAAACAAGTGTTGCAGAGCTGGGTGCCATCTTTAAAGAGGCGATGAAACTGCTTCATCCATTTATGCCATTCATTACCGAGTATCTCTGGCATCAACTCTCAGGAACATCGGTTGAAACTGACGGTTCGATTATGGTTCAACCCTACCCTGCCAACTTGCAACGTGACGAAGCGATCGAGAAAGAGTTTGCCAACATTATTGAATCAATCGTTTCGATTCGTCGTGCCAAAGCAACGGTTGATATGCCAGGTAAAAAGATTGAAATCGCCTATATCAAAGCCGACACACCAATGGATGCCGATATTAGCACACCATTTATCAAACTTCTTGCCAAAACAGAGAGTGTCGCATTTGTCGATCAGAAGGTTGAGAATGCGATTACCGATGTGAGTGACCACATGGAGGTTTATCTACCACTCACAGGAATTGATCTTAAACCAATTATCGAACGACTCGAAAAACAGCAGGCGAAATTGACCAAAGAGGTAACCAAACTCTCTAATATGCTCAATAATGAGAAGTTTGTTGCCAATGCACCAGCCCATGTTGTTGAAGAGAATCGAAAAGCCCTTGAAGAGGCAGAGACAAAATTGAAAAAAGTTGAAGCTGAGTTGGAGCAGTTGAAGCAGGTATAAACTAGAGGGGGTAAGCCCCCTCTTCAATGCTTCTACTCTACTAAAATATTAGAAGCAATACATGGTAAAAATGGAGAGGGTCGTTGTAATCTATTTTTGATAAATGACCCCTTTTTTATCGTAGGAATATGGTCATAATACTCTAAAATCGCCCCTGTATCATATTGCGGTTTTTGGATATAGTATCCTTGAACCAGATGACACCCCAATGTATGACACACTTCAAGCTCTTTGGCATCTTCAATTCCCTCAGCAATCACCACAATACCCAACTGTGTCGCCAACTGTACAATACTTTGAACCAATATCTTCTTCTTGGTATCGGCAAAGATGGTATCAATAAAAAAACGGTCAATCTTGATAAACTCTGGTGTAGAGCGATAAAGCATCTGATAACCAGAGACCCCTACTCCAAAATCATCCACAGCGATACTATACGATTCACTTTTGTAGTGTTTTAGGACCTCTTCAAACATTGTAATATTGGAGATGGCATGCTGTTCGGAGAGTTCAAAGCAGACCATCTCCTTATTCAGATGATACCGCTTAAGAAGCTTTTGGGTATTTCCTGCTGAAAAGTTGGGCATCTCAAAGAGTCGATTATCAAGATTGATAAAAAGCTTAATTCGATTGTAATCTTTTAAGGTTGTAAATTTTTGAATCACCTTCTCACGCAGTGCTAAATCTAATGTATATAAGACATTATCACAATAGGCACGGTTAAAAAAGTCGGCAATCGACGCATACCCTATCTCTTGCACACCACGTAAAAGGGCTTCAACACCATACAGACGACCATCTTGAATTGATACAATAGGTTGAAACACAATATCAAGCTTTTGTAAATCCTCTAACCACTTCTCTTCTAATAGTTTCATCCTCTTATCATACGATAACTTGATTACAGTTGCATTACACCCTTTTCTCGTTTTCCACCTTCGCCATCTCTTCCGCATGGACACGATCAACCATCTCAAGTGCCTCAATCGTATTTTTGATAATCTGTTTTTTACTTGTCAGTGGCTTCATCGCCAAATTTTTGGTTCGCTTGTCGGTTTTAGGATCACTTAAAATCTTCATCACCTCACTCTCAAGCTCTTTGATATACTCATTTAGTAATGCTTGAATATCCACGTTATCTACTCCTCTTTTTTGGCTATTTATTGTGAATGATTGCCCAATCTTTTACCTCTGATTGCGCTCTAAAATGATACAATAAAAAAAAGTAGAAGGACATGGCTTTGGCAAAAGATAAAGAGGCACTTGAAGCATTAAATAGTCTTGAGGATATAGAACTGTGTAGTAACTCCGATCCACTGCCCGTGCTTTTGAAAAAGAAGAAAGCGATTCGCAAATATCTTGAAGCTGAAGAGCTCAAACCCTATCAGGCTGAGTTGATTAAACTGCAAAAACATCTTGAGATTACACAACAGAAAATGATTATTCTCTTTGAAGGGCGCGATGCCGCCGGAAAAGGTGGAACGATTCGCCGTGTGACCCGCTACATGAATGAGAAGCACTACCGTGTTGTGGCACTCGGCAAACCGACAGAGGAGCAACGCACGCAGTGGTACTTCCAACGTTACGTCGAACACTTTCCACGGGGTGGTGAGATTGTCCTTTTTGACCGCAGTTGGTACAACCGTGCAATGGTTGAGCCTGTCTTTGGATTCTGCACCCCTGAAGAGTATCAAATCTTTATCGAAGATACACCGAGTTTTGAAAAGACACTGGTACGTAACGGTATTATTCTCATCAAACTCTACTTCAGTGTCACCAAAGAGGAGCAGAGACGACGGTTTGAGCGCCGAAAGACCGACCCACTTCGCCAGTGGAAATTGAGTGAGGTCGATTTGCAGGCACAAGAGCGATGGGATGACTTTACCAATATGAAGTATGAGATGCTCAAACACACTCATACCACCATCGCCCCTTGGACCATTATCCGCTCAGACAATAAACATCTTGCACGTCTCAATGCCATGCGTGTGATTCTTAACTCTGTCGATTATGAAGGACGTGATGAGATGCTCGATTATGTTCCCGATAGCAACATTGTTGTCTCCGGTGCCCGTGAAATTGAGCTGATGGAGGCACAAAGACTACGAAGTGGTAAATTTATTGGCTAAAATCTCAACTTAAAGAGAATAAACTAAATCGCATACATTATTTCACCCAATTGAGAGGGGTGATATGATGAGACCTAAAAAATGGAGTAGCTCTATATGAAAATCTATAATCTATTAAACTATCAAGTAGAAGTTGATAAGTCTGCATTCTTAAATGCCATCAATGCACAAAAGCCGATAGCAATTACACTACAAGGTGAGATTATCGAAGGCACCCACGAAACACTTCCGCCTCAACTCTATGTTTTTGTAGGACAACCCAAATCGCTTGTGGGTTCTGCACTGATGAAACCAACCCCTTTAGCCAAAATTCTTGGGGATAACTATGAAGTTAAAGACAATGGTCAAACCATCTCCATCTATGCAGGACGAGCTTGGCAAGAGGTTCTCCAAGCCAATACCCCATTCTATCTCTACCAAGATACCACCAGTGATGGCATTACCGAATTTACCGATCAAAAACTTGATGATCTCATCTGGTATAGTTGTGAATTTAACATTAACTATCGTGACGTGGCACAATTTTTAGAGCAACATGTGGATGGAACGGTTGTCTGTATTGAAATTGATGAGCCTTACCAATTCAATGGGTGTGCTTATGTCGATAACCTTGAAGAGGCTTACACCAAAGCCTTTGAATTTATTAAAGAGACACTACAAAAACGGATTGCATCGGGTGAGATTGACCTTGATGACCTCGAAGATGATGAGGAAGATGCCCTTAAGTTTTTTGGGCTTCTCTAATCGTATAGCGTCCTGAAGCAATCAACTTGGCAGGATCAACAGGGTAGTTATAGCAGTAAACCCATGCGTTGATCGTGCCACCCTCTTTTAAAAAGACCTCTCTCATCAGACGCAGATACTCATGCGGTTGAGGAAACTCTGGTGAGCACTCCTCATAACGATCAAGCTCTGCAAAGAGAGGCTCTGGTGCATGTACCCTATAAAGCTCCCCTTCCACAAAAGACGCCTTATCGGTCACAACCAATCCAGGATAACCATCGATCTCATAGAGTCTTCCCCGCACTTTCGCTTCACCCATAAACTCGGCATAGTTCTTCAAGACCCGATGCATCGGATGCCCAAAAGTGCGCATCAGTGTACCATAGACAAAGAGATACTCCATAAACCCCTCCAAAACTCTATCAACTCTTTAAATCCTCTATATCTTTGATAGAGAAGATGGGCTTAACACAGCGAAAGGTTGTATAGTAAATTTGTCCCTCCCAACTACTTGGCATTATAAAGTAATTTTTTATTTTTAATTGTTCTTTTGGATTATATGTCGCAATACCTCCCTTAAGAACAATCTCCTTGGCTTTAAATGTCACTTCATAACTATTACCTATCATATTTTTAACACCATAAGGTGAAGTGGTAGTAATTAATGAGGAACTTTTTAGAAGAATACCTATAATCTCCGTCGCTTCTTTTTGCATCTTTTCAAATAATTTTCTAATATCACCTGGTTTTTCTTTTATGAACTCTTTAAAATTTTTTAAATCTTTAATAAAAACTTCAATCAAACTTTCAATTTGCATCTGCGATAATACTGGTATCTTTTCTATGACTCTAAACTTTTCCATTTGGTCCAAAGCCAATGAGTGAAATAAAAGTTTTATGAAAAATAATTTATTAACTCTTACTCTTTTATCAAAAAGAATTGTTTTTAAAAAACCCAAGTCATAATTCTCTTGATCTTTTTGATAATGCTCCACCCATGTGACATACTCTTCAAAGCTCTCATGTCCCAAAAGAAGCTCTTGAAGCCGTTGAAACTCTTTGGTATCGATTTGTGCTTCAATTTCTCCATTCCATGCATTCCCCCATGGATAGTTAAAGCTCTTAGGACCTCGACATGCCCTCTCCCACTCTTCTGGCAAAGGTAGGCGTTTGTCATAAAACTCTGCATACCCTTGCATCTGTTGGAGTGTGAGATTTTGGACAGGTTGATCGGGTGCTTGAGTCTCTAAACCATCTGGTATCTCCACATTCGCTTCTTTGCAGTAGCGAAGATACTCTCTATTGGTGACAGGCTCTTTGTCGATATAGAAGTTCCAAAGATAGCGAATATGACTCAACCTCTCATCATTGTTTAAGACCATTTCAACATCTTCAAAAATCTCTTCTACTGATGGAATAGGAAAGTAATCAGTCCCACAGATACTCAACCCCTCTGAGATAAGCACCATCTCTTTGCCATCCTTAGCAGAAACAGACTTTGGAAGTTTTTCTAAAAAAAATGGCTCCTTATACTTTTCAGTCGTTATCTTTGATTGAATCCGATCATAACGCTCTTTTGATACCAAATCGATAATCTCTTCTTCAATCTTTTGCATCAAAGGATTCATTGATGATTGCCAAAAAGATTGCACCTCAAGCAAAAGTTTTATGGCATCATCATATTCTCCATGTTTGGCATAGAGTTTGGCAAGGTAGAGCTTTGCAGTTGCAATATTTTTAGGGTGTTTTTTTTCCTTTTTTAAAAAGTCTTCAAAAAACTCTTTAGCTCGATCCATATCATGATAACTATCATAGACCCCTCGACACCACGCCCTTTGATCCTCATCTTTGATCGCTTCAAGTGCACAGTAGGCATCTTGACTTGCTCCATCTTGAAGATGATAGAGCATTTCTATCTCTCTTAATTCATCATAAAAGATATATCTAAGCTCTAATAGGTTGAACTCTCTTTCTATTTGGTAAATCACCTCCAAAAGAGAGTGATTCCCTTGGTAGAGATAGACCCACGCTTTCATAACTTGTATATCTACTTTATCTTCACTTTCAAAATCTCTATCATAAAAATAGCCTTTCAAAATCTTGATAAAGTGCAAAACATCTTCATAACGATTCTGATAAAAATAGACTCTAACCAAAGCAATCAAAACTTTAAACTTATTGCTTCTATTCTGTTTAGGGAAAATACTACTTTTAGTATAGATTAAACTTTTATCCAACTCTAAAAAGTCGTTATAAATTGAACCATTAGTTTTTAGAAATCCACCATAATCAATATCATCATGAAAGAGTGCTTCTCTCGCATAGACTAAATTTTTTGCATAGGCAGATTCATAATTACCCAGTAGTCGATACTCTATTGTATGGAGTGAATAGTGTAACCAAAAATCCTCTTTAGATTGATCAAATGACAATGCTTTGTCAAAAAGCTCTTTGGCTTTTTGATACTCTCCTCTTCGATTAAAAACATCTGCATAACTGCGTAAAAATATATATTCTCTAGTTCTATCTTCCACCTGCTTGGCTCTTTGATACCCCTTTTGAAGGAGTTCTTCTCGTCGATAATAAAAACCTTGCTTACTCAACCACCAATCTAAATTTTCAATTACTTGAAAGGCTCTCTCAGGATTGTTAGATTGTAGATCCTCATCAACCACTTCCAAGAGTTCAGGGTAGATCTCTGGTAAACTTTCCTTTTTCGCTGAGAGGGTGACAAGATACTCCTTTTTAGACTCTAAAATCTCTTCACTCTCTTCAAGACTCTGAAGCTTTTCTAACGCATACTCTCTTACAAGTGGATGGTAGCGGTACAGACCCTCTCTATCTCGTTCAATCAGACTAATTGCCACCAGTGCATCCATCTCCGCCATAATCGATGGTTTGTGATGGAACTTTTGAATAATCTCTAAGAGCCTCTCTTCTCTAAAAGGGTGTAGAAAGATAGCCCCCATGGCAAAGATTCTTTGTGCATCGGGTGAGAGGGATTGATAAGAGAGCTCAAATATGGCATGGATCGAGACCCTCTCATCTCTAAAGTGATCATACATCTGTGTATGAAGAATCTCTAAAGAGTGTTGAATCTCCTGAAGCTTTCTTCGCGTTGTTCGCATATAGTTTGCAATAATCTTAATTGCCAGTGGCAACCCACCCAATTGATCTACACAAAATGCTTCAATGTCACCCCTCTCTTTT
>QNYO01000039.1 GCA_003978765.1 Hydrogenimonas sp. | reverse complement strand
ACTTTTGATAGATATGATAAGATTGGTATTATTCTCGATGCTGATGATGTTGGAATTGAGGGTAGGATTGATTTTATTAATCAAGCTTTAAAAGAAGTTTGCAGTGATATAAATTTGACTGAGATAAATAAGTTTGAATATAGCAAAGAATTGGATGTAGAAATTGCTTGTTATATTACAAATGTTGATGGTAAGGGAGAGTTAGAAACAGTATTGAGAAAAGTTAAATCAAAAGAGTCTATTTATGCTGATTGTTTAGAGAGTTGGAAAGAGTGTTTAGAGAATAAAGGGGAAAAAATAGGAGAAAAAGAGTTTGATAAAATGTGGGTTAGTCACTATTTAAAATATGATACCTGTATAGGGAGAGATAATAACAAAAAGTATAAAAAATGTGCTAATAAGCTTATCCAAAACCCTGACAACCAAGATGAAATAGAGGTAAATCTACAAAGCAATGAATATACTATAAAAAAAGATATTTGGGATTTTGAACATAGCTGTTTGAATGATTTAAAATATTTTTTATTTTTATTCAATTAAAAACAACTAATTAGTTTGGAATTCTTATCTCCCCTTCTAAATATTTCACTCCATAACCCGCTATTTCAACTCTATTTCCTTTAATTGTACAAAAAACCTCTCCTCCTCTTGCTGATACCTGTTTTGCATGGAACTCTTTTTTGTGTAAAGTTTTTGAATAATAGGTAACTAATTGGGTAAACGCTGAACCAGTGACAGGGTCTTCATCTATTGCATATTTGGGAGCAAAAAAACGTGTGATAAAATCATACTCTTTTGATAGAGAGGTGATAATCACTCCTCTACAATCAAGCTCTTTTAACAATGAAAATTTTGGTTCTACACGTTTTATAAATTCCTCATCATCAAAAACAGCTATATAATCCATAGACTTATAACACGATATTGGCTCTTTTTCAAATGCTTGAAGCATTGCTTGTGGTACTTTACATTCACAAATCTCTTGTAGTGGAAAATCCATAGAAAACTTATCACCTATTTTGGTAACAGTTAAATCACCACTTTTAGAGCTAAAGACGATTTTTGAATCTTCAATTTGTAAAATTTCAAAAATGACATAGGCACTTGCAAGTGTCGCATGCCCACACATATCGACTTCATCAACAGGTGTAAACCATCGAATATGGTATGTATCACTCTCTTTTACGAAAAAAGCTGTTTCAGAAAGATTATTTTCCATTGCAATGTTTTGCATGAGGTCATCTTCTAACCACTCTTCAAGTGGTATTACAGCGGCAGGATTGCCTTCAAAAATATTTTGTGCAAAGGCATCAATTTGATAGATTTTTAACTTCATACTTTTACCTTTTCGGTTTCTCATGCTTTATCCCAAAATTATAGTTCTATTTCTCTATGATGACAAGCTTTTGCTCGATTCATAGTCTCACTTATCCCAACCCCATCAAACTAACAATAAAGTTACATTCTCATCTTATAATACGTATAAAGATGACTTCTAAAACAAGTCTCTCGAATGTTTTGAATAGAAGGAGGGTGTTATGAAGAGAGTAGCTTTGGCACTGCTTGTAACAGCTGGTTTATTGCATGCAACAGACTTTTCATCTCTTAGTACAGAGGAGTTGATGCAACTTAAAGGTTCTGTACCTGCTGAAGAGCGAGATGCCTTTAGAACTGAAATGCGAAGTAGAATGTCATCGATGTCACCTGAAGATAGAGCAGCATTAGATATAGGAGGAAAACGACGATCCTCTTACGGTTCAGCGAATGGAACGACTAAGCGACTGCGAGATGGCAGTGGTGGCGGTAAAATGTATCAATACAGAGGCTCACGTGGAAGAGGTGGCGGTGGCCGAAGATAAACAATGAGGTCACTAAAATAAAGTAGGGGGAAGCATTTTAACAATTCCCCCTTGCTCTGCATATCGACTTCAAACTTATTCTCTCTTATAGCGATAAAAATGGTCGCATCGCTTGTTCAATCTCATCAAGTGTGTAGCGATGGTCGGTAAAGTAGTCAAAGGCAATGATACCTTGTTGTAAAAGCATCTCTGAACCATCAAAGAGAGGAAGATTAAGGCGTTTTGCTTCTTTCAGAAATGGTGTCTCTTTGCCATAAATCACATCAACAGCATATTGGGTATTTTCTAAGGCTCTGTCTAAGAGCTCTTTAGGCATAGGTAGGCTCTCATCAGTTAAGCCTGCTGATGTGGTATTGATGACAACATCGTAAGAAGAGGGGGTAAAGCTATCCCATGTATGGCAGGTAAAGCCCTCATCGTTAAACCATTGAAGACGCTTCGCCGATCGGTTGACGACTTCAATATCGATCTTTTGCGTACGCAGATAAAGAGCAAGAGCACGTGCTGTACCACCAGCTCCCATAATGAGTGCAGATTGAACCGATCCAAGTTTTTGAAGGGCACGGTAAAACCCTGGAGCATCGGTATTATAACCGTAGAGTTTTCCATCTTTGAGAATAAGTGTATTGACGGCACGAACCTCTTTAGCAAATGGTTCGACCACATCAGCCGCTTCAAAAGCAAACTCTTTATGAGGTACGGTAATATTACATCCACTCAATCCTAAGCGAAAAAAGGTATCACGCAACTCATTTCCATCTTCAATTAGCCAACGACCATAACACCCCTCAAAGCCCAACTTTTTGAAGGCCAAATTGTGCATCAATGGCGACTTTGAGTGTGCGACTGGGTTTCCAAAGATTGCAAACTGTTTCATGCTCTTAAATCATCCAATGTACTGCGTAGTGCAGCCAATTTATTTTTCACTTCAAGATACTCCAGTTCAGGCTTGCTATCAGCAACAACACCTGCACCTGCTTGTAGAACAATCTCATCAGGTTTAATGAGTGCTGTACGGATCGTAATGGAGCTGTCCATATTGCCATCAAATCCAAAGTAGCCGATACTTCCACTATAGAAGCCCCGTTTAATCCCTTCAAATTCAGCGATAAGCTCCATCGCACGAATCTTTGGTGCACCTGTCATCGTACCTGCGGTAAAGGTGGCAGCAAAGAGATCGAACATATCTTTATCATCATCGATTTTTGCTTCAACATCGCTGACCATATGCATCACATGAGAGTAGCGCTCAACACGCATCAAGGCTGTTACTTTGACACTACCTGCTTTGGCAACACGCCCAACATCATTGCGTCCAAGATCGACAAGCATGATATGCTCGGCACGCTCTTTGGGATCATTAAGCATCTCTTCTTCAAGCTCTTTGTCACGATCAACCGTTTTACCACGCTTTCGTGTTCCTGCAATCGGTCGTAAGAGAATATTGCCGTCAGTCAGTCGTACCATCACCTCTGGCGAACTTCCAGCAATAGAGAAATCTTCATACTCTAACAAGAAGAGATAAGGTGATGGGTTTTTAGACCGAAGGATACGGTAGAAGCTGAATGGATCAACTTTTGCCTTTTCTGTATAGCGGTTTGACATCAAAATTTGAAAGACATCACCACTTTTAATCATCTCTTTTGAGTCATTGACCATTTTATGGAACTTCTCTTCACTAAATGCAAAAGCCCCACCTTGACTCTCTTGAATGGGTGACATCTCTAAATACTCATAAGGGGATTCAATGAATTGAATGAGATCATTGAAACTCTCATAAGTCGCTTGATCGGATGTAATAAGGCTCAATTCACTCGTTTTATGCGAAAAGGCAAGAACAAGGCGTGGACGGATCATATCAAAGTCGGGGATATGGTCACGATCTTCAAGGGCATCCATATAGGGCTTTAAGACAGGCTCAAAGACTTTAACCATATCGTAGCCGATATATCCGATAAATCCATCCAAGAAGCCAAGACCCGTTTCAAGACGCCTCTTTTTGTAAGCCTCTTGATCAATCTTTGCGTAGTAATCTTTTAAGAAGGTAAAGGGGTCACTTTCAGGGGTATGACGCTCTCCCGATGCATCAATATAGATGGTTTGGTTATCTTGGTAGATAAGGCGCTCTTTGGCACCAACAAAGATGAAACTGAAGTTTCCATCATCACATCCTCCCACACTCTCAAAGAGCATGGTAATATCGTTAGAGAAGCGCTTTCTAATTTTGGCATAGAGTGCAGGTGGTGCGAATTGGTCAAAGAGTATTTTCTGTACAAAAACCATGATCATCTCTTTTCAGTGATATAAGCGTGTGGATTAATTGTTTTCTTGACACGTACAAGATCATGCAAAGCATCTGATTTGGAGCTGTACGGTCCAACTAAAACCTTCTGGTAAGGGGTTCCATTCTTCTCCATATGGAGAGTAACATAGTGAAGCCCTTGTGATGTAATACTATTTAGAAATTTCTGGCTTGGTGGTGCTTGGAAGAATGCACCCACTTGGATATAGAAGCCTTTTGGTGTTGTTGCATGCTTTTTAGGTGCTTTTGAAGCGATCACTTCCTCTTTTGGTGCTGGAAGGTGAGATGGTGCAACCTCTCTTTTGATCTCTCTCTTTGGTGCGACCTTTGGTGCTCTTTTTGGTTCTGCTTTTGGCTCTACTTTTGATGGTTTAGGTGGGGTAGGTTGCACAACCGGTTTTTCATGCTCAACTCTCATCACTACAGCATCGTTTTGTGGCTCTTTGGTGGTTGATGCCTTCTCTTTAAGCCGATTGATCACCTCTTCAATCTTTTTGTGACCATGCTCCTCTTCAATAGGTACCTGCTCAAAGCTTGGCTCTGATGATGGCTTTTGAGAAGCTGTAATAGGTTCAGGAGGTAGAATGATTGAAGGTGATTGCTTGACATCACTTTGCACCATACTTTTGGTAATGAGAATCATTAAAATAAGCAGAAGTAAAAGAGTGGCTGCTGTAAGCAGAAGCTTTTTTAATCCCGAAGGTCTGTTTGATTGCATAATTAAATTTTCGAAATCGTCGTGTTTCTCTTCCATACTATGACTCCTTCCGGATATTCAAGCCCTTAGGCGTTGCATCTATTTTCATGAGGATGCCCCTCGCTCTTGTGCATAAAGTTTATAGGGGAGTATCAAGATATTATACTCTCTTGGTAACTCCTTTGTTGGGAACATACGCCACTCTTTTAAAAGTGTGGTTGCAAGTGTGTTAGAGAGTCGATGGGCAATCTGATAAGCCTCTTCTAAAGTCATTTGGGGTTGATGGACATAAAGGTGCAGATGCCCGGAGGTTTTTGTCTCATATGCAGTAAAGTTATAAAATCCCTCTTCTCGGAGTAGAAATTGTGCTGTCTGCCAAAAACGTTCCGGTTGGCGTCCATTATAGTCGAATACAATATTGTTCACATGGTTTGATGGATGAATCAGATCGTGGGCAATGGTGATATTGCCCCGTGCATGTTCATCCATAAGTTCTGCTGTGAGTGGTGCGTCGATACGCTCAAACTTATTGTAAAAGGTTCGCCCATTGTGGGCGATTTTATTGACGATATTTGGACGTTGGATGTAGTAGTGGTCCGTAATAAGTTGGATGGCCTGCGTATCGACGTTATACATCCTATCCCTTAGTAGGTCGGTCGATCATAGATGACAAATTTGCGTGCAAGTTGTGTCATCTCCTCTTTGATTTTTGCCTGCTTCTCTTCATTGTTAATATCATCAAGAACATCACAGATGGCATTGGCAATGATTTCAAACTCTGCCTCTTTCATGCCACGTGCTGTAAGGGCTGGTGAACCGATACGGATACCACTTGTAACAAATGGACTACGTGTTTCACCTGGTACAGTGTTTTTATTGACAGTAATACCTGCACGTCCAAGTGCCGCATCAGCATCTTTACCACTGAACTCTTTGTTGAGGAATGAGACAAGAACAAGGTGGTTATCAGTACCGCCACTGACAACATCATAGCCACGTTTAATAAGAACGTCAGCAAGTACTTTTGCATTGGCTTTGACTTGGCGTGCATAGAGTTTCCACTCATCGGTGAGGTTTTTACCAAAACCGACAGCTTTTGCAGCGATAACGTGCATCAACGGTCCACCTTGGATACCAGGGAAGATGGCACTATTGATCTTCTTCGCAAGATCTTCATTATTAGTCAGAATCAAACCACCACGTGGTCCACGGAGTGTTTTGTGGGTTGTGGTTGTAACAATATCACAGTGAGGGAATGGGTTTGGATGCTCACCTGCAACAACAAGTCCAGCAATGTGTGCCACATCCGCCATCAAAAGTGCGCCAACGCTATCTGCAATTTCGCGGAATTTTGCAAAGTCAATTTCACGTGCATAAGCACTTGCACCACAGACGATCAGTTTTGGCTTGACAATGTTGGCAATATCAGCAACACGATCGTAGTTGATACGACCATCCATCTCAACGCCATAGGTAAAGCTTTGGTAGTTTTTACCAGAGAAGCTTACTTTCGCACCGTGTGTCAAGTGTCCACCGTGGCTAAGGTCCATTCCAAGGATCTTATCACCTGCTTTAAGAAGTGCCGCATAGACACCACCGTTTGCTTGACTTCCTGAGTGTGGCTGAACGTTGGCATATTCACAACCAAAGAGCATCTTTGCACGATCAATTGCCAACTGCTCGATTGCATCAGCATACTCACATCCACCATAGTAGCGCTTATAAGGGTAACCTTCAGCATATTTGTTGGTAAAGACGCTCCCTTGTGCTTCCATCACTTCAGGGAATGTGAAGTTTTCACTTGCGATCATCTCAAGATGATCGGTTTGGCGTTTGAGTTCATTTTCGATAATTTCATAAACGATTGAATCATTTTGTTCCAAAATTGTCATTTCTCTTCCTCTTTATGTTCTTGATTAGATTCACTGTTTGATTTAAGTGGACGCATCGCAGGGAATAGGATAACGTCACGAATGGTATGTTGATTGGTTAGAAGCATCACCAATCGGTCGATACCAATCCCTTCACCAGCTGTTGGTGGCATACCATAGCCCAACGCTTTGACGTAATCTTCATCCATGTGCATCGCTTCATCGTCACTCTCTTTTTGTGCGACTTGCGCTTTGAAACGCTCGTACTGATCGAGAGGATCGTTGAGCTCACTAAAGCCGTTGGCAATCTCTTTGCCCGCAATAAAGAGTTCAAAGCGATCGGCAATCTCTGGATTATCATCATTGCGTCGTGCCAATGGGCTGATATCGATCGGGAAGTGGGTCACAAATGTTGGGTTGATGAGTTTCTCTTCGACAAATGCGTCGAACAGTTCACCCCAAAGCTGACCTTTGCTTAGGTGTGCTTCAACGTCGATTCCTTTACTTTGAAGGAATTCGCGCATTTTTGTTGTATCTTCGAGAATATCTTCAGGAACATTACCAATCTCAACCAGTGCCTCTTTATAGGCGATACGTTTAAATGGTGTTGAGAAATCAATCTCATACTCACCATATGGGAGTTTTGTTGGAAGATCAAGCTCTTTGAAGAGATAGGCAAAAAGCTGTTCTGTTAATGTCATCAAATCTTCATAGCGATGGTATGCCCAGTAGAACTCGATCATTGTAAATTCTGGGTTATGGGTTGCATCCATCCCCTCATTTCGGAAGTTTCGGTTGATCTCAAAGACCGCTTCAAATCCTCCGACAATGAGTCGTTTGAGATAGAGTTCTGGTGCAATACGAAGATAACGATCAACACCGAGTGCATTGTGGTGGGTAATAAATGGTCGTGCATTGGCACCACCTGGGATAGGGTGCATCATCGGTGTTTCAACCTCTAAGAAGCCATGCTCTTCAAAGAAGCGTCGAATCAGACTCACAATCTTTGAGCGCATCAAAAAGGTCTGTTTCACCTCAGGGTTCATAATCATATCGAGGTAGCGTTGGCGATAGCGTAGCTCGATATCTTGAAGACCATGAAACTTCTCTGGTAGAGGAGTGATGGCTTTTGTGACCAGCTCAAGGCGTTTGACATGCATCGTCAATTCGCCAGTGCGGGTAATGAAGGGGTATCCTGTGGCGGCAACAATATCACCCACTTCAACCATCTTCTTAACCGTCTTAAACCACTCATCTCCTAAGTCGTCACGGCTAAAGTAGATCTGTAACAGACCACTCTCATCTTCAATCTTTGCAAAAGCAGCTTTACCCATTAGGCGTAAAAATTTAATACGCCCTGTGATGGTACAGCTCTCATTGAGTGCCTCTTTCTCTTCGCTCTCTTTGAGATAAGCATACTTTTCAAGGAATGCCTGATTGGTACACTCTTTGACGACACGGTTTTGGTAGGGGTTGATACCCATTTCACGCAGTGCTTGCGCCTTCTGAATCCGTTGTTGCTGATACTGATTGTCAAATATCAATCTCGTATTTCCTTTTCTATGTGATTTATTTGTCGCTACTCTTCTGACATTCGGGGCAGACACCAAAAATCTTTAGGGAGTGGTCTTCCATCTTGAAGCCCAACTTTTTAGCGATCTGCTCCTGCTTCTTTTCGATTGACTCATCGAAAAATTCCAGAATTTTACCACATTTTGTACAAATAATATGGTCATGATGTGCTTTTATCCCAAGTTCATACCTTTTTCCTTGGGTTCCAAAGGAGATCGATGTCACCATTCCCTCACCTTCAAGCAAAGAGAGGGTACGATAGATCGTAGCAATACCAGCATTGAGTTCAGGATTTTCCTGTTTAATTAGTTGATAGAGCTCTTCGGGTGTAAAGTGACCATTGTGATTATAGAGTGTATAAAGAATCACTTCACGCTGTTTTGTAAATTTGAGATTATTTGAGCGTAATAGCTGTTTAAAGTGTGAGAGGAGTGTTTCATATGAGATGAGTGGTGTCGTCTCTAATGTTTTACTGTGTCCCATCGGTATCCTTTATCATATTCGCACTCTTTTGAAGGAGCTGTTGACTCCCATCTTTTATCATTGCCTCAGAGTCAGTTTTAATCGTTTCAACATCCTCTAAAAGTTCAGAGGTATCGATATGGATAATCGCCTCTCCTGCTTGAATAAAGAGTGGATAGAGAAGGCTTTTATCGGTCAAACTTTTGGTGTTTTGTTTGACAAAGTCGATATTTGAGAGTGCAAAGATTATGACAGAGAGAATCATAAAGACTTTGGCTGATGCAAAGAGTAGGCCAAGAATCTTATCGATAAGACCAAGCCCTGAGAGAGAGACAAGTTTTGAGATTAAAATACCAAGAATGATGGCTGAGAGCCAGATCAGAGATAGAAGTGATAAGAATCCGATTGTCTTTAACGCTGGTTGAGAGTCGATTGATAGAAGGTTTTCACCTATCCAGCCTCCAAATGGTGCAGCGTAGGTTGAAGCCAACCATACACCAAGAACAATACCAATGAGTCCTGAAAGCTCTTTAATTAAGCCATTAAAAATACCCTTAATTCCGATAATGAGAATTAAAGAGGCTGTGACAATATCAAACCAATTTATCTGATCCATCTACCTACCCAATTGAACGATTTGTTAATCACATACTATATCGGTCTTTATGATACTCTCTGTTATTGGCATAAAATTATCCGATATATCGTGCTTCGATTATAGAATAAAAAAGCTGAAAGTTAGAGTAGATAGGGGAGTAGAGGCGATAGATTGCTGAAGGTTGTAAGGAAAGCGGACGCTTTCCCTACACGATTAAGACTCTTTTTTGAGATCTTTGAAGAACTCTGAGATCATGAAGGCCATCTCAAGTGCTTGGTTGGCATTGAGGCGTGGGTCACACTGAGTATGGTAGCGGTTACCGAGTGCATCAACTGTAATGTTACAGCTTTGGCTTCCTGTACACTCTGTAACATCTTCACCTGTCATCTCAAGGTGGATACCACCAGCAACGGTACCTTCTGCTTTATGGATTTCAAAGAATTGGCCCACCTCTGAGAGGATTTTGTTAAATTCGCGTGTCTTAAATCCACTCTCAGTTTTAAAAGTATTGCCGTGCATTGGGTCACAACTCCAGACAACATGCTTTCCTTCAGCTTTAACACGTCGTAGAAGTGGTGGGAAAATCTCTCCTACCTTATCAGCACCCATACGAACAATGAGGGTCAAGCGTCCAGGGATATTATTTGGGTTGAGTTTATCGATTAAGGCAATAAGCTCATCCTCTTTCATACTTGGACCAACTTTAACACCAATTGGATTGTTGATACCACGGAAGAATTCGACATGTGCACCATCAAGATCACGTGTTCGGTCACCAATCCAGAGCATGTGTGCCGAACAGTCATACCAGTCACCCGTGAGTGAATCGACACGTGTTAGCGCCTCTTCATAGTTGAGTAGAAGGGCTTCGTGTGAGGTATAAAGGACGGTTTCATGCAGTTGTGGGGTATTTTCTGGTGTAATACCGCACGCTTTAATAAAGTCCATTGCCTGTGTGATCTTCTCTGCCAACTCTTCATACCGTTTGCCAAGTGCATTATCTTTAACAAAATCAAGGTTCCAGCTATGCACCTTCATTAAGTCGGCCATACCACCACGGGCAAATGCACGTAGAAGGTTGAGTGTTGCAGCAGATTGATAGTAGGCTTTGATCAGTTTTTCTGGTTTTGGTTCGCGTGCTTCTGGTGCAAAGTCGGCATCATTAACAATATCTCCACGATAACTTGGGAGGGCAATATCGCCTTTGGTCTCTACATCAGAGCTGCGAGGTTTTGCAAACTGTCCTGCGATACGTCCAACCTTAACGACAGGTTTTCCGCTTGAATAGGTCATGACGACCGCCATCTGCATCATTACTTTAAAGAGATTTTTAATCGTATTGGCATTGAAAGCATTGAAGCTTTCTGCACAATCTCCACCTTGTAAAAGGAAGGCTTCACCTTGGCTGACACGTGCAAGCTTCTTTTGCAAGCTTCGTGCCTCTTCTGCAAAGATCAGAGGAGGGAAGGTTGCAAGCTCCTCTTCAATCTTTTTGACAGTTTCAGGGTCTTTATAATTTGGTTGTTGTTTAATTGGAAACTCTCTCCAACTTGATTTGCTCCATCTGCTCATCACATCTATCCTTGAAAAATTTGGGCAAATAATACCATAAATTGCGTAAGAGGATAAAAAGTTTTATCAATTCTATAGGGGTGGTTGAGATGAAGGCTTACGTTATGAAACAGAGAGCGTTTTTATAACAAAATGCGGACACCATGAGAGATAAGGTATCCGCTTAGATCGATTTTTAGATATTTTGGAGCGCTTTGAGAAGCTCTTCAGGACGTGTTGAAACACGCAAAGCATCACTTTTACTGATGATATTGGCTTTGACAAACTTTACAAGTACTTGAGTTTGCGTCTGCATACCGCTTTCACCTTGACCCAACTGCATTTGACTATAGATTTGGTGTGCTTTATCTTCACGAATAAGGTTGGCAATGGCTGGTGTTGTAATCAAAATTTCAGGTACAGCTACACGTCCACCACCAATTTTTGGAAGAAGCATTTGAGAGATAACAGCAATCAGTGAGGTTGAAAGTTGCGCACGCACTTGAGGTTGCTCATCACCATTAAAGACATCAATAATACGGTTGATGGTTTGTGCCGCTGAGTTGGTATGTAGTGTTCCAAAAACGAGGTGACCCGTTTCAGCAGCAGTGAGTGCCGCAGAGATCGTCTCTTTATCACGCATCTCACCGATCAGAATCACATCGGGGTCTTCACGGAGTGCATATTTGAGTGCGCGTGCAAATGAGTCGGTATCGCTTCCAACATTTCGGTGCGAAAAGAGCGAGTTGTGGTTTTCATGGACAAATTCGATCGGATCTTCGATCGTAATGATATGTTTACGCTCAGTCAAATTAATTTCATTAAGCATTGCTGCTAAGGTTGTTGATTTACCACTTCCTGTGGGGCCCGTGACAAGGATAAGTCCCTTCTCACGCTTAATCAACTTCTTATAGATTTGTGGTGCCTTGAGTTCATCTATCGTTGGGATATGTGTTGGAATAATACGGAAAGCAGCCGCAACATCCCCCATCGTTCGATAGTAGTTGGCACGAAAACGGCCAACTTCGGGAATCTGGATCGCAAAGTCAAGCTCTTTATTCTCCTCAAACTCTTTTTTCTGCTTTTCGGTAATGATGGAGTAGCATAACTCTTCGATCGTTTCACCATCAAGCTTTGGAAGGTTAAGAGGAACAAGACGACCATCAATACGAATTTGTGGTTCACTGCGACTCACAAGGTGGAGGTCACTCGCTTTGTAGGCGATGACATTTTTTAAAAGTTTTCGAATATCGAGTGTGATTGTACTCATGCTAACAACAGTTCCTTGTAACGTATTTCGTCGTAGCCCACGATCACTTTCCCATCATCTGTTTCGATAACAGGGCGTTTAATGAGCATATTCTCTTTACAGAGCCATGCCCGTTTGCCAGCATCATCGAGGTTGAGCTCTTTGAGCTTCAACGTCCGATAGGTAGTTCCTCGTGTATTGAATAGTTTATCGATAGGAACATGTTGAAGCCAGCGGTCGATCGTGTCGCATCCGACAGGTGTGGTTTTAAAATCGACCATTTCAAAATCAATGTTATGATTTTTGAAAAATTTGACCGCTTTTCGTACAGAATCACACGATTTAATACCGTAAATCTTCATGGTCTTCTATTCGATAATATTTGGTACGACGAAATAGTCATCTTGTGCTTTTGGTGCATGTTGAAGAATCGTTTCACGAATGGATGGATCTTCAGTTGGCATATCTTCACGCATTGGTGTACCACCTGAAAGAGTACTAAATGATGGGTCGAGTCCTTCGGTATCAAGTTCTCCAAGAACTTCGACAAATCCAACAATCTTTTCCAATTCTGCAATCATCTCTTCACGTTTTTCCTCTTCGATTTTGAGCATCGAGAGTTTTTCGAGGCGTTGTAGCATCGCATCATCAAATTTCATTTTTACAATCCCTTCACTCTTTTTAACTTTAGTTTTGATATGATATCACACTAAAATTTAAGCGCAGTTTTCAGGAGTTTATGGTGAGTATCAAAGAGCAGGTAGAGTTTGCCAAAGAGGAGCTAACACAGGATGAAAAACTTTTTGCAGGACTGCTTAAAGTAGAGCGTTTTTATAAGCGTAATCGACTGGCGTTGATTGCAATTATTGTATTTATCGTGATTGGTGGAATTGGTTATAGTGTGATGGAGTATCTGAATGAACAGAGACTTTTGCGTGCGAATGATGCCTTTTTAACCTTACAGAAAAACCCTTCCGATGAAAAGGCTTTAGCAACGTTGAAAAAAGAGAATCCTGCCCTGGCTGAATTGGTACTGCTTCAGCAAGCCACAAAAAAGGGTGATTTAAAAGTGCTTGAAACATTGACAGCAAGTCATGACCATCTTGTAGCCGATCTTTCACGCTACCACTTAAGTGTTTGGAAGAGTGATGCTGAAGCGATTAAAGCCTATCGTATGCAGAGTGAAGCACTCTTAAGAGACTTTGCGATTTTTGATGAAGCCTATCTTTTGATGAAAGCGGGCAAAGTGGCTGAGGGTAAAGAGCGATTGAAGTTGATTGCTGAGAACTCTCCACTGAAAGCGGTTGCTAAGATGCTTGAACACTATGGTCTTGCAGACTCTTTTAAAGAAGGGTCGAAATGATCCGCTCCTATCTTGTTTCTCTCCTTTTTGTTCTCTTTGCTCTTTTGAGTACAGGGTGTAGTGAGAAGAACTACTTTTCACCCAAAAAGGTTGATGGAACAATCGCTTACGATGGAAAGCTACCTGCTAAGATTGTTGAAATTGGGTATCACAGTGCTACCCTTGAAAATGGAGAGGTGATTACAGAGAAGGGACTTTTATCTTACCATTTGCCAAAAGGGTATCGATACATTACACAATCTGGAAATCTTGTTGTTGCAGCAGGAGATTGTCGCCCCAATATCCTCTTTAATATTGAAACCAATAGCAGTGAAACGATCGATCTTGGACGACCTTTAGTGGCTGGACTCTTAATGCCAGAAAGCAATATGCTTGCCTTCTTAATTGAAGGGAACAGTTATGGACTCTATAATTATAAAGAGAAGAGAATTGTTGCTAAGTACCGTTCGGATACAGCATTAACAGCCGATATTCGCATCGCCTCTCCTATGCTACTTGATCAACTGCTTCTCATCCCAACTCTTGATGGGAAAGTGGTTATTCTCAATAAACACAATGGTGCAAAAATTCGTGAAATTATTGTGGGTAAGGGAGAGGTCTTTAACAATATCATCTTTCTTAATGTGATTGGGAATCGTCTTGTCGCTGCTACGCCTCACCGTATTATCTCTGTGAGTCCAAAGCTTATGGATGCACAGGTGATGGAGATTAGCGATGTTCTCTTTATAAAAGATGGGATCTACATCCTTTCAAAAGATGGAACGATTTATCATTGCGATACCGATCTAAAGATTTTAAAGTCGCAGAAGTTTCCATTTGCCCACTTTGTAGGTGCGATCTCTGGAGAGTTTATCTATCTGATTGAAAAAGAGGGGTATGTGATTGCCACAACTCCTGATCTTTCATCGCATAAGATCTTTGAGCTTCCTGAAAAGATTGATGGTTGGTTCTTTGCGACAAAGGATAGACTCTATTATGATCGATACTATTTCAAGCTTCACAGGTAGTCGAAAGATGATGAAGGCAGTATTGGAGCCATTGCAGACAAGAGGGTATCTTTTTAAACGTTTTGAACCCTTTGCACTTAAGACGATTGGAAGTCGTAAGCGTATCGAAGTCTATCACGGTATCGACTTAAAAAACCGCTATGTTCTTGTCTTTGTGGTCAATAAAAAGAGTCGAGTCCTCCAAAAAGAGGTACGTGAATGGTTCGATCTGAAAGTGCGGATTGAAAACTATTATGGGTATAGAATTTTGCAAAATATTGCAGTGATCCATGCACCACTCTGTTCCAAAGCAAAAGCACTGCTTGAGTCAGAAGGGTGGAAGGTGATCGTTGAATGATATTGTGTGATATCGGCAATAGCCGAATGCACTTTTTTGATGGTGGTACGATTAAGCACCTCTCTTATGAAGAGGGGATTGCAATCTATGGAGAGATGCAGGTTTTCTATATCTGTGTGAGTGATCGGGCACAAGCGATGATTGCCCAATCGGCACCTGCTTGGGTTGACTTATCAAAGTATAGGGTGCTTAAAACCGCCTATCGAGGTTTGGGAATCGATAGAGAAGCGGCATGTTTGGGTATTGGTGATGGCATTGTGATTGATGCAGGAAGTGCCATTACCGTTGATGTGATGGAGAATGGTATTCATCGAGGTGGATGGATATGGCCTGGGATACGGGCAATGCTTAAAGCGTATGAAGCGGTATCACCAAAACTTTCCTATCCATTAAATCCCAATGTAGCACTCGACCAACTTCCGATGGAGACACAAGATGCCATCAGTTTTGGTCTACTTGCACCCATTCAAGCAGTGATTGAACGCTTTCGTAATGGAAAAGGAGTTGTTGTGACAGGAGGCGATGCAAAGATCGTTGCACAACTCCTTCCTGATGCACAGATCGATGAAACGCTTGTTTTTAAAGGAATGAAACAGATGTTAAAGGACGTAGAATGTTGACTATAGCGTTACCAAAGGGGCGAATTGCCGAAGAGACGCTGGAGATTTTTGAGACAATTTTTGGTAATGAGTTTAAGTTTGAATCGCGTAAGCTGATTTTGGAGATGGGGGCATTTCGCTTTTTGCTGGTTCGGAATCAAGATGTACCGACCTATGTTGCCCATCAAGCAGCCGATTTGGGTGTTGTAGGGCTTGATGTGATTGAAGAGCAGGGGCTCGATATTGTTCGACTGCTTGACCTTGGTATCGGAAAGTGTAAGGTGGCTGTCGGTATCCGTAATGAGGATGAGCTTGACTGGAGTAAACCACAAATGAAAGTGGCATCCAAAATGGTCAACATCACTCGCAACTACTTTAGTAAAAAGGCGATGGGTGTTGAGGTTATTAAACTCTATGGTTCGATCGAGCTTGCACCGCTTGTTGGACTTGCCGATGCGATTGTCGATATTGTTGAAACAGGTACAACAATGAAAGAGAATGGTCTAAAAGTGGCTGAAACAATTATGGAGTCGAGTGCCCACCTTATCGCCAATAAGCACAGCTTCCTTGCTAAAAAGAGTGAGATCATGGAACTCTATACCCAAATGGAAAAGGTCGTCCGTGGGTCTTGAGCTCTATGCAAAGGTTGAACCCCTTTTGGGGTTTGAAGAGTCGATTGAAGCACTCTATGACTTCTATATCGATCTGTTAGAGAGTTGGCAACCCAATCGATTGCTTGATATTGGGTGTGGTAGTGGTGCTTTTTTGGAACGACTTCAACAACGCATTACACTGCAACGATCACTTGGTATCGATTTAAGCCAAACAATGGTTCAGCGTGCCAAAGCTCGTGGTATTGAGGCAGAGGCAATCGATTTGTGTGAACTTGATGAGACTTTTGATGCCGCAACTGCTGTTTTTGATGTTTTAAACTATCTTGATCGACCCACTTTAGAGCGGTTTATGCAGTGTGTCTATGCACGCCTTACACCAGGGGGCATCTTTATTGCCGATATCAATACCCTCTATGGTTTTGAAGAGGTTGCCCAAGGTGCGCTGATTCGAGAAGATAGCAAAAACTTTGTGGCACTCAACTCTCTCTTTGAAGACGAAAAGCTCACAACCCATTTAACACTCTTTGAAGAAGCAGAAAGTGGATGCTATCAAAAGTCTGAAGATAGAATCGTACAATACTACCACGATACCGAAGAGTTATCACAAATAGGTGGTATGACACTCATTCAGAGCTTCCCTCTTCAAATGTATGGAGAAGAGCCTGATAAAGAGGTGTTGGTTTTTAAGAAGGGTGAATAGGGAGAGTGTGTGATGCACTCCATCCCTTTTTTGGTTTGGACTAAAAGAAAGAGAGATAAATATCGTTAAAAAAGCAAGCTTTCATGAAGATAAGCCGATAAAAAGTAAGAAAATTCCAATGACTATAGAAATCATTGAAATGATTAAAGCAGAGAAAAATATTGGAATAGTAGAACTTTGTGGTTTATTTTGATAAAACTGTATTAACTGTGCTTCATTTTTGTCAATCCACTTTTTTAATTTAGGTAATTTACTTAGGAAAAAAGAAGGAATATATTGTGATGTAACAAAATCAATTGCAATAAAAATAATTAAAAGAATTATAAATAGTTTAATATTAAAGTCTAGAAGACTAGAGTTCTCATCAAAAAACTTTTTAAAGCCAAAGTTCTCATTTTGCACAAGTATATTACTACTGATAAAAATAGCCAAAAGAGTAAGAAAAGTACTTATAGTATGTTTTATTTTATTTATTCTTTGTTGTGCAAGGTTCGCAATGGATTCAAAAGAGATTAATACATGTTTGACAGTATCATGATTTGAATTTGGACAAAATAGTGTTTTAAAAGTTAGGTAATAGCTATAAAATCCTTTGGCTTTTTCATATGACTCTAAAATATTTCTATTACTAACGAATAATCCTTTGATACTTTGTTTTGCTTGATATTCCATTTTTTTAATTCTGTCTCTCTTTTGCAATATCTCATC
>QNYO01000013.1 GCA_003978765.1 Hydrogenimonas sp. | reverse complement strand
TCTTGCACTTCATGCTCTCAATCAAGAGCAAGTATTCTATACAATTGCAACACAATCTGAGACAGAGCATGAAGCAATGGTTGAAGCATTGGTTAAGAAGTACGACATCAATATTACTAACCTTGAAGATTATACAATCAGCTACTCTGAAGAGGAGTTAAGAGCATTGCCTGCTGGTCAGTTTGGTGTGCCTGAAGTGCAAGAGCTTTATGATGCGCTCTATGAAAAAGGTCAGAACTCTGTAGAAGATGCATTGCAAGTTGGATGTATGGTTGAAGTGACTGATGTGGTTGATTTGAACAACTATATCAACATTGCAGGAGATGCTTCTGATCTTGTTGAAGTCTTTACAAACCTTCGTAATGCAAGCTATAGCCACTATTGGGCATTTGACAAAGCATTGAAAGATAAAGGTATTACAGATGGATGTTGTTCATTGGGTGCTGAATATTGTAAAACTCCTGAAGAGTTCCCTGTTGAACATGGTAGTGATGCCAACACTACTCATGGACAAAGTAGTGATCATGGACAGAGTGGTGATCAAGGACATGGTAAACCAGAGAATGCTGGAAGTGATGCACAACACCTTTCAGCAGAAGAGATTGCCAGCCAAACACCTGAATATCTCTTAAGTGATGAGCAGAAACATGCATTGGCCTATATGTGGAATGAAGAGAAGCTTGCCAAAGATATCTATTTGACATTGCATAATGAAACGCAAAACCAAATCTTCTACAATATTGCAACACGTTCAGAAACTGAGCATGAAGCGATGGTTGAAGCATTGGTGCAAAAGTATGATATCAACATTACCAACCTTGATGATTATACAGTTAACTACTCTGAAGAGGAGCTACGTGCCTTGCCAATGGGTCAGTTTGCTGTCCCTGAAGTACAAGAGCTCTATGATGCGCTCTATGAAAAAGGTACTCAATCAGAGATTGATGCATTGCAAGTTGGATGTATGGTTGAAGTGACCGATGTGGTTGATTTGAACAACTATATCAACATTGCAGGAGATGCTTCCGATCTTGTTGAAGTCTTTACAAACCTTCGCAATGCAAGCTATAGCCACTACTGGGCATTTGACAAAGCGTTGAAAGATATTGGTGTTACTGATGGATGTTGTTCACTCGGTACGGAATATTGTAAAACTCCTGAAGAGTTTCCTGTTCCAACCCACGGTCAACACAACTAATGTCATCGCGACCCTTAGGGTCGCATGACACCCCTCAATAACACTCTTCCACAACTCTTCCACACTCTTTATGTTACTATGACTCCATACACTATATCCTCTGAAGAAGAGGTCATATATTTAGGGATCAAAATAGAGTTTTTGATACTCTCTTCATCCCTTAAAGGAAAAAGATATGTTAGAAAAAAGAAAAATTGTTGTAGGTCTTATCCTTGCAGGATTGCTTATTCAAGTCATTCCGTATGGTAAAGACCACCAAAATCCACCCGTTGTTCAAGAGCCCAAATGGGATACACCCCAAACACGAGATCTCTTTATGCGTACATGCGGTGATTGCCATTCCAATGAAACCAAATGGCCTTGGTATAGCAATATTGCACCAATCTCATGGTTAATTATGCGTGATGTGCAAGAGGGTCGTGAACACTTTAATGTTTCAATGTGGGGAGTTCAAAAGAAGAATAGGGGAGATGAAGCGGCTGAAGAGCTGAAAGAGGGGGATATGCCTCTACGCCCATATCTTCTGATGCACCCTGAAACACGTTTAAGTGGTGATCTGAAAGCGAAGTTGGTGCAAGGACTTTTAAATACCTTTGGTCACGGGAGTGGAGATCACTCCGATCATGACCATTAGGCAGTGATCGATTAATCCTCTCTCATCCCCATACCACGCATACCGCGTCGGTGTTTAAAGCCAGCAGGTGGGAAGGTGTCGAACATATAAGAAGCGATGGCATGAAGCTCTTCTTTGGTCACAGCTCCCTTTTGTGAAGGCATGAGGCCAAAGCGTCGGATAGAAGGGCAGAGGGCTTTATCTTTAGATGGATGGAGTGCATATTCTGTAATAAATGCGATGGCTGATGCTTTATCGGAATACTTCTGTTTAACATGGAACATCACACCCATAGCTGGTGGTGCAACCATTTGTGAACGCTGTTCGGGAGTTGGTCGGGTTGTCATATGACAACCTGCACACTTCTGCTCAAAAAGAGTCTTTCCATCAGCAGCAAAGAGTGTCACACCTAAACTCATGGATAGAAGAGATAGAGAGATACGTCGTAACATAAATGATCCTTCAAAGGTATATTTATGTGGAATTATATCTTTTAGAAGTAAATTTGATATAAAAACACTTTTGTAGTCTAAAGGTTTCTGAAGATTATTTTTCAATCAATAAGATTATAGGGGTTCTCAATCTTTCAAAGATAGAATTTGAAAATATTTGCTTTCATAAGCCCCTTATCATACATAAATATCTCCATTATTCATGAAATTAATAATGAATATAAATTTAATAAACTAACTAAGTTAATTTTATTATATTTTGCTTAATAATTAAGCAAAAATGGCGTCAAAATCCCACTATTTCGGGAGCCAAAAAAGATTAAAATATACTGAAAATTTATATTTGATTTTAAAAAGTCTAATAAATTAAGCTATTATTAATCATTATTCTCACGATAAAAAAAATTTCTAAGGATTGGCTGTGATCACGTTGATTAAGAGGATCATTGGCTTTTATGTCGAAGGGTTTCGGTCGATGCGCCTTGGAAAAAAGCTCTGGGCCATCGTTTTTATTAAACTCTTTGTTCTATTTGCCGTGATTAAGCTCCTTTTTTTCCCAAACGTTTTGAAAGAGAACTTTCAAAGCGATGAAGAGAGAAGTAGTTATATTCTTGATCAGCTGACACAGACCAAACCATAACGTGGGAGGAATCATGGAACATGTTGATGTACTGACCGACTGGTCACGTGCTCAGTTTGCGCTTACAGCGCTCTACCATTGGCTCTTTGTGCCACTAACATTGGGATTGACATTTATTGTCGCTATTATGGAGACAATCTATGTCAAAACTGGCGATGTTTGGTGGAAGAACACAACAAAGTTCTGGATGGGGCTACTTGCGATTAACTTTGCAATTGGTCTTGCAACCGGTATTATCATGGAGTTTGAGTTTGGTACAAACTGGTCAAACTACTCATGGATTGTAGGTGACATTTTTGGTGCCCCATTGGCAATTGAAGGGATTATGGCATTCTTTATGGAGTCCACCTTCTTTGCTGTTATGTTCTTTGGTTGGGATAAAGTGAGCAAGCGTGTTCACCTTCTTTCAACTTGGCTTGTTGCAATCGGTTCAAACCTTTCAGCTCTCTGGATTTTGGTTGCAAATGGTTGGATGCAACACCCTGTGGGTATGAAGTTTAACCCTGATACAGCACGCAATGAGATGGTCGATTTTTGGGAAGTTATCTTCAACCCAAATGCGTACAGCAAGTTTCTTCATACTGTTAGTAGTGGGTATGTGTTAGCTTCTCTCTTTGTGATTGGTGTCAGTAGCTGGTATATTTTGAAGCGTCGTGAAGTGAAGTTTGCAAAACGCAGTATTGTGGTTGCGGCAAGCTTTGGTTTGATGACATCTCTCTTTATGTTGGCAACAGGGGATGAGTCAGCGCACCGAGTTGCACTCAATCAGCCAATGAAGTTGGCAGCAATGGAGGGGATCTATAAAGGAAAGGATCATGCAGGTATCGTTGCTATTGGTCTATTGAACCATGAAAAAGAGATTGGTGATGAGCAAGAGACCTTCCTCTTTGAGTTTGAGATCCCTTATGCACTCTCATTCCTTGGGTATCACCAAGTTGATGCATTTGTACCAGGGATTGATGATCTTGTCTTTGGAAATGAGAAGCTTGGTATTATGAGTGCCGCTGAAAAGATTGAACGGGGTAAGATCGCTGTTGAGGCACTTGCAACCTATAAAGAGGCAAAAAAAGCAGGTGATATGGCATTGGCTGAAGAGGCACGTAAGAAGTTTGAAGCCAATAGCGACTATCTTGGATATGGCTATCTTAAAGATCCTAAAGATGTCGTACCGAATGTTCCAATGACCTTCTACGCTTTCCATATTATGGTTGGACTTGGAACACTCTTTATTGCACTCTTCTTTATTATCTTGTACTCAACAATGACCAATGAGCTTGAAAAGCGTCGATGGTTGCTTTGGGCAGCAATCTTTACTGTTCCATTGGGATATGTTGCACAAGAGGCAGGTTGGATTGTTGCAGAGGTTGGTCGTCAGCCATGGGCAATTCAGGATATGTTACCAGTTGGTATGGCAACCTCAAATATGGCATCAACCAATGTCATGATTACCTTCTGGATGTTTGCAATCCTGTTTACGGCACTCCTCATTGCAGAGGTGAAGATTATGGCGAAACAGATCAAAATTGGACCGGAGGAGCACTAAGATGTTTGAAAATCTCTCTTACCTAACGCTACAGCAGTATTGGTGGTTTATTGTCGCCCTTTTAGCTGGTACATTTGTCTTTATGACCTTTGTTCAAGGGGGACAAACGCTCCTTCATACATTGGGTAAAACAGAGAGTGAGCGTGACGTTATTGTCAACTCACTCGGACGAAAGTGGGAACTTAGCTTTACATCATTGGTTATGTTTGGTGGGGCACTTTTTGCGGCATTCCCACTCTTTTATGCGGTGAGCTTTGGTGGAGCTTATTTTGTTTGGATGGGTATTCTTTTCTGCTTTATTGTTCAAGCGGTTGCTTATGAGTATCGTAAAAAGCCAGACAACCTCTATGGTGAGCGAACTTATGAGATCTTTATGTTTATCAATGGTAGCTTAGGTATCATCTTGATCGGTATGGCGATTGGTACACTCTTTACTGGTGGTAACTTTATCGTCAATGAGATGAACCTCTCTCATTGGACAAAAGCAAGCTATGGATTGGAAGCGGTTCTTGATCCATTCAATGTTGCATTTGGTTTGATGCTCTTTTTCCTTGCACGTGTTCTTGCAAGCCTCTACTTTATCAATAATATCAATGAAGAGAGTATTGTGACCCGTGCACGAGAGGCTCTTAAGCGCAATGCAATCGCTTTCTTGGTTGCATTCCTCTATATTGCTGTCAATTTGGTTATTATGGATGGTTATGCGTATGATCCAAATACTAAAGAGGTCTATGTTGAAGCAGGTAAGTACCTGCATAACTTCTTAGCAATGCCAATTGTCTTAGTACTCTTTCTTGCTGGTGTTGTACTTTTGCTTGCAGGAATCTATGTAACACTCTTTAAAGAGAGCCGAAAAGGGATCTGGTTGAGTGGTATTGGTACTATTTTGGCTGTTTTAAGTCTCTTTTTGATTCTTGGTTATAACCATACTGCTTACTATCCATCGTTGAGTGATCTTCAAAGCTCATTAACGATTGAGAATAGTTCAGGAAGTCCATACACACTCATGGCAATGAGTTATGTCTCTTTAATGGTGCCGTTTGTTCTGCTCTACATTGCATTGGTATGGCGATCTATGGACCGCAAAAAGATCACAATCGAAGAGGTCGAAAACGACCCGCACCACTACTAAGAAGGAGAGAAGGTATGGAAGCGATTATTTGGTACTCTGTATGGCCAGTTGTTATCTATCTGTCACTGAAGTTTGTGATGCTTAATCTCAAACACTTCGCAAAGATGGAGCGTCTTGAAGAGCTTGAGAAGAAGGTAGGTAACTCTTAATAGATGTTTGCGATAAGAGAGAACTCTTATCGCAACGTCGCCTCTATCGTTGGCATCATTCGGTAGGCGGTCTCCACTCCTAATTGAAATGCTTCATTCACACGCTTTAAATCAAAAATATTGATACGCTCACACCCCTTAACTTCCATATAGAGATCACAGTAAGGTTTTGAAACTTCTACATTGGCATTCATCATAAGCATCAATGCACGAATGGTTGTGCTAAAGAGAGTTTGTGGAGAGTAGGGGAGAATCGGGTTAACATTAACTCCAATAATAGGGAGTTTGAGTGCTTGAAGTGGTTTGGCTGGTAGGTTATCGATCAATCCACCATCAGCAAGGAGGTGGGTTTGGTATGTTACAGGTGCAAAGATCGGAACAAGTGACGATGAAGCAATTGCAAGATCGACAATAGGTCCTCGATCAAAATAGTAAACCTCTCCATCGATTAAATCGGTACATGCAACTCTAAAAGGGATTGGAGCTTCTGCAATATCTGTAATAGAGAGGTTGTTACGAAGCATATCAGCAATCTTTTGTAAACCAAAAAGCCCACGCCCGTGAGATCGTCGGGCAAGATCCCATAACTTCACTGATTGAATAATCTCCAAGATCGCTTCAGGCGATTTTCCATCGCATAGGAGTGAACCAACCAGCACACCACCACTACTACCACTGATAGCTGAAATCTCAATCCCATGTTCACGTAAAACTTTGACAACCCCAAGATGGGCAACGGCACGGACACCACCCCCAGAGAGTGCTAAAGCGACTTTCATGATAGGGCTCTGAAGTTTTGACGTATTGCTTGGAGTGAGCGTTCTCTTAACACTTTGCCCAACGCTTTTCCTTGATACCCCTCTTTGATTAAGTCGGCAGGGCGTACTTTTGGATCAAAGGGTTTATCATAGATATGCAGTGCTTGAGCACGCTCACGAATCCCTGATCGATAGTTTCCCAACCACCCTTTAATTGGATAACGGAGTGCCAAAGCACCAAGAAAGCGGTCAGTTATCTGTTTGGGGATATGCTTTTGGGTTTTGTAAAGCTTTTTGTAGTGGTTCGGGGTATGAATGGTCTCGCATAGTTTGAGTTCAGAGGTGTGTAACGCGTTGGCTAATACATAAAGAAAGTAGTAGGGGGATAGGGCTTGATTTCCATGATACCTAGCCTTTTGAAGCTCATAGGCGATAGAGAAGAAAGCCTCTTTTGGAATGGTTCGTCCAAGAATTTTACGATCAATTTGAAGTCTCATGATTGCATACAGACCATAGTGGAGCCACGGTGCATGAAAGAGCTTTTCAAACTCCCAAAAGATTCTCTCATGGGTCAGATCAGAGAGATCCATCGCTTGCATAATTTTAAGACTTTGAGGCTCTATCTTAAACTTCAGACGTGCTGAAAATTGCATGGCACGCAAAACACGCAAAGAGTCCTCTTGAAATTTTTGTGCATCTACCACACGAATCAATCGATGCTTGATATCCTCTAAACCACCCCAGTGATCGACAATTTTACCCGTTTTAAGGTCGAGCATCAAGGCATTCATGGTAAAGTCGCGTCGTCGTGATGCCTCTTTCGTATCGTATGCCAGCTCGACTTCAAAGGCACGATGACCTTCTCCTACTTTACGCTCAACACGAGGTAGGGCAAGATCGAGTGAGCCATACTTATAGACAAAAAAACTTTTACCCACTCCTTTGGCACCAAGTTTTTGCATCGCATCATCAAAGGCTTTAGGGTCAATACCAAAACACTCAATATCGAGATCATAAACCTCTCGTCCCATCACCATATCGCGTACAGCTCCCCCTACAAGGTAGAGCTTTACTTTGGGGTTGTACTCTTTAAAAAAGGTGATAATATTCTGAAGGGGTTGAGAAAGATTAGAAGGGATATTTGTTAATAGATTGTTCACGATTTTTTTAGCGCTTCAAGCCGTTCATCAAGTGTGGCAAGAAGATATTCAAGAAAGTTAAGTGTTAAATCGACTTTTGCTTCGACACTTTTATTATGGGGTGATTGAAATCCTTCAAAAAGAACCAAAATACGTTCTCTTAAGTGTTCAAGAAAGTAGGCTTCATCACTAAGAGAGTCGGGTCGCTTTGTGGGTGTTTGTGCCTTCTCTTCGACACACTCCTCTTTATGATCTGCTGTGTCACACTGCTCTTGCTGATCGCAAGATTGTGTCTCTTCGATATCCTCTTCAATTTCGGCAAGTGTCGAAAGAATTACATCTTTAAGTTCCATTTTCACCCTTTAGAGTTCACTGAGCCACTGCTCAAATTCATTAAACTCATCTTCATTTTCCATGTCGATAAAGAACTGCTTCATACTTTCATTAACGCCCTCAAATTGGCGTCGGATACCAGAGAGTCTTTGAATAGCACTTTGTGCCTCTTGATTCTCTGGATCTTCTTTTAAGATATCATGATAAATATCAAGAGCCTCTTGTTTGAGGCCTTGAAGTTCATAGATTTGTGCAAGTGTCAGTGTCTTCACACGCCATTACTTTGAAGCGTAGTTTGCGATGATCGAACCGATCTCGCTGGTTGAACAGACCTCTTTGGCATCAAAGGCACTCAAATCTTGTGTGCGATACCCATCTTGGAGTGTCTGTTTGATGGCTGATTCGATACGATTTGCCGCACTCTCTTCGTTGAGGGCATAGCGAAGCATCATCGCAGCACTGGCAATGGTTGCAATTGGGTTGGCGATGCCTTGACCTGCAATATCTGGTGCAGAACCATGAATTGGCTCATAGAGTCCATACTTCTCACCAATAGAGGCTGATGGCAAGAGACCAATAGAGCCACTGAGCATACTCGCTTCATCACTCAAAATATCGCCAAAGATATTACCTGTCAAGATCACATCAAACTGTTTTGGATCACGAATTAACTGCATCGCTGCATTATCGACATACATGTGGGTAAGAGTCACTTCAGGGTACTCTTTAGCCACCTCTTCAACCGTATCACGCCACAGCTGACTAACATCAAGAACATTGGCTTTATCAACCGAGCAGACACGTTTTGAACGCTTCATAGCTGTCTCAAACGCAACTTTAGCAATACGGACAATTTCAGACTTGGTATAGACCATTGTGTTGTAAGCACGTTCACCATTATTTTCGCGTGGTTGTCCAAAGTAGATACCACCAATCAACTCACGTACAACAACAAGGTCAACCCCTTGAATGACAGAAGGTTTCAGCGTTGATGCGTTGACCAGTTCATCATAGACAGTGACTGGGCGAAGGTTGGCAAAGACTTCAAGCTCTTTTCGTAGCTTCAAAAGACCAGTCTCTGGTCGTTTATCACGTGGAAGATTATCCCACTTGTCGCCACCGATTGCACCGAAAAGTATCGCATCAGCTTGCTTGACCCCTTCAAGTGTCTCTTTTGGTGCTGGTTCACCGACAGCATCAATCGCGGCACCACCGAGGAGAAACTCATCATATTTGATCTCGAACCCTTCAGCATAACTGACCGCATCAAGAACTTTCACAGCTTCATCGATGATCTCAGGCCCAATACCGTCGCCTTTAATCAGTGCAATCTTATAGCTTCGCATTACGCTTGCTCCTTTTTAAGCATCTCTGCTTTAGCATAATTCATCAAACCACCGCATGCAAGAAGCTCTTGCATAAATTCAGGAATTGGATGGAATTTGTATGTGATCTGTTTATTCAAATCGATAATATTTCCTTTATCCATCTCAATTGAGATCAGATCGCCCTCATTGATTTTGTCAGTTTCACTAAGTTCAAAGATAGGCAATCCCATATTAAAGGCGTTACGATAGAAGATACGTGCAAAGCTTTTTGCAACAACTGCTGCAACACCTGCTGCTTTCAATGCGATAGGTGCATGCTCACGACTACTTCCACAGCCAAAGTTCTCACCTGCTACAATAATATCTCCCGGTTGCATCTTTTTAACAAAATCGGGATCAGCATCCTCCATGACATGCTTGGCAAGCTCATGTGGATCTGATGTGTTGAGATAACGTGCAGCAATGATGAGATCGGTATCGATATTGTCACCGAATTTCCATACTTTTCCAGTAATGATATTCATCAAATTCCTTTAAAAACACGACCCAATGGCCGTAAAGTTTACGCGGATTATATCAAAAATTATAAATCAGTAAGATTAAACGGCTACTTTAGAAGAGAGAAGGAGAGAATTTTATGCTGAAATGGGAGAATTTTTTGTTAAAAGTTGGTCGGTTTTCAGATAAAACCGACCATAAATTAGTTATTTATTAACGTTTGAGGTTGTTGACAGTTTGAAGCATCTCATCACTTGTTGTAATCGCTTTAGAGTTTGCCTCATAAGCACGCTGTCCTGTAATAAGATCGGTCATCTCTTCAACAAGCTGAACATTACTCATCTCTACAAAGCCTTGTCGAATCTGTCCTGTACCATCTTGTCCAGGAACACTATCAAGCGGATCACCTGAAGCTGAAGTGTTGATATAGAGGTTATCACCAAGAGCATGAAGACCTGCTGGGTTGACAAAGTTAGTGAGCTGAATTTGACCAATCTCAATCGCCTCCTGCTGTCCTGCTTGCAAGACTGAAACAGTTCCATCGGTACCGATTGAGACAGATACTGCATCTTCTGGAATAACGATTTCAGGTGAGAGAACATAGCCATCAGAGTTAACGATGGTTCCTGTACGGTCGAGTTTAAAAGCTCCATTGCGTGTATAAGCCTCTGTACCATCTGGCAAGATGATTTTGAAAAAGCCATTCCCTGTAATCGCCAAGTCAAGATTATTACCTGTCTCTTTAAAGTTACCTTGTGAGAAGAGTTTGCTAATCGATGTTGGACGAACTCCAAGACCGACAGAGATACCGGTTGGAGATTGGGTCTGTTCGCTTGTCGAGGTACCTGCATACTCCAATGTTTGGTACATCAAATCGGCAAACTCTGCACGCTGTTTTTTATAACCGATGGTGTTGACGTTGGCGATATTGTTTGACGTAGTGTCAATTTGGATCTGTTGTGCCGCCATGCCTGTTGCCGCTGTATAGAGTGATCGCATCATGATAACAATCCTTATAGTTTAGTCATTTTTGAGTTTATGCTCGTGTTGAAGCTATTTTATTGATAGCATCACTATTCATATCATCCATTTGGGTATTCATCGCTTTTTGATACATCTCAACAAGTCGATTGGTCTCGATGAGTGCTGTCATCTCATGAATTGGGTTGACATTACTCTTTTCAAGCATAAATTGATGAACCTGCCGTGTTTGATCCACCACTTTGATCTTTGTAGCCAATTGACCATCTCGATCATTCAAGTAGGTGCCACCCTCTGCTTGAAGATCTTGTGGGTTATCCATGCGAACGACCATCAAGTCATCAAGATAGACGGGTTCAGCCATATTATCGGCTTCTCGATATTCGATACGGCCAGTTGGATTAATTGTGATATTGACTGCTTCAGGTGGAATCTGAATTGGTTGTTGGTTTTTAGAGAGAACAGGAAAACCATCTTTTGTGACAAGAACTCCTTGGTCGTTACGTTGAAATGCACCATTCCGTGTCAACCGAAGTCCTGATGGAGTCTGTACGGTAAAAAAGAGATTCTCTTCACCCAGTGCCAAATCGAGAGGGTTGCCTGTTTGGGTCATCGCTCCAAGTTGAAAGTCAGTGTACTCCTCGACAATACGTGGTACACGATTGAGTGTACGGTTAAGAAACTGTGCAGAGGCTTTGGTATGGTTTTTCAATGGAAGCTCATCACGCTTCTCTTGAAATATCTTCATAAAGTCGCCAACCACCTCTTTTTGCTCTTTAAAGCCTGGTGTATTGAGGTTGGCAAGATTATTGCTAATGCGGTCGAGACGGTTAAACTGTGTGACCATCGCACCTGTTACCGAGTAGTAACCGTTTTGCATAAAAATCCTTCAATCGGTATTTGCAAACGTATAAGCAATTAGTGTTCCATATTTTTATTTCTCTCTTGTGTTAAAGTATTTATTAGAAATGACGATCATAACAGTGGATCAAGGATTTTTTACATTTTTTTGGGTATAATCCGATCTTACCTCTTACTTACTTAAGGAGTCTCCTTTCATGACTGCAAAAGAGCTGAATCAGGCACTCGAAAAACTCTTTGAAGAACACAAAAACGAAAAGTATATTACCTTTGAAAATATTGTTCAGCTGTTTGAAAAACAGCCAACGCTTGCCCAAGCAAAAACAATTCTTAAACTAGCCAAAAAGCATGGTGTAAAGATTATTACCTCAAGTGAACGGGCAATGCTTCTTAATATCGAAGAAGCTGAAAAGCGTGAGTCAGACCGAAAAAAGTTGAGCGATGATTCGCTTGAAGAGGAGTTTGATTTCACGCGCGAGAAGGAGCTTCTTGAGTGGTCACGCAGTGATTCGCCTGTTCGTATGTATCTACGCGAAATGGGACAGATTCCTCTTTTGACCAAAGAGGAAGAGATTGAGATTAGTAAAAAGATCGAGATGGGTGAGGATATTATCCTCGATGCGATCTGCTCGGTTCCTTATCTCATCGACTTCATTCTTGATTACAAAGAGCCTCTGATTAACCGTGAACGTCGTGTTAAAGAGCTCTTCAAGAGCTTTGAAGATAGCGATGATGACGACGATGAAGAGCTTGATGAGAGCAAAAAGAAGAGTGCAAAAGATGATAAGCGTGTCAAAAAGGTTATTGATACCTTTAAAGCACTCGAAAAAGCGAAAAAAGATTGGCTCAAAACTCAAGCAAAAGCACCAGCTGAAGATGCAAGTGAAGAGGAGAAGTTCCACTACGAGCTCGTGCTCTCTTATAAGAAAAAGGTGCTTAAAGACCGTCTCCTTGACCTTGGACCAACCTCTAAATTAATTAATGAGTTGGTCAAAGCGATGGAGACAGCGCTTAAGAGTGATGAAGGGTTTGAAAAAGAGCTTAAGCGTCTTGAGTATCGTCTGCCTCTCTTTAATGATCAGTTAAGAGAAAATCACCAAAAAATTCTTGAAAATATTGTCAATATGTCTAAAGAGGAGATCGCTGCGGCTGTGCCAGAAGCGACAATGGTGAGTACCTATTTGCAGATTAAGAAGCTTTTCCAAACCAAAGAGGCGAGTAAAGATAGCTTCAACCTCGATCCTGAAAAGCTTCAAGAGATTTTGGCACAGATCAAACGCGGTAAAAAGATTAGTGAAGAGGCAAAAACGCGTATGGCAAAATCGAACCTCCGCCTTGTTGTTTCGATTGCCAAACGCTATACCAACCGTGGATTGCCTTTCCTTGATCTGATTCAAGAGGGTAACATCGGTTTGATGAAAGCGGTTGATAAGTTTGAGTACAAAAAAGGGTACAAATTTTCAACCTATGCAACATGGTGGATTCGCCAAGCGATTAGCCGTGCTATTGCCGATCAAGCGCGTACTATCCGTATTCCAATCCATATGATTGAAACGATCAACCGTATCAATAAAATTATGCGTAAGCATCTTCAAGAGACGGGTAAAGAGCCAGATGTTGAAACCATTGCCAAAGAGGTTGGGCTCAGTGTCGATAAGGTCAAAAATGTCATCAAAATTACCAAAGAGCCTGTCAGTCTTGAAGCACCTGTGGGTAGCGAAGAGGATGGGCGATTTGGTGACTTTATCGAAGATAAGAGCTCAGTCAGTCCTGTTGAAACGGTGATGAAAGAGGATCTTAAAGAGCAGATCGATGAAGTTCTTGACCAGCTCAATGAGCGTGAAAAGGCAGTTATCTGTATGCGTTTTGGATTGATGGATGATGAGAGTGATCGAACACTCGAAGAGATCGGTAAAGCACTCAATGTGACACGTGAACGTGTCCGACAGATTGAGAGTAGTGCGATTAAGAAGCTGAAACATCCAAAAGTTGGACGAAAACTTAAAAACTACATTGAAGAGTAGTTTGAGTCGTTATTCAAGGGTGCGTGACCAACTCCATTCATAATGGATGGAGCGTCACCACAGGTAGATGGGAGTTGACCCATCTACGCTATTTTAGGAGCGTAGCCGATGGACTTTTATGAAAAGTGGCTCGAGTATGATTATAATCCGTGGATTCTCTTTGACTCCCAAGGAAGAGTCAAAACCCTCAATCAAGAGGCACAATTTCTTCTTGCCGATGTAACCCCTCAAGAGATTTTTGAACTTGCCGTAACCTATGCCAACCAATCTTATGGGTTTAAAACCACAATGATGGATTTAGAGTTTGGAAAGTATGAGTTTTTTGGCATTATGGTTGGGTATGAAGATAATGAATCGATTGCCATACGCCTCTATCAAAAGCCCCCAGAGCGTATCCATGAACCCCATGTACAACATCTTACTTCTCATAATATCTACACACTGATTGATCTTGCCGTCAGTACCAGCTCCATTAATCGACATAATGGTTTTACAACAGTATTGGACCCAGCACTACCAGATATTAAGATTGATCCAGAAGTCTTTGTAAAGCTTTTAACAGAGATGTTTAGCTGTTTTGAGGATACATCAGCTATTGAGATCAAACTTTCACTGAAAACAGGAGAGACACTCAAATTTGAAGGGCGACGCTACCCAATTTTTCAACTTTCAGCCAAAGGTGATCTAAGCCATACCTGCAATATTCAGACACTCAAAAAATTGGCCAATCAACTCAATGGCTATTTGATCCAAAAAGCGGATCAACTCACACTCGAAGCACCGTTGATTATGGACTAACCCATAATACCACGGCGGTAGCAAGTGGTGCTAAACCTGCACCAATGAGATAAGTGACAGGTGCAAAGATCTCATAAGAGATGAGTGTTAAAACACCTGTTACTAAGATACCATAAGCAACAATCCGATAGATAGAAAGAGCTGGTTTGGTTGTTTTGAGAAACTCTTTAAAAGAGCGTCTCTGCTTTTTAAGGCGTTGCTTCTCTTCTTGTAAAATCGCTTTGACATCTTGTGTCGGAGTTTTTTGATACTCTTCCCATAAACCATACCGATCATCAATTTGATCAACAATATCGGGTAGATCATGGTGAGGGCTACTTTCACTACTGCCACTCACCATTTGCCAATAGCCAAAGGTGGAGGCGGCTAAGACCAAAGTGCCGCTAAAAAAGCCGACTTCAAAATTGATAAGTGCTTCAATCCCTTCCTGCCACCATGCAAAGAGTCCACCAAAGAGTGCTAAGAGGAGTAGGGTAGAGAGAATCTTAATCATCGTCGTCATCATCGTTTTGACGATAATTTTTGTATCGAGGATCGTTTTTAAGCTCTTCAAGTGACTCTAACTGCTTTTTGTAGGCTTTATAGACATTCAAACCAGCGGCTGCCACACCCCAAAAGACACCCAACCAAAAGAGCCACTCAATCCCAAAGAGCTCTTTCATACCGATTCCAAGACCGACACCAATCAGTACAGCAACGACCATTGAGATGCCAAGCGATAGGTCGTTGGCACCTTCAATAATCTTTTTAGCTTTTGGTTTGTTCTCTTCAGCCATTAGAGTGCTCCAAAGACTTCATGGGCATTACGGATCGTTTCATCAATCATCACTTCGGTTGTTTTGGTTGAGATAAAACCTGTCTCAAATTGACTGCAAGCAAAATAGAAGCCACGATCAAGCATCGCTCGATGGAATTTTGCAAAACGCTCTGTATCGCTTTTGAGAGCATCATCAAAGTTTTTGACCGGTTGATCATTGAAGAAGAAGCCAAACATACTTCCACGAACATCGACTTGAAGTGGAATATCGTGTGCTTCTGCTGCAGCTTTAAGCCCTTTGACAAGACGTTCTGCACGCATTTGAAGAACCTCATAGAGGGCAACATCGGCTTTAAGTTGTCGCACCTGTGCCAATCCTGCTGCCATTGCCACAGGGTTACCACTCAGTGTTCCTGCTTGATAGACAGGTCCCTCTGGACTTAAGTGTGCCATAATGTCAGCACGACCACCAAACGCACCAACAGGCATACCACCACCAATCACCTTACCAAGTGTCACAAGATCAGGTTTGACATCAGTCAATCCCTGTGCGCCTATAAGAGAGGCTCTAAATCCACTCATCACTTCATCAAAGATGAGTAGGGTACCGTGTTGGTCGCAGAGGTCACGCAACCCTTGCAAGAAGCTCTCATCGGCTGGGACAAGCCCCATATTACCTGCAATTGGTTCAATGACGATACATGCAATATTGTCACTCGCTTCAAAGCACGCTTTAACACTCTCAAGATCGTTATAGTCAGCCAAAAGGGTATGTTTTGCAAAGTCGGCTGGAACACCTGGAGAGTTGGGTGAACCAAAGGTTGCCGCACCACTACCAGCTTGAACAAGCAAAGAGTCGCTGTGACCGTGGTAACACCCTTTAAACTTAATAATATCATCTCGACCTGTAAAGCCTCGTGCCAGTCGAATTGCACTCATGACAGCTTCGGTACCGCTATTGACGAAACGTACTTTATCGATTGCAGGGAAGAGTGAAACAATCTCTTCGGCAAGCTCTGTCTCTAAGAGTGTTGGTGCACCAAAACTAAGCCCTTTACGTGCTGTCTCAATCACTGCTGCTTCAACCGTTGGATCACAATGTCCAAAGATAAGTGGTCCCCAACTCTGAACATAATCGACATAACGGTTACCATCAATATCAATAAGATAACCACCTTCACCTCGTGCAATAAAAGGTGGTGTACCACCAACACTTCCAAAGGCGCGAACAGGTGAGTCCACACCACCAGGAATAACCTTTTGAGCTTCACGATAGGCTTCAATGCTTTTGGTATGTTTCACGATCCATATCCTCATGATAAAAATTTTTGTATGATTATAGGCAAAATGCGGTTAATAAAGTATAATAAGGTGCAAAAGTTTCATACAATAGGCTCTCTGAATGCACCAACGCAAACTTTTAACACTACTTCTTTCATTGTTCATCCATGCCATTATCTTTATAGGCTTATGGGTTTTATTTTATAAAAGCGAAAAGAGACCCTTAACATCATCAGGTGCTAAACGGGTAGAACTCTCTTTAAAAGATTTTGTCATACCCACACCACCTAAAAGTACACCATCTCTCCAACAAGCGTATAAAGAGACCACCAAACCACAACCTAAAAAGGTCGTTCAAAAGCCTGTTCCAAAACCTGTAAAACCGAAGCAAAAGAGCACTCAAAAATCTATTTCAAAACCAAAACAACCATCAAAGCCACACTCTCAACTCCAAAAACCAAAATCCAAACCACAAAAACAGAAAGCTCAACCACCAAAATCTACAACGAAACCAACACCTCAAAAAGAGAAAATGGTATCACCAACTTTACCAAAGAGCTCTAAAATACCTGAAACCACACCCAAAGAGAGTCTTCAAACTAAAGAGCAAGCTTCACCATTTTCAGAGCTTGCCGAGGCACTTGGAAAACCTGCTATGCAACAGCCCTCAACTCTACAGCCCCCATCGATTGAAGAGATCAATCAAGCCTTTTCCGATCAAACCTTCTATGCACTCTATAAAGATGAGTTTGACCACTTCACACCCAACCAAAAAGAGTTCATTAAAAATAATCTTTCCAGAATTCAAGGCATTACCCAACACTACTTAACGGTACGAGGCTATCCATACTTTGCAGGTCAGATGGGACAGCAGGGGGTTAATGTGGTAGAGTTCTATCTACTTCCTAATGGAGATATTACCGACCTAAAGATTATCAAACCAACAGGATTTGAACAGTTGGATCAAAACTCGATCGATACCATTAAAGCAGCTTACAAAGATTATCCTCATCCAAAAGAGAAGACAAAGATACGGTTTTATATCCACTATTCAATCTATTGATTTTCAATTAGTTAGGTAATTGAAGTTTGAGAAAGGTTATTATGTATCCTCTCAATTTAAGAGGATACATAGATAGTTTTTTATTTATTGATATTA
>QNYO01000056.1 GCA_003978765.1 Hydrogenimonas sp. | reverse complement strand
CATCATCCATCATCCATCATCCATCATCCATCATCCATCATCCATCATCCATCATCCATCATCCATCATCCCCGCTTCGCATACGGATTCAACTTCCAAAGTGCCACATCAGCCAACACATTCCCCAACAGTGTCAAAAATGCCGTAATCATCAAAATCCCCATGATCACAGGATAGTCTCGACTCAATGCCGACTGATAGAAAAGAAGTCCCATACCATTAATTGAAAAGATCGACTCAATAATGACACTCCCACCAATCAACCCAGGAAGTGAAAGCCCCAAAATCGTAATAATCGATGGCATCAAATTGGGAAGAATGAGACGTTTACGAATCATCTTCTCATCGATACCGCGTGCTTTGGCAAAAAAGATATAGTCACTCTTTAAAATCTCCAGTGTCAATGAGCGAATATACATTGTCAATCCACCAATGCCACCAAAGACCATCACAAAAATAGGCAGTGTCATATGCCATGCCCGATCAAGCCATTGTGCTATTCCCTCTTTGGGTTCCATACTCTCCAATCCACTTATCGGAAACCATCCAAGCCCTAAGCCCAAAAAGAGAATCAACAAGAGTGCAAGATAGAAAGAAGGAAGCGCAAAACTTAGCAGTGAGAGTTGTTTGATCGCCTTGTCTATCCATGTATGCTGATTGAGTGCCGATCGAATCCCCAAATATAGAGCGGTCCAAAAGACAAAGAGCATAGCAATAAGATTCATTGTCAAGGTAATGGGCAAACGTGCTGAAATCTCACTCATCACACTCTTACCACTTGCAAAGGAGAGACCAAAATCGAGGTGTAGCATGGCCCAAACCCATCGGAGATACTGCTCCCATAACGGTTTATCAAGCCCATAGATCGCTTTGAGATGCTCAATCGACTCTTTAGTGATATTAGGATTGAGTTCACCGGCTGAAAAGAAGCTATTGGGTGCGGCATGGATCGCAATAAAAGAGATAAGTGAGATAAGAAACAACATACCGCCGATATAGAGGAGTTTACGGATAAAAAAGCTCATCACTGTTTCATCAAAGCAATATCCTTGAAGATTTTCAGCTTCAAGGTAAGATTATGGAGCTGCCCATCTTCATCAATATGTAAAATCCAGTGCTCACCACCAAGTGATAGAAATCCAAGACGCTCTGACTCACCAATATTGACAACGATATTACGCTTTACTTCATCAATATCATCGATTTGATAGGTTGTCTTTTTCCATCGATTTTTCTCTTTAATACGCAGGGTACCATCTTCTTGAAATTCGTAAATCAAATTACCATCTCGTGACTTCCAAACACCCACCAAAGTTTTAGCCAACAAAGATGTTTTGGCTTTGTAGTGTGCTTGACTCTTTGGGTTAACGACAGTTTCAGCAATCACAATCTTTTCAGGTACCACTTCCCATGTACCATCCTTTTTAAGAGCTACCATCTGCCCATCTCGTTTAATCAGTGTCACCTTCTCATAGGTACCATCATCTTTGAGCCAAATGGTCTGCCCATTTTCGAGTAAAACAAATTGTGAAGCACATAGAAGTGTCGATCCTAAAACAAAGAGAGCAATTTTTTTTAGCATGAGAAAACCTTAAAACTTGGTCCATCTATTGTAGCAAAAAGTAGAAAAGATTGAATAAAAAAAGAGCCGACCCGCATCACGCGGTATCGGCTTAACAGACAATGGTCTGAATTAGAAGTTGTAAGTAAGATAAACTTGCAATGTGTTGTGATAGTTTGCACTATCTTTTGCAGTAATCCATACAAGTGCAGTATCAACAGCACCATAAGTTTTAGAAGCACTTACTGTAACTTCTGTCATATCATTACCAGTTTCATGATCTGCATTGGTGAAGTAGAGACCAAAATCTGCAACATCTTCCATGCTATACTCTGCAGTAATGTTGAATGAGTCAGTACCTGCAACACCTACATGACCATAGTTCCACCATGCTTCTGTATAGAGTTTAGATTGATTGAAGTGTGTTGCAGTGTTTGCGATTGGAAGTGCATTTCCACTATCAACAGTTGAGTATGCAGCAGAGAGTGCAACACCCTCAACGTTACCACTTACTTTCACTGCAACAGCACTTGAGTCATCTTTAGTTGGGAAAAGGTTTTTATCAGGTGTAATACCTGCATACTGTACACCAACGCTTACACCATCAACGATATCTTTCAAATTAACATCCGCTTGCAACCACCATGCTTGTGCAGTACTTACAACATCGTAGTACCATGCTTGGAATGTTGTGTTTGGAATTGCTGAAGTGATGGCACCAAATGCATATGCCCCACCTTTATAGTAAGTTCCAAATGGATCTTTACCATCTGCTGCAAAGTTTAGACCAATACCACCAGCTGCTTCAGCTGCTGTTGCATCATTCAAAGCATTTGTACCGTTACCACGACCAACCCATGCAGCAACCAATGTTGTATCTTGGATATCTTGGTTCAAGACAACTGCGGCATCAAATGTGTTTTGTGCAATTGACCATGTTTCACTGAATGCAAATGGTGTATCGAGTGCTTGGCGACCAACTTTAACAGTTGTATTACCAAAAGATTTTGCCAACCATGCTTCGCTAACCCACCACTGGTTACCGAGTCCACTCTCCCAAACTTGGCTGACAAGGTTATTCTCAAGACCAAGAGTGTTCAATGCCACAACAGACATTTTGCTTGCGACACCCTCTGCCAAATCAGCACTTACTGAAAGATCAAGAGCGGCTTGACCCATCGCACCAGCACTCTCAAATAGATCATTTGATCCTTTATCAGATGTGCTATAGAAAAGTTTTGCATCTCCACTTACTTTAATGTTTTGAACATCAGCAAATGCAGAGACGCCCATGGCCATGATCGCCGCAAGACTCAATTTTGCAAATTTCATTCCTACTCCTTAGGTTTTTGGTTTAACTTTAATAGCTTGCAGTTGCATTATACCATATAGAAAACTTAAAGCAGTATTTATAAATAATAATTCAAGCTTATTAGAGTGAGTGTTTACCTTCGTGACACTACTTCTGTTTGTCCCAACTTAAAACCGCTTTACCATCCTCATCATCAACAGCCGCCATACCCATTAAATTATAACCAGCATCGACATAGTGAACTTCACCTGTTACACCACTTGCAAGTGGGCTTAACAAATACATCGCACTGTTGCCAACCTCTTCAATCGTAACATTGTGGCGTAGTGGTGCATTCGCTTCGTTCCATTTAAGAATAAAGCGGAAATCACCGATACCACTTGCTGCAAGGGTTTTGATTGGACCTGCACTAATGGCATTGACACGAATCCCTTTGCGTGGACCAAGATCTGCCGCAAGGTAGCGAACTGATGCCTCAAGTGCCGCTTTTGCCACACCCATGACATTATAGTTTGGAATATACTTCTCTGCACCAAGATAGCTGAGTGTCAATATAGAAGCTCCCTCATTGAGCATTGGAAGCATATAACGGCTCAGTTCAATGAGACTATAGACCGAAATATCCATTGCAATATCAAATGCCTCTTTAGTTGTCTCAACAAATGGTCGGCTCAACGCCTCTTTTGGAGCAAATGCTACGGCATGAACGATAAAGTCAAAGGTTCCCCACTTCTCTTTTAAGTTTTCTGCCAATGCTTCAAACTCTTCAGGTTTACTCACATCGAGTGGATAGACCATATCGCTACCAAACTCTGCCGCAATCGGTTCAACACGTTTTTTTAATGCATCATTCAGATAAGTAAAAGCAAGCTCCGCTCCCTGTTCATGGCATGCTTTGGCGATACCGTATGCAATCGATTTATTATTAGCAACACCTACAATGAGACCGCGTTTGCCTTTCATTAGCATAAAAAATCCTTTTATAAAATTTAAAGTTAAAAATTAAGAACTCCATCAAATACTTAATTTTCAACTCTACACTTTAAAGTTTTAAAAAGCTATTTGTATCATGGATTGCGTTTAAATTAGCTTATGCTCATCATAAGATGATCTACTACCGATCCATACGACTCTATTAAGCGTATGATTCGATAGTCTTACAATGGTATCATAAAGAAGAAAAAGGTTCGGTATTACTTGCTTGTTTGAGCAGTACGAAGCATTTCGGTAAAGCTTGAGACTTCCCAACTTGCTGTTCCAATCAGTGCACCATCACACCCTGGTACTGCCAAAATCTCTCCAATATTTTGAGGCTTAACACTCCCGCCATAGAGAAGTGGATGGTCAGTCATCTTTTTAATCTCAGCATGAGTCTCTTCAATCAAATCAGGGGTTGCTGTCTTACCTGTACCAATCGCCCAAACCGGCTCATAGGCAAGAATCAACTTCTCATAAGATGTATCAATCCCTTCAAACTGATCAATGAGATAGCGGCGTACCGCCTCACTCCCCATCTCTCGAACCTCTAAAGGCTCTCCAATACAGTAGATGATACGAAAGCCTTGCTCTTTAAACCATGCATATTTTTGAGCAATGAAACTCTGACTCTCACCAATAATATGGCGTCGCTCACTATGCCCAATCAAAATGGTATCGATACCAAACTCTTGAAGCTGTTCTAAACCTATCTCTCCAGTAAAAGAGCCATTTTCGATCGGATAGGCATTTTGTGCCCCGATACGAATATCTGATGTGGTCTCAAAACGATTCAATGCTGTCGCAGGTGGGAAGAGGTACACCTCATCCCGATACCCCGATGCCTCCATAAATGTGTCGAGAGCTTCGACATACGCACGGGTCGATGCACGGGTATGGTTGGTTTTAAAGTTGGCGGCGAGTATTTTACTCATCCTCATCCCCATCGACTTGTAGTGCCATAATACCAGGTAGGTTTTTACCTTCAAGAAGCTCAAGGCTTGCACCACCACCTGTTGAGATGAAAGTCATCTCATCATCAACACCCACACGCTGAATCAAGTCAGCGGTATCACCACCACCGATAATCTTAGTAGCATACGACTCTGCCACATAGTTGGCCAACTTAAAGCTACCACGTGCGAAACGCTCCATCTCATAGACACCCATTGGTCCATTCCACAGAATGGTTTGACAATCAGAGAGTGCTTCACGGAAGAGGCGTGTTGATGCCAAACCGATATCAAGCCCCATCCAATCTTTCGGCATCTCTTGGAAAGTAACATATTTAACAGGAGCATCCTCTCTCATTTCAGGTGCCACAACAAAATCGACTGGGAGATAGAACTTCACACCCAAACGTTTCGCTTCATCCATAATATGGCGTGCATCATCGAGCAGATCATCTTCTACCAATGATTTACCCACCTCATAACCACGCGCTTTCCAGAAGGTAAAGGCCATCGCCCCACCAATCACCATCTTATCAACTTTTGGAAGGAGATTGATGAGTGCTTCAAGCTTACCAGAGACTTTACTACCCCCAACAATTGCCATAAATGGACGGGTCGGTTTTTTAAGAAGTTTATGGAAATATTTGATCTCTTTTTGGAGTAGGAAACCTGCCCCTTTGTGGTGTTCATCAAAGTAGTGTGTAATCGCTTCAACCGATGCATGGGCACGGTGGCTGACACCAAATGCATCGTTAATATAGAATTCAGCCATTGCCGCAAATTTTTTGGCAAGCTCTGGGTCATTTTTAGTTTCACCCGCTTCAAAACGGACATTTTCAAGCAGAAGAATCTCTCCACCCTTAAGGGCTTCTGCTTTACTCACAGCATCTGGACCAATCACATCTTTAGCCAGTGTCACCTCTTGGTGAAGAAGTGCATGCAGACGCTTTGCAACAGGTTTGAGTGAATACTTTTCGTTATATTGCCCTTTTGGTCGCCCCATGTGGCTTGCAAGGATAATCGCACACTCATTATCTAAGCAGTAGCGAATCGTTTGAAGTGCCGCACGGATACGACGATCATCGGTAATATTACCAAACTCATCAAGCGGTACATTGAAGTCACATCGTATAAAAACTTTCTTTCCTGCAAGATCAAGATCTTTAATTGTTAAAAGTCGCATTACTAATATCCTTAATTACTATTTTGAAATATAGAGAGCCATATCGACAAGGCGGTTGGCATATCCCCACTCATTGTCGTACCAAGCCATAATTTTGAGCATATTGCCACCAATCACCTGTGTCAGATCGGTTGCAACAATACTACTTCGCGTATCACCGCAAAAGTCTTGACTCACGCCAAAGTTATCGTCAATTCCGAGGATACCGTTTAGTTCTCCCTTCGCTTTTTCCAAAAAAAGTAGATTGACTTCTTCAGCAGATGTCGATCGATTGAGGACCAAGTTGAGATCCATCAGTGAGACATCAGGCGTTGGCACACGCACACTCTGACCATGAAGTTTTCCTTTGAGATTCGGTAAAACTTTATAGATCGCTTCAGCGGCATGGGTCGAGGTTGGTACAAGGTTGACACCAGCGGCACGACAACGGCGCATATCTTTTGAGATGGCGGCATCCATAAGGCTCTGACCACCTGTATAGGCGTGAATCGTTGTCATCAAGCCTGTTTTAATTCCATAAATCTCATCAAGCACACGGGCAATCGGTCCAAGACAGTTGGTGGTACAACTGGCATTGGAGATAATCGACTCCCCTTTATAATCCTGTGCATTGACCCCTAAGACATAGGTTGGTGTATCATCTTCAGCAGGAGCAGAGATAATGACACGTTTGGCACCGTGACGCAAATGTGTCTGTACAATATCACTTCGCAAAAAGCGTCCGCTACACTCAAGCACCACATCGGCACCCACATCAGCAAAACGCAGATTGGCTGGGTCAGGCTCTTGAAAAATCTTGACAGATTGCCCTGCCATCTTTAACGTATCACCTTCAAGTACCACAGGCTCATCAAATGGGCCATGAACACTATCAAAATTTGTCAAATACTCTAATGTTTTTGGGTCTGCAAGGTCATTAATGGCAATCAGTTCCACATCATCCCGTTTGGAGATGATGCGTGCCACACTTCGCCCTATACGACCATATCCGTTAATCGCAATTTTTAATGCCACACACTGTCCTTACCCACAAGAAATTACTTTGATTTTATCAAATGAACTGTATAATGATTATTAAATGCGTAGTAAAAAGATAGCAATATTCGGTGGTAGCTTTGACCCACCGCACCTTGGACACTTAGAAATTATCAAAAAAGCACTCGATCAACTCGATATTGATCGACTGATTGTTGTACCCGCCTTTATCAGCCCTTTTAAAAAAGGGCATAGCGCACCACCGCAACAACGCCTTGCATGGCTCAAAAAGATGACGGCAGACGATCCACGGATTGAGGTGAGCGATATAGAGGTTCAAAAGGGTGGTGCCTCCTATACCATAGAGACGGTCAACTATTTTTCCCAATTTTTTGATACAATTTATCTCATTATCGGCGCAGATAATCTCAAAAGCCTACACAAGTGGCACCGCTTTGAAGAGTTGAACCAAAAAGTTCACTGGGTCGTTGCCACACGCAATGGTGAAGAGATTCCCGATGGCTATATCAAACTACCTGTCGATCAGCCCATTAGCTCGACACAATTGCGACACGCCATCGATCCAGCATGGATTCCTGAGTCGATCCGTCATGAGGTATTACAATTTTATAAGGAGTATCATTGAACAGTACAATGCAAGTACGTATCGATCGAATTGTTGAACAGCTCGATCAGAAAAAGGCAGAGGATATTCAAGTCTTTGATTTGAGTGATAAAGAGTATCTTACCGACTATGTGGTGATTGCCACAACATTGGGTGACAAACACACCTTAGCACTCCTCGATCATCTCAAAGAGACGCTTAAACCTGAAGGGGAGACCTTTTTTGCAGTCGATGAAGGGGAGCAGTGGACTGTCATCGATTTGGGTGACATTATGGTTCACCTCATGGTACCAGAGTATCGTGTGAAGTATAATCTTGAAGAGTTTCTCAGCTCTTTGGGAAAAACAGCAGAAGAGCTATCATAAAAAAATAGATGCCCCCAAGAGGGGCATTATTAAGAGAGATTACATCTTCTCAGGAGCAGTAATCCCCAACATCTTCAAACCAACACGCAATGAGAGTGCCACCATCGCTGAAAGTTTCAGCAGTGCATCCTCATTCGGTGAGCCTACCACTTTGTTATCGTAGTAAAACTTGTGATACATTCCTGCAAGATATTTCAAATAGTCGGTCACTTTTTGGAGCTGACGACTCTCAAATGCATCTTCAAGCACTTCAGGCAGTAGCAGTGCGGTAAAGAGAAGGTCATAGGCTTCCTCACTTAACCCATCAATGGTTACATGCACCACATCTTCTTGCGTTTTGTTCGCTTTTTTGAAGAGTGAAAAGACACGAGCATGGGCATAGTTGATATAGTAGATTGGGTTAGAGTTATCCTCTTTTTTCAGATCTTCCACATCAAACTCAAGATGGGTATCACTCTTTTTGGTTAAGAAGGTAAAGCGGAGGGCATCATTGCCAATCTCTTTGACAATATCTTGCATCAAGATAAAGTTACCTGCCCGCTTCGACATCTTATAGGGTTCGCCCCCTTTAAGCAGTGAAACCATTTGTGACAAGATAATTTCAAGTCTCTGTGGATCATGACCAAAGAAGGCGATCGCCGCTTTAACACGTGCAATATAGCCGTGGTGGTCAGCACCCCAAATATTGATGTAGTGGTCATACCCTCGTTCAAACTTCAGATAGTGATAGATAATATCGCCTGCAAGGTAGGTGGGTCGTCCATCTTCACGCACAACGACACGATCTTTCTCATCACCATGTTCGGTCGATTTGAGCCACCATTTGCCATCTTTCTCATAGACAGCACCTGCTTCACTCAATTTGGCAAAAATCTCATCCCACTTGGCATAGAGTGACTTTTCACTGACATAGTGATCAAAGGTAATGCCAACCTCTGCAAGGTTTTGGTTAATCAGATCAAGCATGCGATCTTTTGCCCACTCTGAAATCTCTGGGATGGAGCTCTCATCTTGAAACTTCTCTGCACCAAGTGTCTCAACCGCTTGCCGTGCAAGATCGACAATATACTCACCACGATAATACTCTTCTGGCCACTCGACATCGAGTCCTAAGACACTTTCACGTCCAGCAAGATAGACCGACAATCCAAGCAGATAGATCTGATTACCTGCATCATTGACATAATATTCACGCTCAATCTTATAGCCGATATGGCTTCCGATACGTGCTAAGACATCACCCCAGACAGCACCTCGTGCATGACCAATATGTAGGGGACCTGTTGGATTGGCACTCACAAACTCAAGAAGGATGGATGTACCATTCTCACCCTTACCAAATTCCTCTTCATGCTCAAGTGCCCAGACTGCATACTCATTTAAAAAGTTTCGGCTCAATTTGATATTCACATACCCTTTGAGCGCATCAACCTTTTCAAACATCTCCTCTTGGCGCAACTTCTCGGCAAGCTCTTCTGCAATCTGCATCGGGTTGCGTCGTAAAACTTTTGCCAGTGAAAAAGCGATTGGCGTTGCATAGTGTCCAAAATTTTTATCTTTTGGCTTCTCAAGAACAATTGGATGGTCGATATGTTTCTGAAGAACCTCGTAAACTCTTCGTTTCACTTTAAAAATCTCCTTTTTGCTGAACAAAAACATCAGCAAAAATTATTATTACTAAGAAAAATCTGCCTATTGACAAGAATAAAAGAGCCCTTTTGTAGCCTCTAAGAGATCCCCCTTATGCAGAGGAATCCCCTTATTCACTAATAGATTGCAAGCGACTGAAACAGTAAAGGATCGGTCCCTTATGCCTCTTTTTTCTCTTCACTCTTCTCACTCTTTACAGCGTCACTCTTCTGCTCAACTTGCTTATCTGTGCCTGTTGACGCTACCTTCTCTTCCTCATCATCCTCTTTCATTGCCTTTTTAAAGTTGCGAATACCGCTACCCATTCCTTTGGCAAGCTCTGGAATCTTCTTCGCCCCAAAGAGCAACACGACAATCGCAAGAATAATTAGAAGTTCTGGCATAGATGGCATACCCATACGTATCTCCTTAAAAAGTTTTGGATTTATTATAGCTACCGTTAACTGTTGCAGGCCTTATGAGTTAACGCGAAGGAGAGAAAGTCTCTACGATGGGGTTTGACCTCGCCACTGGTTGACAAACTGAAGCGCCTGCTTGCGTCCCTTCTTAAGACGTGCCGCTTTGGTCACAGCCACAAACGAATCAACCGCTTTTTCAAAGTCATCATTGACAATCAAAAAGTCATAAGCGGTAATATACTCAATCTCAACAAGGGCATTTTGAATCCGCTTATTGATAATCTCTTCATCATCGGTTCCACGACTCTTAAGCCGTCGTTCCAACTCTTGAAGTGATGGGGTTGTCACAAAGACAGAGGTAATCAGATCCCCCATTCGCTCTCGTGCAATGGCGTGACCTTGTACATCGATATCAAAAATTACCAGTTTTCCTGCTTCCAAAGCCTCTCGAACAGGTTTGAGTGATGTACCATAGTAGTTACCATGAACCTGTGCATACTCCAAAAAGTTACCGGCTCGAATATCGGCTTCAAAGCTCTCTTTATCGACAAAGTGGTAGTGCACTCCATCCTCTTCACCCTCTCGTGGTGGGCGTGTTGTTGTTGAAATCGAAAAGTAGTAGTCGCCGATCTTATCTTTAGCGGCATTGATTAAAGAGCTTTTACCCGCTCCACTTGGGCCTGAAATAATCAGTATCGATCCAAATCTATTCTCCATTCAATCCTCTTTTTAATCCTCTTTTGGAAAGGTGATATTGATGGTAATTTGAGCACCGGCAAGAAGTTTTCGCAAGGCAGTTGGCTCTGTACCCAGCAAGGTTGAGAGCAACTCTCTATCTCTATCTTGCTCATAGGTGACTCGATGCTCTAATCTATCATCTTTCAAGGCTGTAACAGGATCAATAGGTGCCTCATCATGCAGTAAGACCTCATCAACAATCTTCTTTAAGGCATTGGCATCCATAAGATCCAAGTCATCAGCGTCAGAAAGCGAAGATGCTGACGCATCCTTCTCATCATGAAGTGAAATTGTAGCATTATCTTTACGATCCGTCGATAGTGGTTGTTCACTCTTTGGTACAATCTCTACATGCTCCTCTTGAAGATCTGCTTGCCTCTCGAGCACCTCATCACTCTCATCATCAAGAAGCTCTTTCACTTTATCAACCAATACCTCATCTAAGATACCACCCTTAGACTCTTTCGGTTCAGGCAGACTAATTGGCTCTTTCTCATCATCGAGTGGCATATTTAACGCTTCATCCTCTTGAAGAGGAGCATCAAGCAGACTCTCAATCGAAGAGAGACCAAACTCATCTTCTATCTCTTCACCTTTGGTACGACCCACCAACTGCTCTTCTAAATCAACCTCTCGCATGAGTGCTTCAAAGTCGATTGTTTGATCCTCTTTCATCTCACTCACCTCATGATCAGATTCACTTTTGGATGTATCATCCGATACCACCTCTTCAACCTCTTCTTTATCCTCAGTTAATTCACTATCGACCGCTTCAAAGAGTTCTGATTCTCTCTTTGTATCATCCATCTCTTGAAGTGACTCCATCTCAACCAGCTTATCTTCCATATCCTCTTCCACAGGCTCAGTTACACCATTGCGTGCTTCATCATGATCGCTATCAAGATCACTTTCCAATTCAGAATCATCTTCTCTCTCAATTGTCGTCTCTTCTACCATTTGAGAGGCCTCTTGCTCTATCACATCGTGACTCTGTGGCTCTTCTTTTTGAGATACTTCATCTAAAGTCACCTCTTTTTCAACCTTATCACCCTCATCAACTTCATCATCAAGGGCATCAAACATTTCAGCATCCATCAACTCTTCTGATGCCATAAGTGCTTCAACTTCCTCATCCATAGATGCTGAATCCATCTCATCTAAAGCCTCATCATCCAACTGTTTCTCTTCATCGAGTGACCTGAGCAAAGCCTCTAAATCCTCTTTCGTTCCATCCTCATCATCTGCCATCATCACCTCACCTGCTTCAAAGAGATCATCATCGTCATCCTCTTCCATCAGTGCCTCTAAATCTTCAAGTGATTGGTTTTCATCCAATCCACTCTCCTCTTCCACCATCGACTCACTTGCAAGGATTGGCGTCTCACTTGAAGCCTCATCACCCTCTTCTTCTGCTGATTCAAGTGATTGACGCATTTGGGTCAATGTCTCAACCATCTCAGTTGGAAGAAATGGCTTTTTCAAATAGAAGTCAAAGCCTGGTAGCTTATGCTCATCATCAGCGTAAATAAGACAGCTCTTTTGAATCTCTACACCCTCTTTGAGTGTGCCAGACCACTCTCCATCAACCTGTCCTTCATCAATAAAGAGAAGCTCATACAATCCCTCTTCAACATGATCAACACTCAACTCTATCACAAGCTCAACACCAGCTTTTTGAGCACTTAACCCTGCGAGTTTCGAGATCACAGGATTCTGGTTGATTAGAAGCATACGCATTCTTCAAGCCTTTATTCAAAAATTGCTTTATTGTATAATCAATATCATTTATTTTTGCTTTAGGACGTGAACCATGCTACTATTCAGAGCCATTTTGGTATCTCTTTTGCTCTTCACACACCTTGTATATGGTGCAACAAATACGTTATATATCTTGCCCAATTCTGCCAAGCCTGCACTTAAAGCGTTGCTCAAGAGTATCGACCATGCCCGCTTCCGTATCGATGGTGCTATCTACAGCTTTACCCACAAAGAGATTGCCAAACATCTTGCTGCAGCGGCAAAACGTGGGGTTAAAATTCGCATCATTGCCGACTACTCCTCCAATGCCTTCAATCGAAGAAGTCAGATCGGATATCTTGCTAAGTATCAAAACATTGAGACATGGTTACTAAAAGGGAAACCGTACAAAAAATCACATCGTGACCATGCACTGATGCATATGAAGGTGATGGTGATCGACAATCGTCGTATCATCTTTGGATCGGCCAACTGGACCTACTCCGCCTTTGGAAAGAATTATGAGATCTTATCGATTGTCGATGATTATGCCAAAGCAAAACTCTTAGAGAGGGGCTTTGAGCGTATGCTTAATGATGCCTTCCCCTACTAAAGCCACTGCATCAAAACATTGATCGCGGCGATAAACTCCTCTTTGAAGATCATCATCATCGCTCCAAGCACTGTCAGCCAAACAGTCAATGCGATCATAATCTTAATAGGGAAACCGACAACAAGAAGGTTGAATTGTGGCATGGTCTTCATCAACATACCAAAGATAATATCTGAAAGAAGCGAGAGTGCGATAATGGGAAAAGCGATTGAGAGCCCCATCACAAAGAGATGTCCCATCGCATTGATAATATAGTCAAACATCTCTTGCTGAAGGACAAATCCCCCCAATGGTGCCGACTTCACTGCTTCTGCCATCCATGTCAAAATCATATAGTGCCCATTAAAAGCGAGCAGTATCACCATCGCAAAAAGAAGTAGAAATTGGCTTACTAATGGTGATTGTATCTGCGTTTGAGGATCCACCACACGTGCCAGTGAAAAGCCCATGACAAAGGCGATATGCTCTCCTGCATATGCCAACATACCAAAGACAATATTGAGCACCACGCCAGCGATTAATCCCATCACCATTTCCGAAAGAATGGCGGCAAAAAAGAGCGAAAGACTATTGGGTTCGGGTGTGACAGGTACAATCGGATAGAGTACGAGTGTGAGGTAAAAAGCAAATGCCGCTTTAATCTGCGGAGAAACCGACATATGATTAAAAAAGGGCAAAAAGACAAAGAGAGTCGAGAGCCTTACAAAGAGAAGTAAAAAGGTGTAGATATGGTCATGTTGAAGTAAGCTATACCAGCTCACTGCACCTGCTCCAATCGACGATTCTCAAGCCGATAGACCCGATCACACCGTCGGGCGATCCGCTCATCGTGTGTCACCAAAAAGAGCCCTCCTGCCACCTTGTCGATATGTTCAAATACCGTATCCATCACCATCTGAGCTGTCTCATCATCCAAGTTTCCTGTTGGTTCATCGGCAAAGATCAGACGGGGATTTTTTGAGAGGACACGGGCAATCGATACACGCTGTTGCTGACCCCCTGAAAGCTCTGTAACCCGTTGATCGATCACCCCTTCAATACCAAGACGACGCAAAAGGGCTTCATTGGGTTCGGTTTCGCTTAGAAGCGTGGCGACTTCAATATTCTCTGCTGCACTCATCCCCTTAAAGAGGTAGTGAAACTGAAAAATAATCCCAATCTCATAACGACGAATCGCCAACCGCTCTTTGGGGCTTATCGTATAGATATCTTTACCAAAGAGATGGACTGAGCCTTTTTGTGGTTCTAAAAGGGTTGCTAAAATATGTAGAAGGGTTGATTTACCGCTACCACTCACACCAATGACAGCAATCTTTTCACTGGGGTGAATCGTAAGGTTAATCTCTTCAAAGAGAGGATAATCAAATGCATGGGAGAGTTGTTCTGCGTAGAGCAGTTCCGAGCCGCCATAGATTGGCGACTTGGAAGTAGCTGAAAGAGACATCGGGTCTTATTTGCCCATTTGTGCCGCAACTTCTGCTGCGAAATCTTCCTCTTTCTTTTCGATACCTTCGCCAAGCTCAAAGCGGATGAACTCAACGATTTTAGCAGTACCGCCTGCCTCTTTTGCAGTAGCGTTAAGAACTTCACCAACTGTCTTTTTATCATCCATAACAAATGGCTGATTGACAAGCGTGTTGTCTTTCATGAAGCGCTTAATTTTACCTGGGAGGATTTTATCCCAAATTTGCTCAGGTTTACCCTCTTTTTTGAGTTGCTCGATCGCAATCTCTTTCTCTTTCTCGATCACTTCAGCAGGAACTGCCTCTTCATCAAGATAAGCAGGGTTCATCGCTGCAATGTGCATTGCAATGTTTTTAAGTGTTGGGCGAACTGCTTCGCAAGTCTTATCGCTATCACATTTTGCAGCAACAAGAACACCAACTTTTCCGTTACCGTGAATATAACCTTCAACAGTACCGTTTTCACCAGCATCGATTGTGATGAATCGGCGAGTTACGATGTTTTCACCGATCTTAGCGATCTCTGCTTTCAAGAATTCATCAAATTTAGTACCATCGATCTCTGTTTCAAGAAGATCTTCAACAGTCGTTGCAGTTGAGCAGTGAATGTGGCGTGTTGCCTTTTTCACAAGTGATTTAAAGTTATCATTTTGTGCAACGAAGTCTGTTTCAGAGTTGATCTCTGCAATGGTACCTTTGCGATGATCGTCGCTAAGCTCAATGCTAATAGCACCTTCACTTGCAACACGACCCGCTTTTTTAGCAGCACTTGAGAGACCTTTTTTGCGGAGCCACTCAACAGCAGCTTCCATATCTCCATTGGTTTCAGTAAGCGCTTTTTTACAATCCATCATCCCCGCATTTGTCATTTGGCGGAGTTCTTTAACCATTGCTGCAGTAACTGCCATTGTTACTCTCCTTTTGTCTCTGTTGCTTCTTCAGCTTCACCCTCTGCAACTGCTTCTTCAGTTACAGCCGCCATCTCTTCTTCAGTTACCTCTTCTGTTTCGTTCTCTTGTGCTGCAAGCTCACGTCCTTCGATGATCGCATCAGCAATTTCACGACAGAAGAGTTGGATAGAACGAATTGCATCGTCGTTTCCAGGGATTGGGTAGTCGATCAAATCAGGATCACAGTTTGTATCGAGTGGTGCAATAACAGGGATACCAAGTCGGCGAGCCTCTTTAATTGCAATGCGCTCTTTAACCGCATCGATAACAAAAAGCATATCTGGAAGTTTTTTCATATTGCGGATACCGCCGAGGTAGTTCTCAAGCTTCTCTTTTTTACGCTTGAGCATCAATGCCTCTTTTTTAGTAAGAAGGTCCATCTTTCCAGACTCTTCCATCTCCTCGATCACTTCAAGCTTGCGGATCGATTTGCGGATAGTTTGGTAGTTTGTCAACATACCACCAAGCCAGCGAGTCTGAACATAAGGCATTCCACAGCGCTCTGCATGCTCAACGATCGCATTGCGTGCTTGCTTTTTGGTACCAACGAACATTACAGTTTTACCTTCAGCTGCCGCATCACGAACAACATTATAAGTATATCGGAAGTATCGAAGTGTCTTTTGAAGGTCGATAATATGGATATTTTTTCGTACACCAAAGATGAATTTTTTCATCTTAGGGTTCCAACGACGTGTCTGGTGTCCAAAGTGCATACCGCACTCAAGAAGGTCTTTCATAGTGACCATAGGTTCTCCTTGAGAATAAAATTATGTTCTGTGCCATGTGGCCAGGTTTGTGCCTCTGTGCCCATCAACGCAGGATTTTGTAAAAAATCCCTTGCAACCTGTCAAGGATTGACACATGTGAGGTTTCCAAAAATGGAAGTGCGATTTTACTAAAAAAGCACTTAATTTCAGCTTTGTTTTAGCTCTTCTAACTTCTGCTTGACCGCTTCCACATGCCCTTTAACGCGTACTTTTGGCCAAACTGCGGCAATATTCCCCTCTGGGTCAATAATAAAGGTAGAGCGAATCACTCCCTCATACTCTTTGCCATACATCTTTTTCAATCCCCATGCACCATAGGCTTTGAGTACCTCTTTGTTCTCATCACTCAAAAGTGTGATCTTCAAATCTTTTTTCTCAATAAACTTGCGATGTTTTTCGGGAGAGTCGGGGCTAACTCCTAAAATCACAGCATCAAGCTCTTCAAAATCGGGCATCGCTTCTGTAAATTCACACGCCTCTGTCGTACACCCTGGGGTTAAATCTTTTGGATAGAAGTAGAGTACAATCCACTTTCCTTTTAAATCTCTCAAACAGATCTCAACCTCATCTTGATTGGGTAAACAAAACTCTGGGGCTTTTTGTCCAACTTCTACCATAACTTCTCCTCAAAAAGATTTTTCGGTAGTATATCATTTATGGAAAAAGAAGAACTACTCAAAGCAATCGAAGAACTCCTAAGTTTTGATGGCAATGACACGACCATCAACCCCAACTACCTTGAATATTTCACCATCGAAGAGCTTCAATCGATCAAAGAGGAACTTGAACGAAAGCATGCCAATATGGTCGAAGAGCATTTAGAGTGGATGCAACAGTTTAAGAAGGTGTAACTTTTAAAACCTACTCTTGTTCCCACGGACAAAACAATCCTATAAAGATACTTCAAACCTTGCAAAACGTAATCCATAAACGCGTGCGGTGCAGTTTCAAATCCCATAGGGATACTTCAAACACTGCTCTTGCAACTGGTCGTTTTCATACTGATCAGTTTCAAATCCCATAGGGATACTTCAAACTCATATTGCTTTTTCTTGTTTCTTTTGAGATTCTGGTTTCAAATCCCATAGGGATACTTCAAACGTTTTTAGCACCTAATTTAGTACCTAATATGCAAGTTTCAAATCCCATAGGGATACTTCAAACAATATTCTGCAATCTTATATTTAGAGTGGATCAAAGTGTTTCAAATCCCATAGGGATACTTCAAACTATCAGGAAGCCCTCAAACAGCACAAAGAAGTCGGTTTCAAATCCCATAGGGATACTTCAAACGAATCAATTTTTTTTCGCTATTCCAATGGCCTCGTTTCAAATCCCATAGGGATACTTCAAACCAACTTGATGGACGTGGGATTTATTATCATGGCATGTTTCAAATCCCATAGGGATACTTCAAACCAAGCTCCAAAGTTCTTTTAAATATTTCAAAATCATGTTTCAAATCCCATAGGGATACTTCAAACTCAATGCGGCCTATCGAGAAAAGATCAAAAATTAGTTTCAAATCCCATAGGGATACTTCAAACCCTCGAAGGACTATCTATAGGCTCATTTGTAGTCTAGTTTCAAATCCCATAGGGATACTTCAAACGTATGTCACCATGTTGCTAATTGCACCGAACAAGAT
>QNYO01000042.1 GCA_003978765.1 Hydrogenimonas sp. | reverse complement strand
TTGAAAGGATCTGGTGAGGTTAATGATGTGTCAAGGAAGAGATCATCTGTTTGAGTGGTTGTTGGATCAATAGCTGTTTCAAAGGGGTCTGGTTGTGGTGCTGAAAAGGTCTCTTGAGAGGTTGTCTCATGATCGTCATTAAGTGTAAAGTCGATCATGTCAAGAGGTTTGTCTTCAGGTGAGGATGGTGTTGTCTCCTCTTCATAGAGTGATGAGAAGTCCATAGTTAACTTTTCATCTTGGTTCTCCTCTCGCTCCTCTTTTGTCTGTGAAAACTCTGTTAAGGCTTCATCGGTGGATTCAATAGTTTCAAATGGAGAGGATGTCGATTGGGTCAAGCTCTTTTCAGAGGTCTCTTTCTCCTCAATATCTGATAAAAATGCAAAAGTTTCAGTCTCAGGTTTTGAAGATGTATCATCGATACTACTCTCTTCTTTAATTGTAATGGTTGAAAAGGTTGTATCAGGTTCGTATGGGGCATCAGAACCATTAAAGCGCCGCATATTCTTTAACTCAATCTGATAGAAAAACTCTGGTGCCCCCTCTTGATATTCAACAGGATAGAGTGTCTCTAAAACAAGATCACACTCATAGGTAAGATTGTCTTTTGTGAGAATAAGAACTTTTTTCTGTTCAGCATTGGCATTGCGAAGAAAACTGATCCATGAGAAGTTTTCAAAGTCGTAGATATAACCAGGACGTTTAATAAATAGTTCACTAAAGTCTTTATGTTCAGCTAAAAACTCTGATACATCATTATATCCAGCTAATTTAATTGCATTTTGTGATATTGAGTAAAGTTTCCCGTCATTTTTATAGATTAACACGGTGATCCTTTTCTACTTTTCATTTTGAAGCATTTGTGCATAGGTTTGGCTAATAGCCTCAACATCCATCTTTTTGGCAGGGTGGCGTGCTGCAATATATCCAACTTTAATATTATCTTTAAACACAGGTTTAATATAGGTATCTACCCAATAGTATCGACCATCTTTGCGAAGGTTTTTAACAATTCCTTGCCATTCTTTGTTATTTTGAATGGTATCCCACATCTGTTTAAAAGTGGCTTTTGGCATATCTGGGTGGCGTAGGAGGTTGTGTGATTGACCAATGAGCTCTGTTTTATCATAGCCTGATATCTCTATGAACCTTCGGTTGGCATAGGTAATAGTACCATGTATATCTGTTTCACTAATGATCACACCATCTCCAAATGTGTACTCTTCATCGATAGGGGTCGGACGTTTCATAAGTTGCTCCCAACACTTTTTTACTTTAAGCCTATTATAGCATGAAAAAATAATTATTACCGCTTTTTTTTGATATTGAAAAGAGGATCTCTCTTATGAACTGATAGATCATTGATCTAAAATAATGACTATAATAAATATAAATAACGATATCTTTAACTTTTAAAGTATGGCACATCGATATTTAGTTCACCCTGAAAAGGGCTACTGGTGAAAAGAATATGGAGTCTTATGATTCTGCAGGGTGTAGATGGTTGTAGATGGATTGGGCATCTCTTTTATTGAGTACTTTTTCAAGTGTTTGAAGATCGGCTTCTTTAATCGCTTCAAATGTTCCAAAATAGTCAAGAAGTCGCTTCACTTTGGCAGGACCAATCCCTTTGGCTTCAAGAAGGGAGATCTTCTTATCCTCTTTGAGACGCTGCTTTTTATGAAATGTAATCGCAAAGCGGTGGGCTTCATCTCTGAGGCGTTGAAACCACTGCAGGCGTTTGTCACTGGGCATAAGGTGTAGTTCACCTTCATCCGTATAGAGAATATCTCTTGCCGCACCTTTGGCACGATGGGCTTTGGCATCGATCTTCTCTTTTGCAATTCCGACAACAGGAAGGTTGACACCTTTGTGTTGAAGAAGTGTGAGGGCAAGTTGTCGGAGCGTCTCACCACCATCAATAACCCATAAATCAGGAGGAGGGGATTTCTCAAATGAGGCGATACGTTGGGTAAGCATTTGTTCCATTTGATGGTACTCATCGCGTGCTGTAAGGTTGTAGTGGCGATAGGAGCTTTTGTCCCATCTCTCCTTGTCGCGAACAACCATGGCACCAACAGGGGCTTCTCCTGAAAGATGGGAGTTATCAAAAATTTCAATGCGTTCGGGTATCTGCTCAAGGTTAAGAAGCTCTCGAATTTTTTCAGGAAGTTCGGAGGATGGTTCTGTACGTTTTTGTCTCAGAAGCTCTTGGGCATTTTGCAATCCCAGCTCAATCAGTCGCTTTTTATGCCCCTGTTTGGGAGTTTTGATGGTGATAGATTTGCCAATACGGGTACTTAGGAGTTTTGATAACTCCTCTTGCTCTTCAAAAGGGTGGGCAGTTAAGATAGCTGTGGCTGTAAAGGGTGTCTCACTGCCATAAAACTCAAGGATACTTCGACGATAGATTTCACTCAGGTCACTTTCATCGTGGAGATTGAGATAGGTATGACTTGAAGCAACAATCTTACCTTCACGCATGAATAGGCGTACAAGAACCCCCTCTGTATCGTGAAAGGCTACAGCGAAAATATCGAGATCTTCAAGACGTGCAAGGTCGGTGGTTGAAACCTCTTCAATCTTATCGATTGCTGCGATACGATCACGAATCTCTGCGGCCTCTTCAAAACGGAGTGACTCTGCATAAAAGAGCATCCGCTTTTCCAATGCCTCTTTGAGTCGCGTTTTATGATGGATATATTGAAACGCTTCGGTGACAAGTTCACCATAAGCCTCTCTATCGATTCTCCCTTCACAAGGAGCTTTACAGCGTCCAATTTGATAAAAGAGACAGGCTTTCCCTCCTTTTAGGCAACTCTTTTTTTGAACCAGTGGAACCAATTCATAGAGGGAGTCTAGGATTGCTTTGGCACCATGTGGAAAGGGACCAAAATATTTAATCTTTTTCCCTTTGACCACTTTGCGTGTCAACTCAAATCGTGGGAAGGGTTCACTCAGGTCGATATAGATGTAGGGGTAGGTTTTGTCGTCTCTTAGGAGAATGTTGTACTTCGGTTTGAGCTGTTTAATAAGGGAGTTTTCTAAAAGTAGGGCATCACTCTCACTGGGGGTTACAATTGTCTCAAGCCGTACAACTTGTGTGATCATTTGGTAGATACGTGGGCTAAGATTAGGTGCTGGAGAGAGTGTCGGGGTAAAGCGAAAATAGCTTTTTACCCGTTTTTTAAGACTTTTGGCTTTTCCTACATAAAGAAGTTTGTCATCTTTATCAAAGTATTGGTACACACCTGGTTGATCCGGAAGGTTTTTGAGTCTCTTTATCATCGGTTACTATTTTTCTGAATGGTCTCTTGAATTTTTTTAAAGTGATGATGCATCATCTCATCATTTACAAGGATATTAAAGACTCCTTGCGCACGCTCTTTATAGCGTGGTATGCTATCTCTCTGTACTGTATTGACCTTTGGGGCAAATTTAGAGACAAAGGCTTTAACATCTTTGATTTCATGGGCTTTACACGCCTCTTTGAGAGGAGGTAAAGTGCTTAATAAGTTCTTAATTGAAGAGAGCTTATAATCAAACTCCATTTTAAAAGCTGGGTGTTTAAGCGCAAAAAAGAGTGTTCGGTTTTTTACAAAAATAAAGAGAATGCCACGCTGAAGTGATGGGGGGAGTGCCTTTTTGATAAGGTGAAAACACTCCTGTTGCCGAAGTTTTGCATAGATAGGCTGAGAGATTAAATGGGTAAGCACTGTGTCTATTTTTTTCATATTTTAATTATAACATTACTTCTTGCAGGTATGGCAGGATGTGGCTATAAAAAACCACCCTACTATCCAAGCAAAAGTGAAACGGGAATGGATGGATGAGAACTGATAGTAAATATGATGTCATTATTATTGGTGCCGGTATTGCCGGTCTTTATGCTGCATTGCATATTCCCAAAGAGAAGAATGTTTTGATTCTTTGTAAAGATCTTCCTTGGGAGTGTAATACCTTTTATGCACAGGGTGGGGTTGCAACAGCCGTTGATGAAGATGATATTGCTTCACATATTGAGGATACACTGAACGCTGGGGCAGGGCTCTGCAATAAAGAAGCCGTTGAGTTGATGGTGAAAGAGAGCCTTGAGGTGATTCCCGATCTGATTCGACGAGGATTTGAGTTTGATAAAGATGAGAATGGGCAACTCCTCTATACCAAAGAGGCAGCCCATAGCCGTCCACGTATCTTGCATGCTGGTGGGGATGCAACTGGGCGCTACCTTCATCAATTTTTAATGAAGAAGAACCCACATCCGCTTGTCTATAATGTCAGAGTCTTTGATCTACTTCGTTCGGGGGATACCTGCTATGGGCTTCGGGCATTAATTAATAGTGAGATTAAAGAGCTTTATGCTGATAATATCATCATTGCAAGTGGTGGGGTTGGAAGTCTCTATGCCTATCACACCAATTCACGAACCATTAGCTCCGATATTCATGGTATCTGTATTGAACGAGGTATTCGACTCGATAAGATGGAGATGATGCAGTTTCATCCTACTGTCTATGTCGATAACCCTTGGGCAAGAAAACAGCTTTTGACAGAGGCATTGCGTGGTGAAGGTGCTCATATTGTAGATGAAGAGGGGCGACGTTTCCTCTTTGATTATGATGAACGTGGAGAGTTGGCACCGCGTGATATTGTGAGTCGTGCAATCTTTAATTACCAGAAGCGTCATGGTGGTAAAATCTTTTTGAAAACCGATATGTTTGATGAAGAGTTTTTTGCTCACCGTTTTCCAAATATTAAAAAGGCTTTGGCATCTGTCGGTTTTAATCTACCTCAAGATTGGGTACCGATTTCACCCGCTTTCCACTATGCGATTGGTGGGATTGTGTGTGACTTTAATGGTACCGTTCCAGGCCTTGAGAACCTTTATGTGATTGGAGAGGCAGCAAGTACAGGCGTGCATGGTGCCAACCGTCTTGCAAGTAACTCGTTGCTTGAGGGGTTGGTCTTTGGTCGTCGCGCTGTTTTACATATGAATGCTAAAGGCTTTGAGTGGAGTCATAAACCACCATTTGCCGAATTTAAGGGAAATTTGGTTGAAAAAGATGATACAATTTTGAAACAGCGTTTGCGTCGTACAATGTGGCAAGAGGTGGGTATTGTCAGAACACGTTCAGGGCTTGAGCGTGCCCTCGATTTTGTTGATGATGTGCAACATTTGACCATTGGACGACTCCTCGCACTCCGGTTAAAAACAGCACGAAAAATTATTGAGTCAGCACTTGAACGTAAAGAGTCTGTTGGCGCGCATTATATAATTAATGAGTAGTTAAATATAAATTAAAGGAATAGAATGCATGAAGCAACCTTCCATTTAACGACCACATGGGTTGGTATTGCTGGTTTGGCAATCTTTGTGATTGCTTACTACTTTATCGCAACGGAAGAGAAGTATGAGATCAACAAAGCAAAACCTGCACTCTTTGCAGGTACATTTATGTTTATGTTGATTGGTCTCTACTTTTCATTTAATGGCATGGATCCTGAACCACTGCATCATGAGATGCAGAAGTTGATTTTGGAAATTGCTGAGATCTTCTTCTTCCTCTTTGTTGCAATGACCTTTATCGAAACCTTGATTGAACGTCGAGTCTTTGATGTTTTGAAGTATAAGCTAGTCTCCAAAGGGTTTAGCTATAAGAAGCTCTTCTGGTTGACGGGTCTGTTGGCATTCTTTATCTCTCCTGTAGCAGACAACCTTACGACAGCTTTGATTCTATCAACAGTTCTCTATACGATTGATAAGGATAATAGAGACTTCTTGGTAGCAGGTGCAATCAATATCGTTGTAGCGGCTAATGCTGGTGGTGCATGGAGCCCATTTGGTGATATTACAACGTTGATGGCATGGACAGCACACAAGGGTGAATTTGTTGACTTCCTCTTTCTCTTTGTTCCTTCATTTGCAAGCTGGGTTCTTACAGCATGGCTGCTCTCTTTCTATGTTCCAAAAGGGGAGCCTCACTTTAATGTAGAGACTGAAGAGGTGCCACAGATGAAAGATGGAGGACAAACAGTCATTTGGTTGGGTGCTTTCACCATTGCCATTGCTGTTTTAGGGCACCAGTTTTTCCATTTCCCTGCAATGTGGGGTATGATGTTTGGTCTCTCATTACTCAAACTTCACTCATTTAAGTTATCAAAAAATGGGCATGATAGTTATAATATTTACGTTAACATGAAGAAGATTGAGAATGATACTTTACTTTTCTTCTTTGGTATCCTCTCTGCGGTTGGAGCACTCCATTTCTTAGGATATTTGGACTATATTCATGACCTTTATAGTGTGGTTGGTGCTACAGCTGCCAATATTGGGGTAGGGTTTATCTCAGCAATTGTTGATAATGTGCCTGTAATGAGTGCTATTTTGAAAGCGAGTCCAGAGATGGGAACAGACCAGTGGTTGCTTGTAACATTGACAGCAGGTATCGGTGGTAGCTTGATTAGCTTTGGTTCAGCTGCTGGCGTTGGTGTTATGGGACGACTTCGTGGTATCTATACCTTTGGTGCCCACATCAAATTGGCATGGACCGTACTTGCTGGATATGCTTTGGCAATGGTACTCTGGTATATCCAGTTTGAGATTATGGGACTCTACTAAAAGATCAAAGAGGAGTGATCCTCTTTTGATCGCACCATACTCTCTTAAAACTCTCACGACTCTATCCGTTAGTTAAACTTCACTTTGGTATAATTTTATAGATAGACTACCAGTTAATGCAAGGAAATAGTTTGAAAGATGTAAGTATTATCGTTTTGGACTTTGGTTCACAATATACACAGCTGATCGCAAGACGATTACGTGAAGAGAAGGTCTATTGTGAGATTGTTCCTTACTTTACAAAAGTAGAGGAGATCAAGGCGAAAAATCCTAAAGGGATTATTTTAAGTGGTGGGCCTGCTTCGGTTTACGATAAAGATGCTTACGAAGTTGATCAAGCAATCTATGAGTTGGGCTTACCAATTTTGGGGATCTGCTACGGAATGCAGCGTATTGCTGTAGATTTTGGTGGAAAGGTTGTTCGTTCAACACACCATGAGTATGGTAAAGCTGAACTCCACTTCTATGATGAGAGTGGTCAATGTTCATCGCTCTTTGAGGGGTGCCACGATGGAACAGTTGTGTGGATGAGTCACTCAGATCGTGTTGAAGAGCTTCCAGAAGGGTTTAAACCTATTGCGCATAGTGATAACTCTCCATATGCTGCCATTGCAGATACTTCTCGTAATATTTATGCAATGCAGTTTCACCCTGAAGTACACCACTCAGAAGAGGGGCATATTATGCTCCGCAACTTTGCACGCAATATCTGTGGGGTGACAGAGAAGTGGGATATGGGGCACTTCCTCAAAGAGCAGATTAAAAAGATTCGTGAGCAGGTTGGTGACGGTAAAGTTTTGTGTGCATTGAGTGGTGGTGTTGACTCTTCGGTTGTTGCGGCACTTCTGTATGAAGCGATTGGAGATCAACTCATTCCTGTCTTTGTTGATAATGGGTTGCTACGTAAAGGTGAGCGTGAGCAGGTTGAGAGTGTCTTTAAAGTTCACTTGAAAGTACCATTGATTACTGTTGATGCTAGTGAACACTTCTTGGTGAAGTTGGCTGGTGTCACTGACCCTGAGAGAAAACGTAAAATTATCGGTCATACCTTTATTGAAGTTTTTGAGCAAGAGGCTAAAAAGCATGATGGTATTAAATTCCTTGCACAAGGAACGCTCTATCCAGATGTGATTGAGTCGGTCTCTGTCAAAGGACCAAGTGAAACGATTAAGTCGCACCACAATGTTGGTGGTCTGCCTGACTGGATGGATTTTGAACTGATTGAGCCGTTGCGTGAACTCTTTAAAGATGAGGTACGTAAACTTGGTTTAGAGTTGGGATTGCCAGAATCACTTGTCTATCGCCATCCTTTCCCAGGACCAGGTTTGGCGATTCGTATTATGGGTGATGTCAATATTTACGATCTTGATCTATTGCGTGAAGCCGATGCGATTTTGCTTGAAGAGCTTAAAGCGAGTGGTTACTACAACAAAACATGGCAGGCATTTGCTGTATTGTTGAATGTCAAGAGTGTTGGTGTCATGGGAGATAATCGTACCTATGACAATACAATTTGTGTTCGTGTTGTTGAAGCAGTGGATGGTATGACAGCAACATTTGCCCATCTGCCACACGATCTGCTTGAGCGTATTAGTCGCCGTATTATCAATGAAGTTGACGGTATTAACCGTGTCGTTTATGACATTAGTTCGAAACCACCTGCGACAATTGAATGGGAATAAGAACGATTCCTATCTATCTCCTTTCGCCCACACCCAAAATGGGTGTGAGGCATCTTCCTATGATTCAATTTCAAACGATTCCTCAATCGATCCACTTTGAACACTTTAACGGATTGATTATTACCTCTAAACAAGGCATCATTGCTCTTAATGAGATAAGTGGTGGGGCATGGCGTCAACTTCCTGTTGCAGCGATTGGTAAGATGACAGCAAATGCTGTTGAAGAGTATGGGGGGAAAGTGATTTATACAGCGTCAAAAGCGTATGGCGATATATTGGCACAGGAGCTTGCAACACATTTTGTCAACTATAGATGGCTCTATCCTCGTCCCAAAGTTGTCGTCTCAAGCATTGCAGCGCATTTACGAAGTGCAGGAATCGAGGTCGTTGAGAAAGTGATTTATGAGACGACGTGTGTCTCTTATAGTGAAAAAGAGGAACCTTTAGAGGGTGCTATTTTAATCTTTTCATCTCCATCGATTGTTCACTGCTTTTTAAAAAATTTTGGCTGGGACTCGACATGGTGTGCTGTGGCGATTGGTCAAAAAACGGCTGCAGCTTTTCCAAATCATATCATTCCAAAAATTTCGCCATCCCCTTCAATTGATGAAGCGATCGAATTTGCTAAAAATTTAGCATCCTATTAAGCAAGTTAGAGTATAATTCCAACAGCTGAGCGGTGCGCTACCCGCATTTCGGGGGTCCAACACTTTGATATTGCGGGACTGTGTAGGTGTGCGGTGTGTCGGTGACTTCGTTTGAGCTGGTGATCCCAGCGAGAAGCTGCCGCCTAAAGTGCACCTCCCTCCTGCACCGTTGGTCTATGATGGACCACACTCAAGCGTGAACGCCCGCTCGGTCTTTTTTTAAAAGAGGATGGATACCATCTACTTTAGCTACAAAACTACTCAATACAGGTAGCTTTTGCCTGGCGATTTTTCCAAGCACTCTCTAACTGTTTGGAAAAATCGCTATTTTTTTATTAAATACAACATCATAAAAAGGGTATCTTTATGAAAGTAATGGTCGTTGGAAGTGGTGGACGTGAATATGCAATTGGACGTGCATTGCATAAGGATGAGAAGGTAGAGAAGGTCTATTTTGCACCAGGTAATGGGGCAACTCCAGAGTTGGGTGAAAATGTCAATATTAGTGACTATAATGAGTTGGCTGACTTTGTTGAAAAAGAGGGGATTGATCTTACTGTTGTTGGACCTGAAGCCCCACTGGTTGCTGGTATTGTTGATATCTTCAAAGCACGTGGTCTTAAAATTTTTGGACCAAGCAAAAAGGCGGCCCAGTTAGAGGGAAGTAAGATCTTTATGAAAAACTTCTTGGCACGTCATAACATTCCGACGGCACGCTATATTGAGACTGACAGTATTGAAGAGGCTTTTAAATTTATCGATTCACTTCCGACCCCAGTTGTTGTCAAAGCAGATGGTTTGTGTGCAGGTAAAGGGGTTATTATCGCACCAACGCATGATGATGCTAAAAAAGCAGCTTCAGAGATGTTGAGTGGTAAAGCATTCGGTGAAGCTGGAACAAAAATTGTTGTTGAAGAGTTTCTTGATGGGTATGAACTATCACTCTTTGCCATCTGTGACGGAAAAGATTTTGTGATGCTACCAGCAGCTCAGGATCATAAACGACTTCTTGATAATGATGAGGGTCCTAATACGGGGGGAATGGGAGCGTATGCACCAACTCCATTGATTGATGATGAACTTTATAAAAAGATTGAAGAGCGTATTATTCGCCCAACTATTGACGGCATGGCAGAAGAGGGAATGCCATTTGAAGGGGTTCTCTTTGCTGGATTGATGATTGTCAATGGGGATCCTTATACATTGGAGTTTAATGTCCGCTTTGGTGATCCAGAGTGTGAAGTATTGATGCCACTTCTTAAGACACCAGCGAGTGAACTCTTTGATAAGGCAGCATCAGGACGACTCGATGAGCTGAAGGTTGAATTTATTGATAAATATGCTGTTGGTGTGGTGATGGCAAGCAAACACTACCCTTATAAGAGTAGTGAACCGGCTGAAATCATTGTCGATGAAATTGTTCATACTGAGCTTGCGGAAAAGGCTCATATCGCCTTTGCTGGTGTGAGCCGAATAGATGATAAATTGATGGCGACAGGTGGACGTGTATTGGTCTGCGTGGGCCTTGGTGATACGATTCAGGAGGCAAGAAACTACGCCTATATGCTCTGTGGACAAGTCCATTTCGCTGGCAAACAGTGTCGAAGTGATATTGCTTATCAGGCGTTACGCGACTCTGACGGATGATTCATTAGCTATGAATGAGCAGATTGAATCACGGCTAAGCGACTCTGGTAAAGAGCTCGCACCGTTTGGGAAGCGCCTTTTTGCCTATATGATTGATGATATGCTCATTAGTATCATCTTTGTCATCATTCTATGGACGCCGATTCAAAATGCCCAGAGTGTTGAAGAGGTTGCCGCTATTGTCAATAGTGTATGGCTCTATATGGTGATGACACAGATTCTCTACCATACCTGGTTTGTCTGGCAATATGGTGCTTCACTTGGCAAGATGGCAATGAAAATGAGTATTGTAGAGATTGAAACGATGGCACAACCACGTCTTGCTATCGCTTTTAATCGCGCCGTCTTTCGTATTATTAGTGGTATGATCTTCTATCTTGGATTTGTTTGGGCACTTTTTGATCCTGCACGCCAAACATGGCATGATAAAACTGCTTCCACCCTGGTTGTTAATGCTTAGACACCTGACTCTTTTTCTACTTCTGTGTTCAGTGCTTTTGGCACAAACATTTGAAGGGAAGAGAATTCAGATTATGGCAGAAAAGATCGATCGTAATGGATCGATTGTTACTGCTTTTGGTGATGTGATCGTTTATGATGACACCACTATCTTAATGGCTGATCGTGTTATTTATGATATGGATCATGCACTTCTTAAGCTCCTTGGTCATGTTGAGATGATGAAAGGGGTGCAGTATGGTGCACTGAGTGATAAGGTTGTTATCGATTTGCATCATCTACATGATACCTTTGAGCACCCCTTTTTGATCGATTTTTCCTCCGAACTTTGGCTCCTTGGAGATAAGGCACAAAGAGATGACGATGTAATTACACTAAAAGATGCACTGGTTTCAAGTTGTGATGTTGGGTGTCCTGACTGGTATATGCAGTTTACCTCTCTTAAATATAACCGTGCTACTGAGTGGATGGATCTATGGAATCCAGTTCTTTATATGCATGATACCCCGATACTCTATATACCCTATATCGGCTTCTCAACAAATCGGGAGCGTCGCACAGGTCTATTGCGTCCCTATGTTGGAATCTCATCACGTGATGGTCTTTTCTATAATCAACCTCTGTTTATTGCACCCGATCCTCAATGGGATCTGGAGATAACACCTCAAATTCGTTTCAATCGAGGAGAGGGCGTTTTTGCAACCCTACGCTTTGTTGATACACCTCACTCATCTGGATCACTTCGTACCGGTTATTTTTATAGTAAACACTCCTATGTTGAGGCATACAACTTAAAGAACAGCTCCCATTTTGGTGCACAAGTCAATTATCAATCACGACAGCTCTTTACCGATGAAGAGAGTCAAAATCATGATGGTCTTTATGTCGATATGACCTATTTGAATGATCCAGACTATCTGAATCTCCAGGCACGTTCGACAGCAGGGCTTTTGTATAGCTCTCAAGTACAGTCGCGTATCAACTACTACTTTAATACACCAGAGAACTATGTAGGTATCTATGGTAAGTATTTTATTGATACATCTTTGGCATCCAATAAGGAGACGATGCAAAGTATTCCTGTGATACAACTTCACCAGTATCAAGATAGATTATTTAACTGGAATGCTCTGCACTATGCAGCCGACTATCGTATCAGCAACTTTTTTACTGGAAGTGGTAAACAGATTCAACTACAAGAGTTGAATGTACCGATGATCTTTTATGCATCTTTTTTTGATAACTATCTCAAGCTATCCATATCTGAAAATTTCTATTATAGTTATATCGGGTATCAAAATCTCAATACAGATGTACCAAGCAACTACTATACTATGGTAAGAAATTACCACAAAATAGATCTTTATAGTGACCTTGCACGTAAATTTGATAACCTCTTTCATATGATGCAGATGCGTGCTACCTATAATAAACCAAGCTTTAGTAGTGAGCGTGGCTATATCGACCCATCTGTTTCAGTGTTACGATCACCCAGTGAGAATATGACACTGAGTTTAGTCAACTATCTCTATAACCAAAAGGGAGAGGAGTTTATCTACTATCGACTCTCTCAGCCCATTCTTTATGAAAATAGTGACCACCGTTATGGGGATCTTGAGCAGGAGTTTCGATATAAGTTTTGGAGCTATTATGAGCTCTATACGGATCTCTTTTTTTCATACTATCAAGGAAGGGTCTCTTCAGCGACCTCCTATGTCAAGTATGCCCATCCTCTCTATGATATAATGTTGACACATTTCTATAAGATCTTACAAGAAGAGAGAACATCCGATTTTTATAGTATTAAAGGCACCTACAAGAGTGAATCGGGGAATAATTGGTATGGAGAAGTCGCCTATGACAACCTGGATGAACGGATTAGACGATGGGGCGTAGGGCTTCATCTGTTTAGACACTGTTGGGATCTCAATTTGGGTGTGAAGGATGAGCGTAAACCCATCTTAACCTCTGCGGGTGCAAAATCGGTTGATAATTTGGTCTTCTATTTTCAGATCAATCTGGTACCACTGGGTGGATTTGAACAAAAGTATGAGCAGGAGTTTTAATGAAAACAGAAGCAAAAGTCGGTCTGTTTGTGACGATCGGACTTATTTTGCTCTTTTTACTTAGTACCCAAGTCAATAAGTTTCAAGGGTTTGGGAAAAAAGGTTACGATGTTGAAGCAATTATTAGTGATGCCAGTGGACTAGAAAAGCATGCCAAGGTAAAAATGAAGGGTGTGGAGATAGGGTATGTTAAAGAGATTTCCCTCTCTGGTACAAAAGTTCTATTGACACTCTTTATCTATAAAAATGCAAAAATTCCAAGTGATTCACAAGTTCTTCTAACACAAGAGTCTCTTTTGGGTGGGAAATATATCAATATTATCCCTGGTTCAGCGCAAGAGTATCTTGCTGAAGAGGGGACATTGACCCGTGAAAAACCGATGGCCTCATTGGATGAGATGGGTACACGGGTTGCTGAAGCGGCAGAGGAGTTAAGAGCCTTTATTCATGAGCTTCGAGAGACACTTGACCCTAAAAGTCGTGAGCATCTTCAAAATACATTTGATCATCTTGATACATTAACAAAAGATTTAAAAGAGGTTGTGGCAACCAATAAAGAGGGTATTGGAGAGCTGGTTCAAAGTATTAATGAAGCGGCTCAAAAGTTTGGAACAATGTCAGAAAAGTTTGCAACCAGTGCCGATACCATTAATAGCGATTTACCAGATATTATGGCTAAGTTGCAAAAGACATTGGATGATTTTCAAGGAGTTGGACATACTTTGAATGATCGACTTCCTAAATTGGCTGGTAAGTTTGAGTCGATTGAAGACCAGCTCAATACAATTTTACAAGAGAATCGCAAGCCATTAAATCAGGCATTGACATCGGTTGATGGCTTCTTTAAAAAAGGGCAAGGTGCCATTGATAAACTTGATGACTATCTAGACTCTGTGACCCAAAGTCGCCTCAACTTAGGACTCAATAGTTACTACCTCACCCATGATGGCACATTAAAAGGGGGGCTGCATCTTGACTATATGCCGACCTATACACGTCACTATATGCTCGATATTGTTTCAGGACCTGACTATTCAGAGCGTGATCCTGTAACAGGACGCTATCTTGCAGAGCTTGACCACCAAAAAGGTAAATTTTTTGTCTCGGCACAGATTGGTAAACGTTATGAGGATATTTTGGTGCGTGGTGGTTTGATTGAGAGTACAGCAGGTGCTGGAATCGACTATTTTACCTATTATGATAAATTAAAGCTCTCATTGGATGCCTATGATTTTAGTGCCATTAATGACCTTCGTGGTAATAAGCCTCATTTGCGTGCGATGATGCGTTACCGTCTCTATAAACATATCGATGCCTATCTGGGTGCGGATAACTTTTTAAATAGAGATGCACGAAATATCTTTTTTGGTCTCGGTGTAGGATTTGAAGATGATCGTATCAAGTATCTGCTTGGTACAGGAGCAAGTGCGGGGGCAAGTGCAAGCAAATGAGTTCTATTTATACAAAAATTCATGAAGCACTCGATACACTTGGATTACCGACACACGTGAGTCTAAAAGATATCACAGCTCGGTATCGTTACCTTGCATCGGGAAAACATCCTGATGTGGGTGGAGATAGTGAGGAGATGGCACGTATTAATGAAGCGTACCGTCTTTTAAAAGCCTACGTTGAAAACTATCGTTTCTCTTTTAGTGAAGAGGAAGTTTTTAAGCAGTTTCCTCAGGATGCCCATGCAAAACGATTTAGATTTTAATTTCAAACAGGATAAAATGAAAAGATGCTAGAGAAAAGGAATAGAAGATAATGGCATGTAGATTTGAATTTGAGATGAATAACCGTCAAACGGTCTTTGAGATAGGAAAAGTTGCGCGTCAAGCGAATGGTTCAGTACTGTTACGTAGTGGAAAAACGGTGCTACTTGCAACAGCAGTCATGGATGATAAGCCAATCGAAGAGCATTTTTTGCCGTTGACTGTGCAGTATATTGAGAAGAGTTATGCTGCTGGAAAGATTCCAGGAGGGTTTGTTAAACGTGAAACAAAGCCGAGTGATTTTGAGACATTGACATCACGTTTGATTGACCGCTCACTTCGCCCCCTCTTCCCCAAAGGCTTTTTCAATCCTGTTCAGATTACGGTAATGTTGTTGAGTGTTGATGAGCGTGCTGATTTACAGGCACTTGCACTTGATGCAGCATCGGCAGCACTCTATGTCTCTGACATTCCAGTCTCTCAATCTGTTTCAGGTGTTCGGGTTGGACGTAAAGATGGTCAATTTATTATCAATCCTACGCTTGAAGAGTTAGAAGAGGGGACACTCGATCTCTTTGTTTCTGGTACCAAAGAGGATCTTTTGATGATCGAGATGCAAGCAATTGGTACGGTTGATGTGAAGATTGAGCCAAATATCTCTGTCGATCCAATGATCGATCCAATGCTTGCTGATGAGATTGTGGAAACACCACAGGTCAATGAATTGGCAGAAGATGAGTTGGTTGAAGCGATTGCTTTGGCGCAAAAAGCGATTGCTTTAGCTGCGGGTGAGTATGAGAAGGCCTTTGCTGAAGCGGTCAAGCCAAAAAGAGAGGTTGAGCTCTTTGAAGAGAAGGCTGATCCATCCATTATGACCTATATTCAAGAGTTTTATATGGATGATATCAACCGAGCGCTTGATGGTATGGCTAAAAGTGAGCGTGGTGGAGAGCTCAAAGCCATTGTGGCGAAGGTCTTAGAAGATGAGATGGCAGAGCGTGAAGCGTGGAGTGAAGAACAGGTTAAAGCAGCTGTCGATGAGGTGAAGCGTCAACGTGTACGTGCCATGATTTTGGAAGAGGGCAAACGTGCGGATGGGCGAGGGCTTAAAGATGTCCGTCCTATCTCGATTGAAACGAATCTCTTACCAAGTGTCCATGGTTCATGCCTCTTTACACGTGGTGAGACACAAGCACTTGTCACCTGTACGCTTGGAAATCGTCAAGATGCGCAGATGTTTGAACGCATTACAGGAAAAAATGCCAGTTATGAAGAGTTTATGGTGCATTACAACTTCCCTGGCTTTAGTGTTGGAGAAGCCTCACGCATTGGACCTCCAGGGAGACGAGAACTTGGACATGGTAACTTAGCCAAACGTGCCCTTGAGCCATCTCTTGATAAGACACAACTTGATGCTATTGTCCGATTGGTTTCTGAAATTCTTGAATCGAATGGCTCTTCTTCTATGGCAACGGTATGTGGTGGTTCACTTGCATTGAAAGCCGCAGATGTTCCAGTCCTTAAACTGATTGCTGGTGTTGCGATGGGACTTGTCACTGAGGGTGATAAGTATGCGATTTTGACAGATATTATGGGTCTTGAAGATCATGATGGGGATATGGACTTTAAAGTTGCAGGAAGCAAAGATGGTATCACCGCGCTACAGATGGATATTAAACTTGGAGGTATCAGTCTTGAGCTTTTGAAAGAGGCTCTTGCACAAGCGAAAGAGGCACGTCTGCATATTCTTGGCTTGATGGAAGATGCTGCTCAAGCGATTCAGATTAATGAAGAGGTTCTTCCAAGTACAGAGATTTTCCATGTGGAACCCCATAAAATTGTCGATATTATCGGACAGGCGGGTAAGACAATTCGTGAAATTATAGAGACCTTTGAAGTAAGTATCGATTTAGATAAAAAACAGGGTGAAGTTAAGGTAACAGGACCAAACAAAGCAAAGGTCAAAGCAGCATGTGACCATATACGTTCAATTGCTGATGGTTCTGAGAAAAAAGAGATTCCACAATTTGAGATTAATAAACCTATAAAAGGTAAAGTGAAAAAATTGGTTGATTTTGGTGCCTTTATTGAGTTGCCTGGTGATGTTGATGGTTTGCTGCATATCTCTAAAATGTCACGAGGGCGTATTGGTCATCCAAGCGATCTTTTGAGTGAAGGTGATGAAGTTGAGGTTGTGGTTAAGTCACAAAAAGGGCATAAGATCGAATTGGCACTTGCCAAACCGATTGATTAATCGTAAATTTACATAAAAATAGGTACAATTCGCATGCAAAGTGATAAGTAGGGATACGCAAGCCGAACGGACTTTGCACGATAACCGGTTGATTGAACCGGTAAAATTTCTATAGGAGCTTTTTATGAAAAAGTTTTTTCTTTTGATGGTTGCATTTGCTGGATTTGCATTTGCAGGTGAAGGTGAGTCTATGATTCAAGCGTACAGCGTTGTTGCAGCTGGTATTGGTCTTGGTCTTGCAGCACTTGGTGGTGCGATTGGTATGGGTAACACTGCAGCAGCTACAATTGCTGGTACAGCTCGCAACCCTGGTCTTGGTGGTAAACTTATGACAACTATGTTTATCGCTCTTGCGATGATCGAAGCACAGGTTATCTATACTCTCGTTATCGCATTGATTGCACTTTATGCAAACCCATTCCTTGGATAATTTGTAAATTTTTTGAAAAAAAGGCTCGAGTCTCTTGACTCGGGCCTTTTTTTTTGCTACAATTCCGTCAACTTAATAACAACTACCTAACAAACGCGCAGGTGGTGGAATCGGTAGACACGCTGTCTTGAGGGGGCAGTGGGCTTTGCCCGTGCGAGTTCAAGTCTCGCTCTGCGCACCATTTCTATCTTATAAAACTTACAAATTCATAAAAGAACAAATAAGCTTTTCACCCATTCAAGCATCAACTGCAATAACAGAGTTAGCTACATCATAAGTCTGCGTAATTGTAGCAAAGAAAACTTCTGCTGGAGTTTTATAACCCAACACTTTCCTTGGTCTGTTGTTTAGTTTGTTCTGAACCTCCACAATCTGACTGTCTGAAATAGTATCAAACGCTCTCTTTTTCGGAA
>QNYO01000055.1 GCA_003978765.1 Hydrogenimonas sp. | reverse complement strand
GTTGATGTTGATATTATACCGACAACAATTAACAGTGATTCAACCCAATGTTATTTAGACCCCGATTTAACAAACTCAAATTTACATACAAACTCTAATGGTCAAATTACTGTACGTATTAAAACATTAGGAGATACAGCGAAGGCTGAGGAGTGTACAATTAGTTGGGCAGCTGCAGCTTCATCAATTTATTTCGAGTATTAATCTCAAAGAGGAGGATGCTTAAAATCCTCCTCCTTAAAAAGATATATAAAATTATTTTAATTTTTACAGCTAATCTCAAATACTGCTTGATTCACTGCTTCCATAGTCTTCTTCGCTTCCGACTTGGCTGTAGCATTGCCCTTTTGAATAATCTCATCAATCAGAGAGTCATCAAGTTTTTCACGGCGTTCACGCATAGGTTCAAGGAGATTATCAATGCTTTGGGCACAGATCTTTTTACAATCAAAACAGCCGATGGTTCCAGCACGGCAATCGACTTCAATCTGTTGCACTGTAGCACTATCTGTTAAGGCTTTGTGATAATCAAAAACGAGACAGACATCGGGGTTGCCTGGGTCATTGCGTCGAACACGTTGGGTATCAGTTTTTGCTCCACGCAGCTTTTGCCAAACCTCTTCAGGAGTATCTGAGAGGAAGATAGCATTGTTGTAACTCTTACTCATCTTACGTCCATCGAGTCCTGGCAGACGAGCAGTCTCTGTGAGCATCTCTTTAGGCTCTTTAAAGACTTCACAGTTAAAGAGATGGTGGAAACGACGAACAATCTCGCGTGTAATCTCAAGGTGTGGTTTTTGATCCTCACCAATTGGGACAAAATCGGCTTGATAGAGGATAATATCGGCTGCTTGAAGAACCGGGTAGGTTAAAAAGCCTGCCGTATGGATCTCTTTATGTTGCATCTGTGCCAGTTGATCTTTATAGGTTGGATTGCGTTCCAGCCATCCTAATGGTGTGATCATATTTAAAAGAACATAGAGCTCAGCATGCTCTTTAATGGCACTCTGAACAAAGAGGGTTGATTGCTCAGGATCGATCCCTGCTGCAATCCAATCTTTGACAAGATCACGTCCAAGAAGTTTAAGGTTGAGTTTATCTTCGTAACTGGTTGAGAGAGCGTGCCAGTCGGCAACGAAAAAGTGGCAATCGTTCTCTTCTTGAAGGTTGATCCAGTTTTTAAGTACCCCAAGATAGTGTCCAAGATGAAGCTTTCCAGTGGGGCGCATGCCGCTGACAATTCGCATCAGTAGGTTCCTTTAACTTTTTTGTGAATTATAACCAATGAAGATTTGATTGGGGGTAAATTTATCCTTTTTTTCTTTTTAATAGAGTAAAATTATGAAAGATTTTATTAAAGGAAATATATGAATCTCGAGAAGGTCATTTCAGGCTTCTTTATCATTCTTGCTTTAACAATGAATTTTGGCTTTTTCTATGGAGATCCAACGGTACTTGAACAGCATAACCGTTATGAACTTTTTGCTGCCATTATTGTCAATCTAATTGCAACTATCTATAAATTGGGGGATAAGACACAGTTGGGTGCAGTTCTTTTGGCAACCAGTCTTGTGGCAGATATTCAGTTGATTGGAGCGGCATCGATCTGGGCACTTGGGGAGTATGTTACAGGGATGAATCTTGAGACAACAACAGCGATTGTCTCATTCTCTGGAGGTGCTCTATTGGCCAATATTATCTCTGTCATTCTCTTTACTGGTGATGTTCTAAAATCAAAAAGGTAATCAGCCTTGGAAAACAACTCACTCTATCTCATCATCAAGCGTATGCGTACACCTATGTACGTTTTGGTGGTGACCTTTTCCATATCTATTCTTGGTATGGTTTTGATTCCAGGTCAAGATGCAGAGGGCAACCCTTACCATCTTAGCTTCTTTGATGCTTTTTACTTTGTCTCTTATATGGCGACGACGATCGGTTTTGGAGAGTCGCCTTATGAATTTACCTATCCTCAGCGTCTTTGGGTCGGCTTTTGTATCTATCTGACGGTTATTGGATGGTTCTATGCGATTGGTTCCATTATCTCTTTGGTACAAGATAGGGTACTTGCCGCACAGATCGCTTTAGCACAGTTTCAGCGCAAAATTAGAAAGATGGAAGAGCCCTTTATCATTTTTGTTGGGTATAGTTCATTGGCTAAAGCGATTATTGAGCGTCTCACAGCTGATGGTATTCGCAGTGTTGTGATCGAAAAGAATGAAGATAAGATCAAGATGCTGGCACTTGAGAACTATGCTATTGAAGTGCCAGCACTGGTTGGGGATATTCGTGACCCAAAAGTCTTTAAAACAGCAGGTATTCATAAGCCCAATTGTCGTGCGGTGGTCTCTCTCTTTAACGATGATGTGATGAATCTGCATGTGGCACTCTCTGCCAAGTTGATGAATAAACATGTTACGGTAATTGTTGAAGCAACAGAAGATGAGTATGCACAAAACCTTAAGACGATTGGTGCAGATATTGTTGAAAACCCTTTTAAAATTGTTGCAAAACGGATCTACCTCTCTCTCAAGGCTCCATCACTTCTGATGCTTGAACAGTGGATTTATGGGGATCCATTGGTATTAAGAAAAAAAGATAAACTCCCCAAAGAGGGTAAATATATTGTCTGTGGATATGGGCGTATGGGAAAAGCCTTAGAGGTTGGGCTTAAGCGTGCGGGAATTGATTATATCTTTATTGAGGCAAGTCCCAAAAAAGCGGCAAAAGCAAAACGTGGAGAGAAGGTGATTGTAGGGGATGCTGATGATAAGAAAATATTACTAAAAGCCGATGTTCAAGAGGCTTCATGTATTATTGCTGCGACCAAAGATGACCTTCTCAATCTCTCAATTATTATGGCTGCCAAGCGGATCAATCCCGATATCTATACAGTTGCACGGGAAAATCACTTGAATGATACAATCGTCTTTAAAGCAGCAAAGATCGATCGAGTGATTATGATTGAAACACTTTTGATGAAGAAGACCTATAATACACTTGCCCGACCCCTCGCAGACCGTTTTATACGCCTTATGACCTATCGTGGTGAGATGTGGGGTGAAAAGGTTGTAAAACTTCTTAAAGAGCATATTAATAATAATCCAGATCGTATGGAGACTATTATTGATGATCATCATGCCTATGCATTGGTGCAACATATTCGTGAAAGCAAGGAGCCAGTCCCTTACAGTGTGCTCTACCGAAATCTTAAAAATTGGGAGAATACGAACCCTCTTTTGATTCTTTATATACGAAGAGGTGAGGAGGAGATTCTTCTACCAGACCCCTCATTACCGATTGAGATTGGTGATGAAGTTTTGATAGCTGGTACCAAAGAGGCTTTTAAAGATGTTGAGTATATTATGGAAAATCACTATGAACTCTACTATGCTTTACACGGCAAAGAGTATCAATTGCCATTGAAGAAAAAGCTAACGTTTAAGTTTTAAAGAGCATAAGGCTTTAAAAGCCTCTTAGCTCTCCTCTTCTTCTTCACGCTCTCCGCGCCGTTTTGGAACCAATGTGACAGGTGTTCCTTCAAGATCAAAGTGTTCTCGTATCTGATTGGTAAGATAACGAAGGTAGCTAAAGTGGATCGCTTTAGGTCGGTTGGAGATAAGAGCGATTTTGGGTGGTTTGATGGCATATTGAGAGGCAAAGAGGATATTGACCTGTTTGCCCTTATAGCTTGGAATATGGTGTTTAATGGTGGCCTGTTTAATTACCTCATTGAGTTCACGTGTCGGGATATGGCGTGTATAGTTCTCAAAGACTTTTAAAATCATATCACTGATTTTATGGATACGTTTTTTGGATTTGGCAGAAACGGTAATAATAGGTGCCCAGTTAAGGAATTTAAAGCGATAACGCAGTTCATCGACAATCTCTTCATAGCTTCCTAAAGCCTCATCCCACTTGTTTAAGACAATAATACATCCCAATTTATACTCATCTACCAAACCGGCAATCTTCTCATCCAACTCACTTAGTGGTACACTGGCATCAAGGACGAGTAGGGCGATATCAGCACGCTCAAGCATTTGACGGGTACGACCAAGTGCATAACGCTCAATTCCTTGAATCTTACCACGTCGTCGAAGACCTGCAGTATCGATAAAGGTAACAGTCTTATCACCAAGAATCATCTTCTCATCAACTGGATCGATCGTTGTACCTGCCACATCGCTGACAACTGCACGCTCAGAGCCAAGAAGTGCATTGAGCAGAGAGCTTTTACCCACATTGGTTCGACCGATGATGGCGACACCAATTTCGCTCAAATCCTCCTCTTCTTTGAGGGTACCATCCTCATCAAATTGTTCAATCAGATTTTCAAGAGCATCAGCCTCTTCATCGATGAGTTCAAGTTGGAGTGTTTCAGGCTCATCAAGGTGGCTTTTAATCCATTCGATGACTTGTCCAACACGACGATTGTGTGATACGGAGATGGCAAACAGATTCTCTGCCCCAAACTCACTAAACTCCCAAGCACGCTCCTCCTCTTTATCATTATCGATTTTATTGATCACCAGTGCAATCGGTTTACCAAGTTTTTGGAGGCGGTAGAAGAGCATCTTATCGCGATCGTCGGGAAGTGCTTTTCCATTGACCATATAAAGAATAATATCGGCTGCCTCTGCTGCTTCAATCGCTTTGTTTTTGACCCGACGGAAGAGTTCACTACTCTCATCGATACCACCGGTATCGAGAATCTCTGCCTCTTTACCATCAAAGTCAATAATCTCTTTTTTGACATCGCGTGTTGTGCCTGCCATATCGGATGTAATGGCGATACGTCGCCGTGCAAAGCGGTTAAAAAGGGAACTTTTTCCGACATTTGGTTGGCCAAGAATTGCTATTTTTTTCATGGATCAAAAATCTCTCTTCATATTCAGTAATTTACGATAATTTTACCGTAAGTATGGTTAAATTCTTAAAAGGATAAAAGATGGGAAGATGGTTGGTCGCTTTTTTACTTATGGTCGGTGTGATGCATGCAGCGTCGATGCATGCAAGCTATAGAGTTGAGTATGGTATTTTTGGGAAGATGGGTATTTCAGATGCTTATTTAACCCAAGATGATGAACACTATAAAATAAAGATTATTGCCAAAGCGACAGGGCTTGCAAAGATTCTAAGTCGTGGACGGATTGAAGTCTATGAGAGTGAAGGTAAAGTTGTGAATGGACGCTTAGTCCCTGAAATCTTTCGTAAAGATATTCGTCGATTGGGCAAACAGCGTCTGAAAGAGTACTATTTTGACCATAGAAAAAAGCGTGTCACCTATGTTGAAACGAGGTATCGAAAGAATCAGCTTCAGAGTGAGTCCAATGGAACACTGCCTTACTATGCAGAAGATGATATCCTTTCACTCTACTTTAATATACCGATGATTATTGAAGATTGCTCGAAACCATTTAACCAATTTCTTAAAGCGGTGGGAGCTGAGAAGAATACAGGACGTGTCAAAGTTGAGACAGTAACAAGAAAGACGAAAGAGAAGATGAGACCACTCTTGGGTGATGCATCATGCTATTTAAAAGTGACAGTTTATCAAAAACTCTTTGGCTCTAAAGGGGGTGAGCTCTATCTTGCTTTACGTTCTGATAATGTGGTTCAAAAAGCAGTTTTGAAAGATGTCATTATGTTTGGTGACATTCGAGGTAAACTGATCCATTTTGATGAGACAAAGTAAGCCATGAGAGACTATTTTAACCGTCTTGATACGGGTGTTCGGTATATGCTTTTTGCATCACTGCTCTTTGCTTGTATGGGGGTCTTCGCCAAGCTTTTGAGCAGTTCGATGCCATCGCTTGAAGTGGTCTTCTTTAGGAATGTTTTTGGTGTTGTGATCGTTGCAGCCACACTGCTTAAAAAACCGATGCAACATACCGGTGGTAAACCCTTCCTTCTCTTTTTTCGAGGACTCATGGGCTTTTTGGCACTGCTTGCCTTTTTTTATAATATCGCCCATATCCCGCTTGGTGATGCGATGACCTACTCCAAAACCTCTCCAATCTTTACAGCACTCTTTGCATGGCTCTTTTTGCATGAAAAGATGGGAACAAAGGGGTGGATCGCTCTTTTTGTCGGTTTTATTGGGATTATTTTTATTGCAAAGCCAAGTGGATTCATGTTGGATAAGACAGCATGGCTTGGTATCTTTAGTGGGGTAGGAGCAGCCCTTGCTTATACTGCAGTAAGAGAGCTGAAACGCTATTATGATACTCGTGCCATTGTCCTCTCATTTATGGGAATCGGTACGATCGGACCTCTCTTTTTGATGGCTATTAGCCCATATGTCAATATGCCTGAACTCGATATGATCTTTGGAGAGTTTGTACTTCCGCAAGGGATTGATTGGCTCTATGTTGTCTTGATGGGACTCTTTGCTACTTCGGCACAGATCTATATGACCAAAGCGTATGGTGCCACCAAAGCAGGTGTCGTGGGTGCTGTCAGCTATACCAACATTCTCTTCTCTATTGGGCTGGGACTTCTTATTGGTGATCCATTTCCTGACCTTCTCACATGGCTTGGGATCGCTCTTGTTGTGACAGCAGGCGTGATGGTTGCTAAGAGATAAGGAGAGCTTTAAGAGAAAATATGATAGAGTCGTTTTATGCAAAAATCTAATCAATCTAAATGGAAAAGTAGTCTACGAGTGATTTTGGCATCGATGGGTGCTTCTGGTTTATTGACAGCACTTCAATGGTTTTTCATACAACCCTATATAGGGATAGCACCCGATCTATCTATTGGAATGATGGGTATCATCTACTTTCTTCTCTTTACACTTCTCTTTTCTAGACTCTTTCAACAGCAGACTAAGCTTGAAGAGATTGAGAGAGAAAAAGAGGTCCAAAAGCTCCTTGATGAGACGACACGTCTTTATAAGAGTAAAGTTTTTCGTGAATTGGCCAGTACTCATATACGCATGTGCCGACGAAACAACTGGACTGTTGGGCTTATTTTGATGGATATCGACAGACTCTCAAAAATTAATGAAAAGTATGGTTACGATGCTGGGAATGAAGTGTTGAAACACTTCGCTTCTGTTTTAAAAGAGACCATACGTGATAGTGATATTGTTGCACGCTTAGATGATGATTGTTTCGCACTTTTGCTTCCCGACTGCAATGAGAAAGATGCAAAGCGTGTGACCCAACGCATTCAACTAAAAATTCTTGAAGCACCCCCCAAAGTAGAAAAAGACCCGATTAAGATCCCTTTCTCTTCAGGGATTGTCTCTTTTGCAGGTAAGGTCGCACGATATAACCTGATGGTGGATCGTGCCACTGAAGCACTTAAACAGGCAAAGAGAAAAGGTGGCAACCGTATCGTACTCTACTAAGTAGTTTGGAGTTTGACTCCTTAACCTCTTTCAAACAGTATCTCTTAGAGGATGCGTATCATTATAGTTCCCTCTAAAGAAGAGTTGTATCAAGAATGTGCTACTGTTTTATGAAATATATCATTGAGATTATTGAAGAGGAGAAAAGCAGTGATTTTAATAGCTGGACCATGTGTGATTGAGAGTCGTGAGAGTATTATGCGTATTGCTGAAGCATTGAAGCGATACGATGAAGATGAGACGATTGACTTCTATTTTAAAGCTAGTTTTGATAAAGCCAACCGTACATCACTGGAGAGTTATCGGGGACCTGGACTTGAAGAGGGGATGAGAATTTTTGAAGAGGTGAAGCAAGAGTTTGGTTATAAGACGCTTACCGATGTTCATGAATCCTATCAAGTTCCAGAGGTTGCAAAGGTTGTTGATGTTTTGCAGATTCCTGCCTTCTTATGCCGTCAAACCGATCTATTGGTTGCAGCAGCCAAAACCGAGTGTGTTGTCAATATTAAAAAGGGGCAGTTTATGGTACCTGCAGATATGCAGTATTCGGTGCTGAAAGTGCTTAAAACGCGAGGATTTGATAGTGCAGATTATGCAAGGAGTCAAAAGGCAGGTGTTTGGTTGACAGAGAGAGGCTCAACCTTTGGTTACGGTAACCTTGTTGTTGATATGCGTTCACTTCCGATTATGCGACAGTTTGCACCGGTCATTTTTGATGCGACTCATAGCGTTCAGATGCCAGGACAGGGAGGAAAAACGGGTGGTGACAGCTCATTCGTACCGTACCTTGCACGGGCTGCATCAGCTGTAGGGGTTGATGGTCTCTTCTTTGAAACCCACTTTGACCCTTCACAGGCACTCAGTGATGGACCCAATATGATTCAACTTGATGTATTGGATCGATTGATTGAACAGATCAAAGCGATTCGAGAGATTGTTGAATCATAAACAAGCCTCTCTCTTCGTAATAGAGGGTTTATGGTAAAATAGCAAAAACTCAAATGAAGGCAGTTGGATGAATATTATTGAAGGCAAATTAAGACTCGAAGGCAGTGAGCGGGTCGCAATTATTGCAAGTCGATTTAACCATATTATTACCGACCGTTTGGTCGAAGGTGCACGTGATGCTTTTTTGCGTCATGGCGGTCAAGATGAGAATCTCGATCTCATTCTTGTTCCTGGAGCATTTGAGATTCCATTTGCACTTGATAAAGCACTTGCGAGTGGCAAGTATGAAGGAATCTGCTGTGTTGGTGCAGTGATTCGTGGCTCAACCCCCCATTTTGATTATGTAGCAGCTGAAGCGACCAAAGGTGTGGCGAATACAACGTTGAAGTATGGTAAACCTGTCGCATTTGGTGTCCTTACAACCGATACAATTGAGCAAGCGATTGAGCGTGCCGGTTCTAAAGCGGGGAATAAAGGTTTTGAAGCGATGACAGGTGTCATTGAGATGCTTGATCTTTACCGTACAATGGAGGGGTAATGGCAACACGTCATCAATCTCGGTCCGCTGTGATTGGACTACTTTATGCTCACGATATTGGAAACCCAGAGGTTCAGCAGTTTAGTGAAGATCTGCTTGAAGAGAAGAAGATTCGTAATAAGCAAAGAGAGTTTGCGTTAGGTCTTTACAATGGTGTCCTTGAACATCTTGAAACGATCGACAATGAGATTAAAGCCCATTTGAAAGATTGGGATTTTGAACGGCTTGATCATGTGGATAAGTCAATTTTGCGTCTTGGAACCTATGAACTGCTCTATACCAATCTTGATCGTGCTGTGATTATCAATGAAGCGGTTGAACTTGCCAAAGAGCTTGGAAGTGACCAGTCGCCAAAATTTGTCAATGGTGTCCTTGATGCGATCGAAAAGACAACCTCAAAAAAGGATGAAGGGGCATGAAACGCCTGAGCAAAGAGGAGGCGATTGATCTCATTCGTCATGCTGATCTTAAAACCCTTGGTCGCATGGCAAGTGAGATGAAGGCGAAACTCCATCCTGAAAAGATTACGACATTTGTTGTGGATCGTAACATTAACTACACCAATGTCTGCTGGGTGGATTGTAAATTTTGTGCATTCTATCGTCATGCAAAAGATGATGATGCCTATGTTCTGAGCTTTGAAGAGATTGATCAAAAGATCGAAGAGCTATTGGCTATTGGTGGGACACAGATTCTCTTTCAAGGGGGTGTTCATCCTAAGCTTAAAATTGAGTGGTATGAAGAGCTTGTTGAACATATTCATCAAAAGTATCCCGAAATTACAATCCATGGATTTAGTGCGGTAGAGATCGACTATATCGCCAAAGTATCGCGTATCAGTGTGGAAGAGGTCTTAAAGCGTCTCGCGGCTAAGGGGCTTAGTTCCATTCCTGGTGCAGGTGCTGAAATTTTGAGTGATCGTGTACGTGATATTATTGCCCCCAAAAAGATTGATGTCAAAGATTGGTTGAATGTCCACCGTTTGGCGCATAAAAATGGGATTAAATCGACAGCAACGATGATGTTTGGAACTGTTGAAACGGACGAAGAGATTGTCGAGCATTGGGATCTTGTGCGTAATTTGCAAGATGAGACAGGGGGATTTCGTGCCTTTATTATGTGGAGTTTTCAACCCCACCACACCCAGCTTGAACGTGATGGTATTGTCACACGCAAGACGAGTCCAAATCGCTATCTTAGACTTTTGGCTGTAAGTCGTCTCTTTCTTGATAATGTGAAAAATATTCAGAGCTCTTGGGTGACGCAAGGAAGCTATATTGGTCAAATGGCACTGCAGTATGGTGCCAACGATCTTGGTAGTACAATGATGGAGGAGAATGTCGTCAAAGCGGCTGGTGCGATGAATCGCATGAACCAGCAGGAGATGATACGGCTGATTCGTGATGTGGGTGAAACCCCAGCAAAACGGAATACAGCGTATGAGATTTTAGAGGTTTATTGATCGCCAAAGGTGCGAGGATAAAAGATGAAAAAAATTTTATGGGGCTTACTGCTACTGCAAGGAGTGTTGATGAGTGCGATATTGGATAAAGTAGAGATTAATGGGGTAGAGATTCCACTCATTTTTGAAGAGGAGCGACTTCTACCGATTGCTTCGATGCAGGTGGTGTTTCGTTATAGCGGTTCGCTCGCAGATGGTGAACATCCTGGGTTGGCGAAGTTTTCGGCACGGATGATGAATGAAGGAACCAAAAAGCTTGGTGCCACAGGTTTTGCGAAAGCTCTTGAAGAGCGGGCAATTAGTCTAAGTGCGCATGCAGGAACCGAGACCTTTGTATTTGAGTTGAGCAGTCTTAAAGAGGAGTTTGACAAGGGGATTGGACTCTTTGAATCACTTCTAAAAGAGCCAAATTTGACTGAAGAGAGCTTTAAAAAGGTACAAACAACAACCATCGGTTCGTTAATGCGCAAAGAGAGTGATTACGACTACCAAGCAAGCCTTTTGTTGAAAAAGAGCCTTTTTGAAAATACCCCTTTGGCACGACCTGCTGAGGGGAGTGTGGAAGATATTCAAGGGTTGAAGTTAAGCATTGTTGAGAACTTTTTGAAAAACCATCTGGTGTTACGGCGTGCGATCATTGTTATTGGTGGTGCCATGACACTTGATGAGGCCAAAGCCTATGCCAAAGAGGCACTTCAACCACTTCCAGCAGGTGAGAGTGAGCCTCTACCATTCTTTAGTGCAAGTGACCAAGCCAAAATGGTGATTGAAGAGAAGCCAACCGAACAGGCCTATATCTATTTTGGTGCCCCATTTATGATGCGTGTTGACGATCCAGAGAGTTATAAAGCCAAAGTGGCAGCCTTTATTCTTGGTAGCAGTGGATTTGGTAGTCGCTTGATGGAAGAGATTCGTGTGAAACGGGGATTGGCTTACTCTGCTTATGGACGTATTGTATTGAACAAAAGTAGCAGTTACTTTAGTGGTTATCTGCAAACCAAGCTTGAGAGTCAGGATGAAGCGCAAAAAGTGGTGCGTGAAGTGATTGAAACATTTGTCAAAAAGGGTGTTACGCAAAAAGAGCTTGAGGATGCCAAAATGTTCTTGCTTGGCTCTGAACCTTTGCGCAATGAGACCCTTTCACAACGTCTTGGGCGTGCCTTTAATGAGTATTACAAAGGGGTGGGGCTTGGCTTTTCCAAAAAAGAGCTTGGCTTGATTGAAGCTCTGACACTTGATGATTTGAACCATTTTATTACAGCACACCCTGAGATTTTGAAACTCTCATTTGCTATTGTCACCAATAGCAAAAAGTGAGCATTTTTCCGTGAGTTATGAGAAGCTGGCGAAAGCCGGATTCGCTTCTCTTCTTGAACTTGCGATACACCTTCCTATCTCTTATCGAGATAATCGCCTCTCCACAACACTGCATGTTGGAGAGGTGCATACCTTTGAAGCAGAAGTTGTGAGCTTCTCAACCCTGCCTAAACGATTGGTTGTTACAGTCCGCACACCAATCACACATGAACCCATTGAGATAACGATTTTTCATCCCAAACCCTATCACCATGCCCTCTATAAGCCAGGAGTGAAGCACTATCTGCAAGGAAAGATAGAGCGTTTTGGTGCAAAACTTCAGGTGGTTAACCCTAAAAAGCTCTCTAAAGTGGGTGAGATTGTACCGCACTACCAGACTAAGTTAAGGCAAGATCTTCATCGTCGTCTGGTAGCATCTCTTGTGACAGTGGAGAATCTGATGAAAGAGGGGTTGGATGAGTTACGTGCCACACTCATTGTACGTGCCCATCAACCCGATGATGTATGGTTAAGGCTCTATCATCGTCATGGTGGTTTGGGTCCCAAAACGATGGAAGCGGTTAAGTTTGCTGAAGCCTTTGACTACTTTAAACGCCTGCAGGGGAAACGGGTCGATTTTCCAGCGATGCAGAGGCTTACAGGGAGTGTTGAACCGTTTGTGAAGAGGTTACCCTTTACCTTAACAGAGGATCAGCAACATGCCATTCGTGAGATAGCAGACGATTTACAAAGAGAGGTAGCGGCAAGGCGTATGATTGTGGGGGATGTGGGGTCAGGAAAGACAATGGTGATACTGGCATCAGCTATGATTGCTTATCCCCATACCTCTATTCTCATGGCACCCACCTCCATTCTTGCACGCCAACTCTATGAAGAGGCGAAAAAGTGGTTGCCTGAATCGGTAGATATTGCTCTTGTCACTCAAAGCAGAGAGGAGGGCAATATAGAGGATGCCCACTTCATTATTGGTACCCATGCCCTTCTTTATCGTGAACTTCCAAAGGCTCCTCTTATTATGGTTGATGAGCAACACCGTTTTGGTACAGAACAGCGTAAGAGGTTGGAGAAACTGGTCTTAGAAGGAGAGTCTTCAACCCATGCAAAGCCCCACTTTTTACAATTCTCTGCCACACCGATACCACGCACACAAGCGATGATCGATTCAGCACTCATTGATGTAACATTGATTGAATCGACCCCTTTTGTCAAAGATATTACAACATATATTATCGATAAGCATGGGTTTGGTCATCTTTTAAAGCATATTGAACAAGAGATAGAAGAGGGGCGACAGGTCTTGGTGGTCTATCCACTGGTTGAAGAGAGTGAACATATCGAATATCGTTCGCTGGAGGAGAGTGAAGGGTTTTGGAGAGAGCGATTTGATGGGGTCTATGTGACGCATGGTAAGGATAAGTTGAAAGATGAGGTGTTACAAGCCTTTGCCAAGGAGGGTAAGATTTTGCTGGCAACCACAGTAATTGAGGTGGGGATATCTTTACCGAAGCTTTCAACGATTGTGATTGTTGGTGCAGAGCGCATGGGATTGGCAACACTCCATCAGCTAAGGGGGCGTGTGAGTCGTAATGGGCTGAAAGGGTACTGTTATCTCTTTACACACGATGTGAAAAACCCACGCCTTCAAGCCTTTGCACAAACGACCAATGGATTTGAGATTGCAAGACTTGATCTGAAGTTTAGAAAATCAGGTGATCTATTAACAGGTAGAGTGCAGAGTGGTAAAGAGTTTCTTTGGCTCGATATGGGAGAGGATGAAGAAGTTGTTAAAGAGGCGAAAGAGAGAGTATTGTCGATGGGTCATACGACCCATCGGTAGTGAATCTTAGTAGAGACCAAAGCGTCCGTCGCCACGGCGATAGAGGACACGCATTTTCCCGTCAATATCGTTAAAGACGATAAATTGTCGATCTGGAGAGGATTTGAGAATATTGAGTGCCTCTTCAATCTCAAGTGGCTTATAGAGTTCAAGCTCTGTAGGAACGATTTCATCGGTATCATCTGCCAATGCTGCAGCAATCTCTGCTTCATGGGCTGCTGCAAGCTCATCAGGACGAACCGATTTATGTTCCGTTACTTTGTCATGGTGGCGGCGAAGAACTTTATGGGCACGATCAATAGCAAGATCAATTGCCGCATAGACATCTTTATCTTTTTGTCGAATCACAACAGTATTTTTATTTGCCATATTGATAACAAACTCAATGCTATATCCCTTTTTACCATTACGCTCATCGGCATCAATGACAACACGTGTTGCAATAATATCAAGATTATATTTTTTTAAACCATCAACTGCACTTTCGATATGTTGTTTGATGGCATCGGTCAATTCAAAATGGCGACCTACAATACTAATATTCATTTTAAACTCCTTTTTATGGTCGTTACTTAAATATTGTAACAAACTAAACTTAAGTGCACCACCAAAACCGCTCTTTTTAGTATTTATTGAGCTTTTGGTACTTAAGGCTTTTGGATGGTCCGGCGGTGGATACGGATTGTTTCGTTGGATGCATTATCGGTGTAGGTAACGAAGGTATCAATGAGTACGGTACCATTGGAGTCTGTGGTTTGAATATTATTAGCTAAAAGGTGGTTTGTGCTGCAGGGTAGATTATTACCAAGATAGGTAAGGGTCATATTGATATCATAGATAGGGTCTGTTTGAGGGTATTGTAGATTAATCTGTTCGATACAGTTGCTACTCCAATCGTTGCCCGATATGGCAAGTAGTGCAAGTTCTGTTGAGCTCTTTGCTAAGAGTAGGGCCTGTTCACGTAGGTAGAGATCACCTGTCTGCTTGGTGGTCTCAGATGAGAGAGAAAGACTAAGCATTAAAAGAATCGCAATCAGAACCATGAGAAAAATGGCTGATATCAGTGTAAAAGCTGGACGCATTAGAAAACCACCTTCTCTTTACAGATCGAAATATTTTGATCAACAATTTGATCTTGTACACAGAGTTTTATATGTAACACATCACCCTCTTGTTTAAATCGAAAGACATTGACATGTTCAAGGAGTAGATATTTGCTACTATCTGTACCATTAAAGGTCTCATTTGCCCAGGGTTGATAGTTGGTATAGAGGACAAGGTTACAATCTTGTGTGCATGTGAGTGGATCAAAGGCTAAGGCATAGGCACTCCAAACCAGCTTATAACGCTCATAGATTTCAGGAGGTGGAACATCATCATTAATCGTGAGTGTGGTATCGTCAGTGACTGAGATATTAAATTCATAATCACTTCTACCAGAATTATTCCATCCATACTTGCTTACGTTGAAGTCAGCTCCTGTACTCGGAAAGACAATAACTGCATCACTGATAGAGGCATTATTATCTGATAGGGCACGGATAATATCATCTTCATTTGTAAGATGGCTACCTGGAGTGATCAGAGTGGTTTGATTGGTATTTGGATCATCAAGGTCGATGAATCCACTCCAGACAGGTGGATAAAAGGCAGTTGTTGTATCGTATATGCCTTTGAAACCGACATCGTCATAACCGATCCACTCTAAAACGGTAAAGTTACTATTTAGTGATGGATCGGCAGTATGGATATAGGTAAAGGGAGTGGTGTGTACATTGGTTCCAATGGTGGATTGTTTGATACGATACTGTAGTCGATGGGTGATCTGCTCAAGGGCAAGCTCTGTTTTGGTCTGTAGTCGATTCATCACACGTGTGACAAGATAGTTTTCATAGATTTTAGCATAGATCTCTGATCCAATAGCGGCAATAATGCCAAAGACAACAATGACTAAGATCAGTTCAATAAGTGTAAAGGCACGTACAAAAAGCTTCATTGGAAAGGCCTTGATAGATATTGCACTTCGCCAATATTTGCTGCAAAAGCGCGAAGGCGTATTGTATTGTCTGTTTGTGGTGATGATATGGTAAGTGTTACCATTTTAATACTTGTTGGAATGGTTGCAGAAGTGGTTGAGATGGAACCTGTAAGTACTGCTTGACTAAAGTTTGTTAGACCGAGGTTATCATTAACATATTCTACATTGAGATCAAAAGTATAACTATTTTTATAATCTGTAGTATGGTTAGTTGTACCTGTAAGAAGAGAGCTATTGCTTGCAATAATATCATCAATATCATCCATATCATTGCTATCACTTCCGAGATTGGCAATAGGTGTAGCATCTACTTGAGTATTGTAGCAACGGCGTCGAAGGTTCCCGATGAAGTGTCCAATGCGGCGTCGACTTCCACTGTAATTATTGCACTCTAATGCGGTTGTATTGAATGTATCTAACACTTTTGCAGAACCACCGTTACGTGCATCATCTGTATTTTGTTCATCCCATCGGTAACTCATGATATTCACCATTTGGGTGATACCAGCCATGACTGCCTCTTGCTGGATAGAGAGGGTAAGAGTCTTTTCTGTTTCACGCAAAACAAGAGGAATGCTCATAAAAGCAATTCCAATGACAACAATGGAAACAACTAGTTCAATAAAAGAGAATCCTCTTCTCACCACTCAATCCTATAGCTACTATTTTGACTGGCATTGAGATCAACTATTTGTCCTAAATCTCCTGTCCCCCCCCAGTCGGATGAGGAACCTTCAAAGATGATGTTGTAATAGACTTTTGCGGGTTCAAAGAATGGGTGATACATGAGCCACTCACCAGCTGAGAGGAAGATACGAACTTGATGTGGCCGTGCTGTACCTGTATATTCAATGGTCGGTATATAGATACCTTGCGGTAGAGTATGTATATTTGTATCTCTACCCGTTGTACTTCCATTAATGGTAATCATATTATCTAAAACATCAATAAGTGTTGCATTGATTTCTGTAATATTGCCATCACTATCGGTATGAAGTGGATTGATCCACCAGTTAATATCATCAACACTCTCATTCCAGTCATTGATACCAAAGTTTGAGCAGGTAATGACAGATGGATCACAGAAGACTTCAACATAGATAGGTGTTGTCAAACTATCTTGTGCCGTTCTATAGTCAGGTGCATGGAGGCGACCATAATAGAAACGTACACTCTGGTTGAGTGAGGTATTCCCTTCTATTTGATCGGTATCATTAAGGTCGATTTGTGTGATATTGAGATCAAATGGATTGACAGCTTGTGTACTGTTACGATCAAAGTTTATGGCAAAGTTGAGTATTGCATTACCATTAGTAAAAATTGACTCATCAAAGTCGAAGGTTAGGTTGGTCTCGTTGATATCAAATGGAGAGAATCCCAATACAATAAGATGATTAAGAGTACCACTTGGTGTGATATTTAAATTTTGGAGACTAAGATGAAGCTGTGTCGATTTAGCATAACAACCAGAGCTATAATTTTTTGTAAGTTCATTTGAGTAATTTTCTGCTGAAATCGTCATATTGAGTTCAGAAAACATGTCGTAAAAGTTATTAATATTATGGAGATAAGTAAATGGATGATTCATATAGTTATTAAATGATGTATTTGTAATTGTAAAGTGATCAGGAATAATTGTAACACTATTAATGCTACCTTCAATATTACAGCAATAAACATTATTACTATCTTTGCCATCAGGACCATAAACAGCAACACACTCTGAAGAGTTATTACACTCTCCATCTCGACCGAGATTGTTCCAATCTACCCAGTGATTATCAATTACGGTAATATTAACTTCTCCAACTTCTGTAATATTACTTTCAGTTGCCCCTTGACCATCATCAAATCTAATAGATGAAATATTATGGTCAAAATGCATAAAGGCACATAGTTTTGTTGTATCGCTAATATTAATATCAATCGTCGAAAGAGTAGTATTGTAGTCAGATGTAGGATCATCGTCATTAAGATCAGTAGCTTTTACAGAGAGTCTAAATGGTTGTGCTGCTTTGAGTGGTAGTGTGGTATTGAATTCAAAATCTGTAAAGTATTTTGGGCGAACAGCAAAGGCATCTGAACTGTTAAAAAATCGCCAACATTTTGTATCCAGTGTATCACACTCAGAGTTACAATCATTATATGGGTAAAGAGTATAAACTGTACCATTATAGTCTGCACAGACTTTAAAAAGGACAGAAACCTTTCGTTGAGCTGATGTTGCTGTAAAGGATTGGTTGATTGTTTCAGACTGGTTGGCATCAAATTTTGACCAGTTAGCAAGATAAGTATTATTATCTTGATTATAGAGTGTAAATTGGATATCAATATTTTCTTTAGTCTCTGTTGCTGTATTGTCACGATTGAGACTAGCGATTGTAAGGTCAAAAGTTTCACCTACAAGTTTTGTAGAGATATTTCGGTCTGTAATATTTCGCCAAGCATCCCACGCATCAAATCCACCTTTTTCATAACGGAGGTTTAAGCAGACAGGACATTCTCTGGCTGAATTATCAAAATTTTTTACTACCTTCTCATTATTATAAATATCGAGG
>QNYO01000005.1 GCA_003978765.1 Hydrogenimonas sp. | reverse complement strand
ATTACTTCTATAATTAAAAATATTACATCTCTCTTCATGTAAGAGAGAGCTTTGAGTTCTATTTCAATATTTCTCTTAAATAAACAAACTACTTTTATAGAACAAAAAGAAACTATTAAATTCTAAAACTATTTTTATACTTACGGTTAAAAGCATGGAAATTAGGCATTCTAAATATTTTTTTAAGTGATGACAGACTAAGATTGAGAAGACGATATCTATCGATCTATCTAATAAAAGACCCAAAGGAGTTTAATTATGAGTATTAAAGTGAATGAAGTTAATGGCTATACAGTCATCACTGTTGAAACAGAGCGACTTGATGTTGTCAATATGAAAGAGATGAAAGAGGCTATGATGGAAGTGGTTGATAATGGTTACCACAAAGTTGTCATTGATCTTTCCAACGTAACATTTATTGATAGTTCAGGACTTAGTGTCATTATCAGTCTCTTCAAACGTCTCAATGCACTCGAAGGTGAGTTGATTCTCTGTGGCCTTGGAGAGCAACCTAAAGAGTTGTTAGAGATCACTCAGCTGATTCGTCTTTTCAAAGTCGTTGAGACATATGAAGAAGCTGTTAGGTCCTAAAGAGTACCTATGCGAATTACCTTGGAAATCGAAAGCAGTATCTCAGAAATCCCAAAAGTCTATGACTGGCTCAAAGAGGCCATTGAACCTTTCGTCGATTCGACATTGCAAAACCGTATTCTGTTAGTTACACAAGAGATGGTCACCAACGCCATTATCCACGGTAACAAAGAGAGTGCAGAAAAAAGAGTAAAAATCTCTCTTGCTACAAACAGAAATGAGATTGTGGTCGATATAGAGGATGAAGGGGACGGGTTACCGCCTTTTCCAACCAAAGAAGAGGCACAAGATATGGACTATATGGAAGAGAACGGTCGCGGCATTAAATTGGCCGTTATGCTAAGCGATCAGGTCATTCGTGAAAATAACCGCGTCACCCTCATCTATTATCGCAACACATAAAGGAGAATAAACTATGAAAGCAGTCGTACTAGCCGGAGGAAAAGGGACACGAGTTCGCCCACTCACCTATATGCTTCCCAAACCTATGGTACCAATCGTTGAACGCCCAATTATGAGTTTTTTGCTCGATCTACTGAAAAAACATGGTTTTGATGAGATTATCATTACCGTTGGCTATCTTGCCACAATGATTGAAGAGCACTACAAAAATGGTGCCGATTATGGGATGCATATTGGCTACTCTCTTGAAGGGAAGATGGTCGAAGGTGAAATTGTCCCTGTTGGATTGGGTTCAGCAGGTGGTTTAAAAAAGGTTCAAGAGTTTTCCGGCTTTTTTGATGAGCCATTTTTGGTCATCTGTGGTGACGCATTGATTGACCTTGATCTTACTGAAGCGATGGCTTACCATAAGAGCCGAAAAGCTGTTGCAACAGTTATCTGTAAAGAGGTTCCTAAAGAGGAAGTTTATAAATATGGTGTTGTTGTAACTGATGAAGATAACCGGGTCCTGAGCTTCCAAGAGAAACCGAGTGTTGAAGAGGCAAAAAGTAATATTATCAATACAGGTATCTATATCTTTGACCCTGTCGTATTTGACTATATTCCAGAAGGCAAAGAGTTTGACATTGGTGGAGAATTACTACCACTTTTGGTTGAAAAAGGGCTACCTTTCTATGCTATGGCTCCAAAGTTCCAGTGGGTCGATGTCGGATCAACAAAAGATTTCTACTATGCCAATATGATGCTAATTAATAAAGAGATTAATGGTCTTGCACCCCATGGAAAGATGGTACAACCTGGCGTATGGACAGGTATCAACTGCGATATCAACTTTGATGAGATTGAGATTGTCCCACCTGTCTATATCGGTAGCAGTGTTCGCATTGAAAAGGGTGCAAAGATTATTGGTCCCGCTATGATCGGTTCGGGTAGTGTGATTAAAGAGAATGTCACCATTGACCGCACCCTTGTACTTGGCTACACCAAAGTGAATGCCTATGCCAATATCAGCGAAAAGATCATTGCGGGTAAATATATCATCAACCCTCTTGGTGCATCAATCGATATTGAAGAGTCCAATATCAACTTCCTTGTCGATGATGCACGAAAAGATGAGAGTGTGATTAGTGAAGAGCAAAAAGAGATTATGGAGATGATCAAAAATATCAGTGAGATGCAGATTAATAAATAATATCTACGAATATGAAATGAAGGGGCGTATCTGCCCCTTTCAAAGGAAATCCATGAAATCGATTCTACTCTTTTTTGTCTCACTCACTCTTTGGCTTCATGCGGCTGACTATCCTAAAGTTATCTCACTCGATGGTGTCTGGAGCTACCATATCCAATACCAACCCTATGGCCAAAACTATACCTACCGTTTTAAAGGTGGTGAACCACAAATGGCACTACCTGCCAACTGGTACAAAGCGGGGATCAATCATGCAGGTGTGATATGGTTTGAACGCCAATTTGACTCTCAAAGCCTTCCAAAAGGAAAGCACTACTTTCTTACATTCAAAGGGGTCGATTATATCTGTGATATTTGGCTTAATGGAGAGTATATTGGTTCACACAAGGGATACTTTCAACCCTTCTCTTTTGAGATAACTAAGTTTCTCAAAAAGGGGGAAAACCATCTGACTGTGCGTGTGAACTCACCTTTAGAGAACTATCCAGAAAACTATAGCCTTCATAAAACACTCCTTCGAGGTATCTTCTCTCACCATGATACACGTCCAGGAGGTGCTTGGTCACCAGAGGGGCAAGATCGCAATAGTGGTGGTATCTGGAACAGTGTTTTGATTGAAGCCTATGATGATCTACGCTTCAATCAGCTCAAAATTACTCCCGATGTCACATCGAATATGCCAGCCATTACGGTTGATTTCTCTTTGCAACAACTTGAAAAGCCTCAATCTACATCCTTCTCTATCTTTGGAGAGATACCTATGGGGCTCTCAAACTCTCAAAGTCTGATATGCGATATTGTACCTGCCAACTTTGAGGGTCAATCGTACCATTTTGAACGTACAATTGAGGGTGAAGGTCCCCACCAGCTCCACTTCAATTTGCCTGATGCACAACTTTGGCAGACACACGATCGTGGCTTCCCACACCTCTATACGGTACGCCTCACCATTGGTGATACATCGATAGAGCGTCGTATCGGTCTAAGAAGCATCACGATGGATCGTAATGAGATCTTCTTGCTCAATGGTCAACCCCTCTATCTTAAAGGTACTAACTACATCTCAAGCCAATATATGAGTGAGATGGATATTGAGGCATTTCGTCACGATTTGGAGCTAATGAAAGCAGCCCATATCAATACCATTCGTATCCATGCCCATATTGAACCGGAACGTTTCTATGCACTCTGTGATGAGATGGGATTTCTTGTCTGGCAAGATTACAATCTCCAGTGGGGATATATCGAATCGCCAGCTTTTGTCAAAGAGGCGATTAAACAAGCTAAAGATATGGTCGATTTTCTCTATAACCACCCATCTATCTTTTTGTGGTGTATGCATAATGAACCACCATGGGATTCGTCGTGGATGAAATGGAAATATCCTGATTATAATCCAAACCAGAACCGATTGCTTGATGATCAACTCTTTAATGCGGTATCACGTTATGACCGTTACCACCTCATCAAAAAGGTCTCATCCAACCTTGAACATCCCTGGTACGGTTGGTACAGTGGTCACTATACGGACTTTGCCAAACCTTCCAAAGCACCTATTATTACGGAATTTGGTGCGCAGGCACTCCCTGATCTTTCATCACTTGTGCGGATTGTTTCAGCTGACTACCTGATACCTAAAAGTAAAAAGGCAAAAAAAGTGTGGAGCTACCATAACTTCCAGTTTGACTGGAATGAGAAGAATGGTATCCGTTTTAGAAAAGATATCAAAACGATGATCCATGACTCACAGCAGTATCAGGCACGTGTCATTAAATTTGCCGCTGAAATGTTACGTATTCAGAAATATCAGGGAACCACGGCGATTTTTCAATTCTTCTTTAATGAAGGGTGGCCCTCTATGAACTGGGGAATCGTCGATTATTGGCGTCACCCAAAACCTGGATATTTTGCACTTCAATCAGCCTATGCACCAATCATTACCGTTGCCAAACAGGTGCATAACCGAATAGAGCTCTATGTCGTTAACGATACCACTGAACCGATTAAAGAGGCACAACTACAAGTGATCTTAAGCGGTTCTGATCGTTCACCAATCACCAAAGAGTTCAACGTCAATGTCCCTGCTGATGGTGTGATCAAAGTGGCGACCCTTCCACTCAAGGAGAGTGCAAAAGTTGAACTAAAACTTCAAAAAGAGACCACCTTGGCCACCAACCGCTACCGTTTTATCGTCAAAAAGGAAGCTAAATGAATGAACTCTACTTCTTAGAACCAGAGTATGAGAATCGTGTACCAGAACCTCCCCAACCCCACTCTAAAATCAATGAGATGCTGTTTCAATTTACCGGTGTTGTTACCATCATGTTGGGGATATGGTACCTTTGGTATCGCTGGACCGAATCACTCAATCAAGATGCACTTTGGTTTGCTATTCCACTGGCATTTGCCGAAACGATGATGTTTATCGGTACCATTCTTGTCGTCATTAACTTTTGGCGAATCAACGATACCCCAAAAAAGTCGCCACCAGAATTTATGGATGAAGTTGTAGAACCCAAACTCAAGACTTACTATAAAGATCGACCGATCAAAATCGATATCTATATTCCCGTCTTTAATGAAAGTCCAGAGCTGGTTCGCCATACCATTCGAGCCGCCAAAAAGGTCAAAGGATTGCCCAATTGGAAAATTGGCATCTATCTACTTGATGATAGTGGCAATGAGGAGATGGCAAAAATGGCGGCTGAAGAGGGTATTCCACAAGTCCTTCGAGAAGGCTCTAAAGGGCGTAAAGCGGGAGCCATTACCTATGCCATGGACCAGACAGGTGGCGATTTTATCGTCATCATCGACTCGGATACCCGTCTTTTCCCTAATATTCTTCTCAATACTATGGGATACTTCAGAGACGATAGCGTCGCATGGGTTCAAACCCCTCAATGGTTTTGTGATCTGACCAAAGGGGAACCACTTGAAGAGGTGTGGCAACGCCGACTCGGCAATTTCGGACGCAATGCCGCACTCCTACTTCAAAAAGCAGTAGGCAAAATTCAGGTCGGTTACGATGTCTTTGCTAACGACCCAAGTATGTTCTTTGGGGTGATTCAGCGTCGTCGTAATAACTATAATGCATCATTCTGCTGTGGTGCTACCTCTATCCACCGTACCAGTGCCCTTAGACGTGTCGCAATGGCACGCTGGGTGGAACGTGTTTTAGAGGCAGAAGATCGTAATAAAGCGATTCAAGAACTTGATGTTGAGTATATCTGCTACCACACCTCTGAAGATATCTATACATCAATCCTGGTGCATGCCTATCAGCCCAAACGCTATAAGTCGGTTCTGCACCCTGAAGTTGAATCCAAGATGCTTTCACCACTCGATCTGATCACATGGAGTACACAACGCTTCCGTTATGCAGGTGGAACGATCGATCTGATCAAAAAAGAGTTTAAACGCTTCTTTAAACCAGGGCTGACGATTTGGCAAAAATTGATGTACTTTAGTACCTTCTGGTCCTACACAGGTGCCATTTGGCTGGTGATTTTGCTCTTTGCACCCATTATCTATATGTTTACGAACATTGCACCCGTACAGAGCTACTCGATGGACTTCTTTATCCATCTAATTCCATTCCTCTTTTTCAACCAGCTGGCACTGATGATTGCAACATGGGGAATCAACTCCAACCGTGGAGGACAATTCTTTATTGCAATTTTCCCTATCGTATTGAAAGCCTTTTGGGATGTTGCACGGGGCAAACCGATCAAATTTGTCGTGACATCCAAGTCAGCAAAATCGGGGAACTTTCTCTCTCTGGTTAAGATACAGCTTGGATTGATTGCACTCTATATCATAGCGATTGCCTATGCCACAGCAATGTATATCACGGGAGATCGCATCTTCTTGACCGGTTATGTTGTTAATATACTCTGGTCGATTTTCAATATGATCTCTCTTTGGGCAATTGTTCAAGCAGCACTATATAAATTTGAAGGATAATCCATGGATCGAAATAAAAATCTCGAACGTGCCCGACACCATATCGTCTTTTTACTTGCACTGGTGTTCGGTAGCTTTCTTATCTATTTTCTTAACGATCTTGATCTTAGAAAAAAGGGGTTAGGGATTATTACCCTTGAGAATAGAATGGCTCCTGACATCAACTTTACAGCTTCGACACTTACAGAAAAAGAGCGTGCCTATGCACAAACCGCATGGCAATATTTTGTCAACAACTACCATGAAGAGACAGGCTTGGTCAACTCAGTCGATAACTACCCATCCACCACACTATGGGATACAGGTAACTACTTGATGGCACTGATCTCAGCCTATAAACTGGGGATTATCGATGAAGCAACCTATGACCATCGATTAAGACGTCTCTTAAAGACACTTCAGCAGATCAAACTCTATAAGGATATGCTCCCTAACAAGGTTTACAATGCACAAACGCTGGAGATGACCGACTATCAAAACAATGTAACACCGGAAGGAATTGGTTGGTCGGCAATCGATATTGGTCGCTTGCTTATTCCACTCTCCTATATCCATTTCCATCAACCACAATATACAGAGGCGATTGAAGCGATTCTCTCTCGCTGGGATGCATCGGAGATGACTAAAGAGGGTTCACTCTTTGGAGCCATTGTGGAAGATGGCAAAGAGAAGCTTCTGCAAGAGGGACGTTTGGGCTATGAGCAATATACCTCAAAAATGTTTGCAACCTTTGGGGTTGATATTACCAATGCCCTACGCTATGACAAGTACCTTGAATTTGTCGATATTTATGATATTCCTGTCCCTTACGATAAGCGTGACAAAGCCCACTCCGATGCAAACAACTATGTACTAATGGAGCCCTATATGCTTGATGGATTGGAGTTTGGTTGGGACTACTTCTCAAAAGAGTTTAGCTACCGTCTCTATGCTGTACAAAAGGAGCGCTATGATGAGACAGGTATCTTAACAGCTGTGACAGAAGATCACCTTGACCGTCCTCCTTACTTTATCTATAACTGTATCTATGTTAACAAGAAGAAGTGGGTTGCGATTGATGAGACAGGTGAAATTCATAACGATATGAAACTGCTCAGTACCAAAGCTGCATTTGCAATGGATGCCCTCTACCATACAGACTATACAGAGCGTCTAATTAAAAAGGTCGATCCTCTTAGAAATGAACGGGGATGGTATGCTGGTCTTTATGAGGCAACAGAAGAGCCAAACAAAGCAGTCACCTGTAACACCAATGCGATTATTCTTGAGTCACTGCTCTATAAAACTCATGGTCCAATTCTCAAAATGATCAAAGATAACTAAAAGGGCATACAATGCAGAATAATATTCCACCGCTCAAGCCAATGGCTCCTATTTTTAGCCAGTGGCACTACCCGGAAGGAGCCCATAAACGTGACCTGCGGATCGATTTTATCCGCGGGCTTGTTATGACCTTCTTGATTGTTGTCCATATCGATATCTTTTCAGCCTACAACTTTTTGGCATGGGAACGTTTCGGTGTTGTTACAGGTGCTGAAGGGTTTGTTATGCTCTCTGGTGTTATCTTAGGCTACCTCTCACGCCTGAGAATGGAGCATGATGGATTGTGGCGTACGATCGAAAAACAGTATAGTCGTGCCTTTTTGCTCTATAAAACGAGTCTCTTTGTCATTCTCTCTGTTGCCATTATCGATCTGATTCCTTTTATCGATGCTTCAGTGGCGATGACTTTTAAAGCCTATAGTGGCAAAGTCTATCACCTTTATCCAAATGTTGAGCAGTTTTGGCAAAATCATGACCGTATCATTGCGAAATTCCTTCTTTTGCAGTATGGTCCTCATCAATTCCAGATCTTAGGACTCTATGTCATCTTATTGATGGTATCACCCTTTATTCTTTGGTTGCTCAGTAAAAACAAGGTGACTGTCATCCTAACCCTTAGCTGGATCATCTACTTTATCAATAACGGTTTTCATGTCCGTATCACTGGGGCACAATTTGAGTGGGCATTCCCTGTTCTTACATGGCAAATCCTCTTTGTCCATGGACTTGTGATTGGGTACTATCGTAATGAGATCTGGAACTTCTTCCACTCGAAACGTGGGGCGTGGGTCTTTGCCTTTATTGTCGTTCTCTACTTTGCATTTCTCTTTTTTACCTACAATAACCCACTCAAAGAGATTCCAGACTATCTCAAACTGCATGTTATCGATCCACAAACTTTCCATATGATCTATCAGCAGTTCTTTTTGAAAAATAGTCTCGGTATTGGTCGTCTCATCAATGACTTTACCATTTTGATCTTCTCTTATGCGGTACTCTCCTATCTTTGGAAACCGATTAACAAGCTCTTTGGATGGTTCTTTATTCCAATCGGTCAGGCATCACTCTATGTCTTTATTCTCCATGTTTATGCCTGTATTATTATTGCCAATATTCCTCTCTTCCAACAAGGAAACTTCTGGTACAACACCCTTGCCCATACGCTTGTCTTTGTTTCAATGTGGCTCATGGTTCGCTATAAGGTGGCATTCAATTGGATTCCAAGATAATCTTTTTGGTAGGGCTTTTGCCCGCCATCCTATGGGGTGCGATACAACCCGATAGAGAGAATCTACCCATCACCTCCATCAAAGTGATCTGCTTTGATGGAGATGAAAGATTGCACCCCTCTTTTTGTGATCAAACGATTTCGCTAAAGTCACTATCACCCCTCCTCTCTTCGACACCCACAGAGCGATATGACGACATAATTTTTGCCATGCAGTCCTATCTGAGAAAGCGAATCGATGCCAATCAACATGAAAAACTGATCCTCTATGCACAAAGGCACTATGCATCACTACTTGCGATTGCTCAAACCAATCTTCTACCCTATTATCGAAAATATATTGTTGGAGTCATTTTGAAAGATCTCTATGCCGATTGGGTGCAAACGTGTCACTTTCCTAAAAAAGAGTCTTCATTACCTGAGTGTCAAGGAATCATCACGCTTACAAAGCAGTTGAATGGTCGTGCCTCTTTACTTGAAACAGCTATTGCTCTCTCACCAGCACGACAAATAGATTGGTACTGGCCTCCAACACTCCTACTTTGGGATCATCACAAGCGTACAACCAAGCAACAGCTCTCGATGGAAATGGCACTTCAAGATAATGGCATTCACTACAATAGCCTACCAAATAGTAGAACCAAACCTATTCAACAATTCATCCATCGCTTAAAACAGGATAGAGGGTATATCCCCCATCAAAAAGAGCCATCCTATCATGCTCCTACGCTACGTTTTCATCTTGCCAAAATTCTCTATCAACCCAAACACCATATCCTCCACCAAAAAGACTCTTATGGAACAGATCCATCCCAACAATATGATATCTATTACCGTTCTGATGGTACCCATCATCCTATCTTTATCTACATCCATGGTGGTGGATGGAACCATGGAGATAAGAAGAGCTTTCAAGCACTCTGTCAACAGTATGCCGACAAAGGGTTCAGTGCCATCAGTGTCAACTACCGTCTACTCAATTTATCTAAGATCGATATGTCAATTTTAATTCAAGATATTACAATAGCCATCCGAACCATTCTAAAGCGTGCAAAAAGGTTTCATGGGGATCCAAAACGGGTTGTTATTATGGCCGAGTCGGCTGGTGCCCAATTGGCATTTATGGCACTCACCTCTCTCTCCAAAAGGGAACAGAAGCAGATTAAGTTAGCTATCTTTAATAGTATGCCTGCTGATCTTCACCTCTACCCCATAACCAAACAGATTCGTCTATCAAGAATTCAAGATGATAAGCTAAGAAAAAGATGGCTTAAAAAATTTTCACCTCTTTACCATCTTCACGAAATCTCTATACCTCTACTTTGTATCCACAGTCTTGATGATCATGTCGTTCACTCTGAACATCTTCAACGCCTTATTATAAGAGCCAAAGAGCTTCACTACCCTCTACAACCCCTTTGGGTAAGCCATGCATCCCACCCTATTACACCCAAATCCCAAACACTTCAACCAAGTTATCGTGATCTTGAAAATAAAATAGACAATCTAATCTATTTTCGCTTGAACAAATAAAATTTATGTTATACTTATCTTATCCTATCAACTGAAAATAGAGATCATGAAGAACGAAAAATATAAAACGATTGAAAAGATAAAAGGTAAGTGGCTACTACCATTCGGGCTTATTTTAATGATTGCTGGTTTGGTATTCTTAATAAACACTTATTCGCAAACTAATAAAAAGTGTACACAAGAAAAGTCTGAAATTAACTGTTCTTCATGTTTTTCTCATCTTCAAGATGAAGAGAAGTGGCTCAATCGTATCTATCAAACTATTGGTCTCAAACCCGGTGAGTGTATTGCCCCCTCTGATAGTGTAAGTCCTTGTCAACTACGATGTGCGCCTACCAAACAAGAGCTTAAAATGGCACGTATCGCATGGAAATATTTTCAAAATAACTTTCAAAAAAAGACCGGTCTTACCAATGCAGCCCATAAATTCCCATCCGCTGCGACTTGGGACTGGGCGAATGGTGTCTTTGCAATGTATGCCGCACGCAAATTCTGTCTGATTGATCAGACAGAGTTTGAGAGAATGATGAACAAATTCTTAACAGGCATGCAAAAACTTCCTCTCTTTAATAATGAACTGCCCAACAAAACTTACAATACCATTACAGCAAAGATGACCAACTACGTCAATAAGCCTGTTAAAGATGGTATTGGTTGGTCTGCAGCCGACTTGGCACGTCTTCTCTCCTCTTTGAACCTGATTGAGCAGTGTGAACCGACATTAGCCCCCCAAGTTGAGAAGTTAACACTCCGTTTTCGATACTGCCGTGCATTGAGTGTTGAAGGCGACCTGTATGGTGGAACCTTTAGAGATGGCAAATTGACCATTGCCCATGAAGCTTTGACAGGGTATGAAGAGTATCTTGCCCGTGGTTATGAGCTCTGGGGGCACAATGCCAAAGAGGCACGTAGCTATAAGTTTGTTAAAGAGCAAGAGGTTTATGGCGTTAAAATTCCAACCGACACACGTCCATTCTTTAGTAACTTTGTCGAAAGTGAACCATTTTGGTATTTGGGATTTGAGTATGGTGTTGATGATCCCGAATCGGGACACTACATCAAAAATATGTACAAAGTTCAAGAAGAGCGCTATAAGCATACGGGACAGTTAACAGCTGTTACCGAAGATAACATCGACCGACGCCCATACTTCCTCTTTAACACAGTCTTTACGCATGGCGAACCGTGGAAAACAATTAATCAGATGGGTGAAGACTATGATGAGTATAAAACAGTGAGTACCAAAGCGGGTATTGGTATGCGCTACCTCTTTAATACCCCCTATGCCAATAAAGTCTATAACTATCTAAAAAATAACTATGATCCGAAAAAAGGGTACTATGCAGGTATCTATGAGAAGATCCCTGGACCAAACCGAGCTATGACACTCAATACCAATGCCATTATTCTTGAAGCAATGCTCTCAAGCAAAATGGGACCTCTGCAAAAAGTTCATAAAGTAGAGAGTCGTGGTATCTATGACTACTATCGCAATAACATCAATAACTTCCGCTGTCTTCCAACCGATAAAAAGCCCGATATTTTAGAACCTTTCTCACCTGATATGGTTGATCATAATGACTCCGACTGTAACTGCTGTGGATCCAAAGATAAAAAAGCGGCTAAAATTGCTTGGAGTTACTTTGAAAACAACTACCACCCAGAGACAGGGTTGGTTAATGGAGTCAACAAATATAGCATCATCCGCCCAGAACATATCGGTAAGACAATTTTAGCAACCATTGCTGCAAGAGAGATGGATATTATCTATCCAGGTACTTTTGATGAGCGTATGGGTAAACTGATTGCTACCCTTAAAAAGATGAAGCTTTACCATAATGAGTTGCCAAACCTCTATTACAGTGCAAAAACGGGTCAGATGGTAACCATCTCAGGCAAACCAACCAAAATGGGTAATGGGTGGGATCTCTACTCAATTGCCCAGCTGATGACAGGACTCTACTATCTGCAGAGAGACTATCCAAAGTATCGCGAAGATGTCTTTAAAATTGTTGCAAAGTGGAACTTCAAACGTGCCCTTTTGAAAGATGGTATGCAAGATCGCTGGTTTAATGGTAAAGATAAGGGAGGATTTACCCCTATTAAAGACCCAGCCAAAGAGTACTATATCCATACAGCACTCAAGCTTTTCAATATTCCATCCTATAGCCACTTTGTCGATGAGAGAAATCTCGACTATACTGCTCCCTACCTTCATGAAGTTCCAATGGGCTTTAAACATCGTGTTACGAATGGAGAGAGCTATCTATGGAGTATGATAGAGCTTCCTTATTATCTTAAATATAAACACTACTCATCCAATATCTATCTAACACTCAAAGATCGCTATACCATTACCGGTAAATTGGCAACATCAACTGAAGAGGCTCTCGATCGCAAACCACGATGGATCGAAAATGATATCTATAACAATGGAAAACTCTGGAGTGATAGAAATCGCGATGGTAAGTCGGTGCGTAAACGCAAACTGATTAGTACCAAAGCAGCATTTATCTATGATGCACTCTACGGATATACCGATGACTATGCCAAAAAACTTATGGAACATGTCTCTGATCTCTATAAAGAGGGGTATGGCTGGTATGGGGGACGCTATGTTGAGTTAGATCAACCTAACAGATCACTCAATATCTTTACCAATGCAGCTGTTTTAGAGGCTCTCTACTATAAAAAGGTAGGAAACTTCTACTATGCACGATCACCGAAACTTTATGATAAGATTCGACTCCACCATGTCGATCGAGCCGATGCTTACTATATTGAGAGCTACCCTATTGAACTACGCTACGATGCACAAAAGCTTATGGAGTCACTCTCTGATGAGCCTGTTGTACGTATTGTACGAAAAGGGATGGATTTTGTGGTACGTGTTGGAGTCTTTGATACAAAAGAAGAGGCTGAAGAGTATTTAAATAGTCTAACAGTCAATATTCCAGGGGCACATATCACTCACTCTGCTGTCCATTCAGATAACTTTATGCTTGCCAACCATTTCTATAAGTATGAGTACCATCGCCCATATGAGAATGAGATTATTGCAACAGAGAATAGACCGTATGCCCTCTTCTTACCAAGATATCAGGCGATGATGAAGAAAAAAAAGTTGGTACACACAAAGAAAAGTTCTAAATCTAAAAAGCATACAAAAAAAAAGTAACGCTCGTAACTCAAAGCGTACCAACCACTCAAACTAAAAAAGAGCCCTCAACATCCCATTCTGCTCCTCCTAAGAAGCATACCCAAAGTGCTTCTTTAAAGAGGAGTAAAAAAAAGCCTATCACCTCTACCATAAAAAAAGCCCCCATTGTCACTACACCCAATACTATCCTTCCAAAAGAGAGCAATCAAACACTTTTAAGTACCGCCCTTCAAACACAACCTACTTCTATGATCGAACCTAAAAAAGAGCAAAGCGTGAAAAAAGCATCTGTACAAAAGAAGAGGAGAAAAAGAACTCAGATTGTACAGCAATCTCCTAAAAAAAAGGAGAAAAAAAAATTACCTAAAAAAGAGATTATTGAGAGAAATGCCCTTGAACATATTGACCTCTTACAAAGTCAACAAGCAGGTCCAGAAGTTGCCCTCTTTCTTCAAAACTTAACAGAAGAGAAGTCTCAAGATCAAACACAATCCCAAAAGCCTTCTACAGAAGATCAACCTTGGTATCAAGCACTACACTTTGAGCCTTTTGAGAAGTGGTTTAGCCACTCTATTAGCTACTGTAACACACTCAAAGATCTTCTTGGACAAGGTTTATCTCGTGAAGCATTGAAAATATCAACCACAATCACTCCCATCAAATACTTCTTTATTGGTGGAACCTATGTACTAGATCTTAATAAATATAGCAATCCCTACTACCAACCCGATTTTTCCTACTCATTTGGTTATAGTGATTGGCACCCTGATACTTGGGGATTCTCCTACTCCAACTATGCCAATAACAAACTCCATCCCAAAGAGGGTGAAGATCGCTTTAATTTTGAGCAAGGGACATGGGAACTTAACTATAAGACAAAAGTTGATAACTGGAACCTGAAAGCAAGTTACAAATATACACGTGCAACAGCAAATGAGTTCTTAACGATCTCTGGAAGCTCCATGCTCTTTGATTCGGTACTGACAAGTGTTGCATGGGATCACTACTTTCACTACTCTCAAGACCGCTTAACGATCTCAGGGAAAAGCTTTCTTTATAAAAAGTTTTTTATCGCAGGATCGGTCTATCTCTATCGACGCATTAGCCGACAAACCTTTCTTGAGCCCGACTACGCCTACTCTTTTGGATGGTATGATCCCCGTCCGTTTCACTTAAGTATTATCTACTCAAACTACTACACACCAACCCGCTGGTGGTGGAGAGATGAAGAGGGACCTAAGTTTTTAGATGGCTCTCTTTGTCTCTCTATGAGCATCAAGTATTAATCACTAAAAATCGTTTCTACAACCGTCTTATTTTTTCCTTTACCCTGTTTATAGTGCCAACGTCCACCCAATGGACTATGTGTACCAGCAATAGCATCGGTTGCGATCAATCCAAATGTATATTCATTGCGATCAAAATATTGGAATTTACCAAGATCGTGTGATGGATGATCAAACAGCATCATCGGTGCCAACCCAAAAAGACCTGCAGAGGCATATAATCCATATCGACGGCGAATTTTGGCATAGGTATCTGCCACCACATCAACCCATCCAAGTGGATCAACCTCATCGGCATCTACTTTGTGATCTCTATCTTTATCGTGCCACGTCCCTGTTGCCAAAGCGATATAGGAGAGAAGTACAGGATGGTGATAGCGTTGATGTAGCCAGTGCGCAAAATTCTCAATCCGTCGATCAAGATCAGCCATCCCCAGATCATTGACTGTATATGTTCGTATATGATGAAGCTGGTCAGGATCTCTACTAAATGAACCAATCATCTCCTGAAACGCAACAAAATCTAAATCATCTGCAAGGGGTTCAAGGAGTGGATGAAATGATTGCCATGCCTGACTATCTCCCAAAGATTTTCGACCAAATACCCTATCCTCTCCTTGACTATCCCGACTTCCTGTATCGGTTACAGCAATACCATAGAAGACTCTTCGTTTTTTGGGCTTTTGAAAGAAGAAAGTACGTTTAGGCTTGACAGACTTTATAGACCTATCAATCGTCATAATCCCTTTTGTACGTATCAATTCAGGAAAAGCCTTCCAGTCTAAAACACTCCGTTTATTAAGCTCTGGCTCCATAACAACAAGCATATCACCATGAAGCTTTCCAAGCATCTGCCCTAACCGATAGGAGCTCTTCTCATACACATCAACCAATTGACGCACTCGATCTCTTGCATGCGGTTTTGCAAGCTCATCCATAAAAAAAGCATAGTTAATCACAAGTACCAGACCATGATCCAGTGCTTTTTGTAGGCTATGAAGATCATACCACTGCTCTTGCCACCCCCGTGTCACCCATATCGTCAAAAACTTTACCCGTCCAAGCCCCATCTCTTCACGCAATCGATCAAACTCTTCCACAAGTGGATCACCATCCCCATCATCAATGGCATAGAGTGGCTGTTTCTGTGTCCAGTTCATTCCAAGCACAATATCAGAGAGGCTTACCCATATCGGATTATCACTATACTCTGCCCGAAATGGTAAAACGGGTCGCTCCCCGATACCAAGATGAAAGGCTTGAAAAAAGCTATTCTCCCTACGTCCAATTGCAGGCTGATTAGGGTGTGCATCTAAATGGTCAGGAATATAATCTTTATCACTATCTTTTGCACCTGCCAATAAGACTTCAGAGATTACTGAAATCCTATCAAGCTTACGATCACTATAGGCACCATACCCTATAAAATGCTCTTGACGAAGACGGTTTTTAAAGCGTTTGAAACGTGCCTTATTTTCACCTGCATATCGGCGATGAGTATCAAAATAGTCGATGACAAAAATAGGCAATCCCATAGCCTGCAACCGCCTTAGTCGCTTTAATCGCTCTTTTGAGCTGTAGTTGGGTTGAGTCCCATCAAAAAAGAGTGACTCAGTTGCAACCCCATCAAGTAGCTTAGGTAAACTTTCTTGGGTATCGTAAGGAAGTAGTCTATCGGCACCTTCAAGCACAATATAGAGTTGAGAATCTTTTGCATGAAGATAGGTGGCTATCTTCTCAAGAAGATTGAAAAGTAGTTCTGCCTTTTGAGAGAGGCTTTTAATACGATCTATTCCTTTAAGATAGACACCATCAAAACCTCGCTCCTTAATGGAGTGAAGAGATGGTTGAATCACCTCTTCAAACCAATGCTCTTTTTCAAAGAGAACCTCTTCATCCGTTTCAAATAGATTGAGTATCGTTATAAGAGTCTTTCCTTGAGCCTTTAACTGCTCAATATCTGATTGACTTAACTGATAGTGCCCACCCTTTGGCACACTATCATCGACAACCACCATCTCAAAAGAGCTCTCTAAAAGCTTCTTAACATCAATATTCTCTCGCCATACAATAAAGCTTTTAGGGTCTAAGCGATGCTTCTTCTCCTTTAAAACGATATCCTCTGCAAATGGTGCATAGCCAACCGACCAAAGAGGAGTAGTCAGAACTATCCAAAGAAGAAATGTCTTAATTGACCAATACACGCCTACTTAGAACCATCACTCTTTTTAAAGATCAAATACTCCAAACTCCACTTACCACCACCTTGTGTTAACAAAACCAATAACATAATGAGATAGTAAAGAGGAATCTCCACCCCATTATTGCTACACGCAAACCCATTCTCTAAATGGATAAAAAAGATAGCGCCAATCATAATGACAATAAGAGGTAGCGTCGTTAAACGAACCAACACCCCTGTCACCAGTAAAATTGCACCAAAGATTTCAATCGTTGCAGTCAAATAGGAGATTAAAAGAGGCATCGGAATATCCATCGTTGCAAGCCACTCAGCAAAAGCCCCCATATCTTCCCACTTAACAATCGATACATTAAAAAATCCCCACGCCAAAATAGCTCTTAAAAAAAAGAGTACCACACTATCAAAGCGTTTAAAAAAGATCGCACTCTTCTCATAAAGTGATCGAAACACTCATCTCTCCTTTGTAATACTTAAAGTATCATAACAAAATTTTAAAGAAACTCTCAATAACTCTCTATAGTCAAGTTAAAAACTCATTTTAATTATAAAGAGCTTTAAACTATTAATAATATATGATTAAGTAAAATAGCTTTAAACATAAAAAGTGATAAACAAGGTTAAAAAATGATAGAAATAGAAAATGACGCACCATTAATTAATGAAGATGATGATAAACTAAACTTTCAACCTTATACTGAAAAAATTGCAGACCTAATTTTTACATATAACAAACAAAAAAGTTTAGTACTTTCATTAGAAGGTGAATGGGGAAGTGGGAAAACTACTTTTTTAAACTTTTTAGAAAAAGAAATCAAAACAAAATTAGAAGAAAATAAAGAAACAAAATATATTTTTTTACATTTTAATCCTTGGCTAATTAGTGATTCTAATCAAATTATAAAAATTTTTTTTGAAGAGTTAGAAAAAAGTATATTAAAATGTAATATTTTTAAAAAAATATCGAAGAATATAATTAAATTAATAAAAAAATTTTCAATATCACTTAAACCCGATACTATGACTTTCAAAGCAAAAATAATGAATATACAGTACAAGTTTAATAAATCACCTAAGGAAAAAACTCTACTTGAGTTAAAAGAAGAGATTAATACAAATTTAGAAAAACTCAATTGCAAAATTATTATTATAATTGATGATATAGATAGACTTTTAGATAATGAAATTGAACAAATTTTTAGGCTTGTTAAAAGCGTTGCAGATTTTCATAATATTATTTATATCTTAGCTTATGATAAAAAAGTTATATCAAAATCTTTAGAAAAATTAATATCTGAAAATGGAGAAAAGTATTTAGAAAAAATAGTAACTTATCATGTAACTATTCCAAAAACTCATCAAATAACTCTCCGAAAAATGATTGAAAATAAATTAACGTCAATCTACAGACCATTTAGCAGTACAGTTGAAAACTTATTTGTATTAATTGATGGTAAAACTTGCATAAACTTGGTACTAGAATATATTCATACAATTAGAAATAAAAATAGACTATTAAATATAATTAGTCTTGAATTCCCAATAATTCATGAAGAAGTAAACTTTTATGACTTTATTATTATTTCTCTAATAAGAATAATAAATAATGATTTATATGAATATATTAAAAAGAATCCTCATATTTTTAACTCTAAAAATCATGCAAAAAATCAAACAATTGCA
>QNYO01000081.1 GCA_003978765.1 Hydrogenimonas sp. | reverse complement strand
CCCTTTACTAACAGCTATATTGAATAAATCTAGGTCAGGAGTATTTAATTCTCTATAGTCATTCATAGTATTGATATAATGTCCTTTTTCTCTGAAGATTTAGAGTAAATAACAAAATTTTTATCAAAAGACTGTTTGCTTTTTTTTAGAAAATTGGGAACATCTAACTCCCAAGTATATTGTTGTGTTGTACCTGTTACGATAGAGAGATCCATGAAGAATAAAAGATTTTCTTGTTCTTGTAAACTTTCTTGAGTATTTTTACCATTAATATAAAATGTAATATTAGATAAATTTTCTTGAAATAATATTTTGTATATAAAAACAGTTGTATCAATAAGAAGTTTACCTTCAGTAGAACCTGAAAAAAATAAAAGGTTGATTTTTTCTTTTGGATTATTGGAAATAATGTTATGAATCTCTATTGCAAATTTTTTTGAAATTTTAAAGAGAAGTAATGAGTCTGATAGTGCTTTAACTAAATCATATCTTGCTTCTTTATCAATGGTTATTGATACACTTTCTTCAACACTATACTCTATATTATCAATAGGTAATTTATCTAAAAAGATTTTCCATTGAAATCTTTTTTTTGGAAGAGTAATATTTGGTTCCATAATATCTAAATCATATTTTCCATTACTCTTTTGTTTACGTTGTATTTGAGCGAGCGATAAATATTCTAAATGATTATTAGCAATTTTATCATTAAAGTCGATAAAATCAACAATTGTAACAGCAAAATCATTGTTAGATTTTTTGATTTCATAATCACATGTTAAATTTTTCAATGATAATACTCTTTCCCTGTAGAGGTCAGATATTGCTAATGAGTAACCACTTTTAATAGCCTCATCAACATAAATAAATGTAATATTTCCATTTTCTCTATTAAAAATCTGTCTTGGTATAATACTTAGATAAGGGTGTGTGATAATAAAATAAGAGTGGTAAGGTTTAAGTTGCTCATTATCTGGATCAAAAATTTTTAATATGTTGAGTGCATGTGCTAAAAATGATCCTGAACGTAAAATACCTAAAAAAGCGTAATCTACTGTTTCTCTTGTCTGTTCTTGTATTTTTGTAATTTGTTTTTTAACTTTTGTGTATAAAAGATCAATTGGTAAAGTAAGTTCATCTATCGTTTTACTTTTGGCAATAAGACGATAAAATTTGAATTTTTCGTTTAGATCATTTCTAAGCATATAGTTGATTGATTGTTTTAAAATATCTTTGTTTTCTTCCATGTTTTCTTGAGATTTCCAAAAAGTATCTTTGTTTTGTGACTCTATATTTATATATTCTTGATTTTCTGTAATATTTTGTAGAAGTTTTTTAAATACAAAATTATTAATAATTTCTTTATCTAACTTGTAAATTTTATAGAGAGTTTCTTTAACTGTGATTTTTTCATTATAAAAATCTTCTATAATAGATAAATGGTTATTGATATATTGTTTAATTCTTTTATTGAATTCTTTATTAAATTCTTTTTCAACTCCATCATGATTAACAAATTCAGGTGTATTTTGGTATAAACGCTCAATTTTCCAAAGCTTTTGAGAAAATATATAACTGAAAATTTCAAATTCAATAAGCTTATTAGCTCGAGTACCTAATTTTTTTATATTTTCACTTCTTTCTTTCTGTTCGAAGATATAGTCTTGATATATTTTTTTATGGGAATAGTTTTTAAGTGATAGAGATTCATGATTTGTCTTATCATTTATAACCTTATAAACTTTTAATGTTTCATGGATATTTATAATAGGAGCCTTATAAGATAATTCTTTTATATTTGTTTGAGAATCTTCTAAAAGCGTGTTAAATGTTTCTTTAAATTGAGTAAAAATTTTTTTACTGTATCTAAATTTAGAAAAAATACCTAATTTATCTTGGTCGGAGAAGACAAAATCATAATATCCAAAAGCGGTTATGAAAAATTCTTGAAAAATTGTATTAAACTCTTCACTTGTTAGAGTACTGCGATTATATTTTTCAGCTAGTTTATAAAGCATATCTGCCTGTAGAGCAATTCTTTTAGAATCAATAGGGAATGGATCAAATTTTGATTGTCGAGGGGTTTCTGTAAAGATATGAGTTGTAGGATTTGAAATAATAAAATCTATATAAAAACTATAAAATCTTGACTCTTCATATGTTATTCCCATATTTTTATAAAGTAAATTAGAAAAATGATATAGAGTTACAATAGATTTTGCAAGAGATTGATTGAAAGATATCCAGTTAGGACTAAAGATATCACGCTCTATTAAATATTCTTTACTTAAAGAGATATTCGCATTAATGTAATTTTCAAGAACAGGAATATTTGTAAGTTTTTCCTTAAAAACTAACATACGATTTTTGACCCACCTAACATACGATTTTTAACTCACTATTTTTTTTTAAGTTCTGCTTGACCACCCTACCTAGTTTATCCGATACGAATATCAAAAATATTAATTATAGTTTGTTTTGATCTAAGTATCGTGTGTTGATAGGATGACAATTATACTCATTTAAACTTTAGTTTTTTTTAAATTAAGCCTTTTGTAAGATTATACCAAGGTTTTGTTTAGCTTCATGCGGAGAATATAGTAAATATTGACAGTAGAACTGCCCTACTTTATATAGAATATAGAAAAAGCTTATCAATTTTGTTAATAAAAACTTAGAAGGCATTTGAAGAAGAAAAAGTGGTGACCCCTAGGGGACTCGAACCCCTGTGACAAGGATGAAAACCTTGCATCCTGGACCGCTAGATGAAGGGGCCATCAACGGTTTTAAAAGGTGTAAGCCAAGAAATGATGGTGACCCCTAGGGGACTCGAACCCCTGTGACAAGGATGAAAACCTTGCATCCTGGACCGCTAGATGAAGGGGCCATCAAGTGGCTTAGTGACTGGAATTATAGTTAATTTAACTTAAAGTAAGTTAAAATGACGGTCAAAAAAGGAAAAATATGCAAAAAATTTTTGTCATCCCCCTCTTTTTTCTGATATTTTTTCTGCAGGGGTGTACAACACACTACTATGAAGCACCCCAATCTGCATTGATTGTGATCAAGTCACCAACATTGAGATATGCCGATATGGGATTTATCTATCGGGGAAAGAGGCATGTGAAAGTTCAGGTCTATGCTTCAGGTAAAGCGGTCTTTACGATGACGATTGGAAAACGGATCTGTGTGAATCAACAGTGTATGAGTGAGACACAATTTTACAAAAATTACTTGCATGCATACTATCCGAAGGGGACACTTGTAAATATCTTTTTAAAACGACCGATTTTTGGCGGTGTAAATTTTGAGACCGAAAAGGGGAAAGGGGTTCAGCAGATTTTTGAAAATGGTAAATTTGATATAATCTATACCTTTGATTCAACATCATCCCAATTTAGGGACCGAACCAATCACATCTTAATAAAAATTATGGAGAGATAATAAATGTCATGTAATAAAAAATATGTAGGTGCACATGTATCTGCTTCAGGTGGTGTCTTTAATGCACCATTGAATGCCAAAGCGATTGGTGCAAAAGCTTTTGCTCTCTTTACAAAGAATCAGCGTCAATGGAAAGCCAAACCATTTGATGAAGAGACGATTGAAAAGTTTAAAACCAATCTCAAAGAGAGCGGTATCGCACCCAAACATGTTTTACCACACGATAGCTATCTGATCAATTTGGGACATCCCGAAGATGAGAAGCGACAGAAGAGCTTAGAGGCTTTTATCGATGAAGTGAAGCGGTGTGAACAACTTGGATTGGATAAGCTCAACTTCCACCCAGGAAGCCATCTGAAAAAGATTAGTGAAGAGGCGTGTCTTGATCGGATTGCTGAAGCGATGAATATTACACTCAATGAGACTGAAGGTGTTACCCTTGTAATCGAAAATACTGCAGGACAAGGGAGCAATCTTGGGTATAAATTTGAGCATCTTGCCTATCTGATCGATAAAACCGAAGATAAGTCACGTGTCGGTGTCTGTCTGGATACATGCCATACCTTTACAGCAGGGTATGATTTGCGTACCAAAGAGGCGTATGATGAGACAATGAAACGTTTTGATGAGATTGTCGGTTTTGAGTATCTTAAAGGGATGCATATCAATGACTCCAAGCCACCATTGGGAAGTCGTGTTGACCGTCACCACTCATTAGGTTGTGGAGAGATTGGTTGGGATGCCTTTAAATATATTATGAATGACCCAAGAATGGATGATATTCCACTAATCTTAGAGACCATTGATGAGTCGATTTGGGCACAAGAGATTCAAGCTCTTTACGATTTGATTGAGGCGTAGCACTACTCAATAATTGTTGCATCATTGACCTTAACCTGTTCACCTTTGTAGAGAATGAATGATGCCATTTGAGATTGCATCTCTGTCGTAACCGTTGGTTGATCCGGCACGAGGAAGGATCGGTGTGTTCCCTCAATAAAGCGGGTGAGTGTATGGTTGGTTGTTAATGGTATAAGCGCTGGCAGAGGATAGTCTGAAACACTTTTTGCTTGCATCAGTCGTAAAAGTGGTTCTGTCCCATAAAGAAGGAATCGATGAGGATTCTCTGGTCTATCGAGATTATTGGGAATCACATGATCTGGAATCACTTCAAATGAGAGTATCTTCTGATTGGCTACCACATCGGAGATGTAGTTGAGTGGGTCGGCATCGTCAACGATGGTTTGTGCCATTGTGACAAATGTAGAGAGAAACTTCTTAAATGCATCGGAGTTTCGATCGAGTCCCACACTATCGGCAAGACCTGTTTGCAAGATAGGACCGAAGGTTTCAGAGTTGTTAAGAAGTTGTGCAATACCACCACCTGGATTGACCAGTACAGCTGTATCGAGATGATGATGGGCCAAGTAGCCAAAAGCACTCATTGCTCCAAGTGAGTGTCCCACATAAGAGATATGCGTGGTATCAAAGTGAACACCATTGACACTTTGGAGTGCATTGGTAAGTGCGATCAGATCGGATGTTGTTTGTCGGATATTATCGCGTGCCGTCAAGAGTGACTGAAGATTGATATAGTATTGACCTGAAGGGTCGGGTTTGCCATCGGGTACTTTGGTGATAAGATGGGCACTTTCATCGTAGGTGTAGTAGTCAAGATTGAAGGTGCGCTCTAACTCTTTTTGATAGAAAGGACTTGAGACATTGGTCTCTCCATGCAGTGGTAGATCGATAGCAATACCTGCATAACAAATTGCTTCAAGTGACTGGGCAATGGCTAAAAGTGCACTTCTATTTTGGGTGATGCCATGTTGGAAGATGACAACAGGCCATCCCTCTGCTGGTTGGGTACAGGTAGAGTTGGCATTGGGAAGGGTGGCTAAGACAGGAATGGTGATGTTGGCTTCTACTATTGGCAGAGATTGGTTCTCTTCAAAGTGAAATGTACGGGTTAATGGTGCAGGATCATTTGTGGTTGAAGGAATTCCAAGATAGTAAGGAAGATTAGAGAGATTGCCTTCATAGATGGCAACCTTGCCTTCGGTTGGTCTATTGACTTCTCCAAGCATATATTCAACGGTGATCTGTTTGTCTGCAAGGGTTAGTACTGCATCACTATAGTTTTGGTCAGCAAATGCCTTGGCCATTTTACCAATAGTCTCTGTTTTAAAGCTCCAAATATTGATAATGTCACTTCGAGGTACTCCCATAATTGCAGCGGCAGTGATTAATTGCTGGGTATGTTGCCGAATCGCTTCAAGTTTTTGAAGACGCTCGATATTGGTTTGAGGATCTTTATCTAAAATAACTGTTGGAGTTCCATCGCTACTCAATAGAGGGGTTGTACGAAGGATTAAAGAGGTAAGATAATCGGGAGCAATCGGTTCACCTGCAGTGTTGGTGATACCTCTTTTTAAGATGACAAGGTAGCGGTGACTGCTTTCAAAAGGTTGACGTGGTAAGATGAGGAGTTGTCCATCATTAAAAGTTGCCACAAAGCTTTCACCATAGGTGAGTGGTTGCATGGTTGTTATGTCAACGACCATGATATGATCTTGAAGCGTGGAAGTGTCAATATCGCAACTAACGCCAACAGTTACAGGTGAAGTGGTTGAGAAGCCATCAAGTGTGTTGAGTGCTGATTTGATCGAATAGGCAGGATCACTTGTATTGGTTTCAAGATCAATATAACCTGTTTCTGGTGAGATGAGAATATCGTTGGGGTAGGGGATATTGCCTGATTTGGTGTCGAGTATCACATACCCTCCAACAGCGTCAGAGGTATTGAAGTTATCGGTACTCTCTCCACATCCAGAGAGTAAAAGTGTAGCGATACCACTAAGTGCAATCATCCACGTCTTCATAATAGCTTCTAACCTTTTTAACACATTAAATCTTGATATGTGAAATATTCTATTATCTTAATTTTTAATCAGAGATTAATTTAATAATTTTTTATCATCTCTTTGATAGTATTGATACAAAAATGGACGGCTGAAAAATGGTTCTACAAGGATAGTTACTTGTAGAAAGGAGAGAGAGTGAAGCAAGCAAAAGGTTTAAAAAAGATTGTATGGGTGGGATTTGTGGGTAGTGTGACAGCGATGATGCTTCAAGCCAGTGCCTATAAAATTCCTGAACAATCGACACGTTCGATGGCATTGAGTGCCGCTTATATTGCAGGTGCGGATTCAGCCGATGCCAGTTACTTTAACCCGGCAAATATGAGTTGGATGAATGATTATGCCCAGATGGAAGCGGGTTTAACGTATATCCATTTGCCATCGGTTGCCTATCGGGGAAGTGTGGCAGGTGTTCCTGCTGATGACGACTCCAAAACCGAAGATTTTCTACTTCCCTATGTTCATTATGTAAGTCCAAAGGTTGATCAATGGCGTTTTGGTTTTTCACTGGTTGAGCCGGGTGGACTCTCTAAGCGGTGGGATGGTGTCATTCAAAGAGCTATGGCAGAGGAGTTTACTCTTAAGGTTATTGAACTCAATCCTACTGTATCGTATGTGATCACACCGACCCTAAGTATCGGTGGTGGTTTACGCTTTATCTATAGTGATGGAAAGGTGAAAGCCTATCGAGAGGGTGCCTATGCTGAAAATATGACGGGTGATACCGTTGAGACAGGGTATAACGTAGCACTCTCTTACAAACCAACATTAAAGACGACACTGAGTGTAACTTATCGATCGAAAATTGATCTCAACTTAGAGGGGAGTTCTACGGGCTTTATTGCACTTGGGTCTAATCCACTTCCTTACTATGATACCCCTGGTGGTGTGAGTGTACCATTGCCAGCAACTTTGGCATTGGCAGTAGCACACAACTTTGGAAAGACGCGTCTTGAAGTGGTCTATGAACGTACCTACTGGTCAGCTTACAAAAAGCTCGACTTTCATTTCGACAATCCTATTGTGGATGGACTCTTTGGAAATCCGACTGATAAGTCATGGTCTGATACCAATACATTCCGTATCGGTTTGACCCATCAATTTAATGAGAAGTGGACAGTCATGGCTGGGTATGCGTACGATGAGACACCGATTCCTGAAAAGACGGTAGGGTTTGAACTTCCCGACTCCGATGCACATATCTTTTCTTTGGGAGCAATTATGCAGGTTGATAAGCGTCTGGAGGTAGGGTATAGCCTTCTTTACGACTATAAAACCGATCGTACTCTACAGACACCACCCAATGAGAATGGGATCGATGGTACCTTTAGCAAAGGAGGTGCAATTTTGACAAATATCTCAATAGGGTATAGGTTTTAAACCATGACGTATCCATACCAAAACTTTTACGAAGTGCTTGCATCGCATACAGCCCGAAAACCACGCCGTCCAGCAATCTTTATAGGAGATGAGAAGCTCACCTATGAACGGCTTTTAAAAAAGATCGATACACTTGCCCACTTCCTTGAACTTAACAATATTAAAAAGGGGGATCGTGTCGCACTCTTTTTACAAAATAGTAAAGAGTTTGTGATTAGCCTCTTTGCCATTACAAAGATTGGTGCTGTAGCGGTTCCTGTGAATACCTTTTTAAAGAGTGATGAGGTTGCTTATATCCTCAATGATTGTGAAGCAAAGATATTGATGGCTTCAAGTGCACTCAAAAAGGTCGTCGAACCCCTTTGGGAGATGACAGGGATTGAGCGGATTGTCTGGGAAGGGGAGTACGAAGCACGTGATAATAAGAATATTGGCTTTGATGAGATTTTTGCGATTTTAAAGACCCATGAACAGGTTGAATTGCCCAAAATAGATGATTTAGCCGTAATTATCTACACTTCTGGTACGACAGGCAACCCCAAAGGGGCGATGCTGAGCTATCGTAATATTTTTCACAACTGTGAAGCGATTGGACAATTGACCAAATTTACCCGTAACGATCGTTTTATTGTCTATTTGCCGATGTTCCATGCCTTTACGTTGACCGTTACGGTGATTATGCCACTCTATTATGGGGCATCATTTGTCTTAATACGTAACATTATGCCATTTAGCAATATCATCAAGCAGATTCTTCTGAAGCGGGTTACAATGTTTGTCGGTGTTCCCGATGTCTATAATGCTTTGAGTCGTGCCAAACTCCCGTGGTACTTTATGTGGTTTCATAAGGTACGCTACTTTGTGAGTGGTGCCGCACCACTGAGTGAAGCGACAATTCACCGTTTTACCTCCAAGTTTAAGCGTGCTAAATTGCTTGAGGGGTATGGGTTGAGTGAGTGTTCGCCTGTGGTATCGGTGAATTTGCCTACCTTGCAAAAGCCGAGGTCGGTTGGACCAGCGATTGCAGGGGTGGAGATTAAGATTGTTGATGAGAATATGATGGAGCTTCCAAGAGGTGAGATTGGTGAGATCATTGTCAAAGGTGACAATGTGATGCAAGGCTACCTAAACCGCCCAAGTGCAACCGATGAAACTATCGTTAATGGCTGGTTGCTTACAGGGGATATGGGCTATCTTGATGAAGATGGCTTCCTCTTTATTGTTGACCGGAAGAAAGATTTGATTATCTCCAAAGGGATCAATATCTATCCGAGAGAGATTGAAGAGGTGATTAACAGTTTTGAAGGGGTTGGTACATCGGCAGTTGTTGGAATGCCCGATGAGAAGTCGGGTGAAGTGCCAGTAGCATTTGTTGAACCCGCAGAGAATGAGACGGTTGATGTGAAGGAGTTGCGTAAGTTTTTGAAAGAGAAGTTGGCAAACTTCAAACAACCCCGTGATATTCGTATCGTTAAAGAGCTTCCTAAAAATGCAACAGGCAAGGTGCTTAAGCGTCTTTTGAAAGAGGAGCTTAAGAACGAGCATACTTCTTAAATTCTTCGCTATAATCACTCTATCAATAGAGCGGTACAGATGAGCTCTGTACCGTTAACTCCCTTGGATATTAAGGATATTATGAAATACTTGATCGAATTTTTGCAAAGCGATGATATCACTAAAACAGAGATTTTTGAACACCTAAAGTGTAGTGAAGAGGAGGCGAAGATCCTCCGTGTGATGACCCGTCGTTATGTTGAGGGTAGCGATGAGGTTGGGGTGATTGAGCTTTTGATGGAGCTTTATGGCGATGAAGCCTATGGCTATGTTTTGCATCTGGATAAGATCAAAAACCTCTTTGAGTTGGGGTGGTTGATGCAGAATAGTTTTCATGCCATTAAGCTGGGTGAGCTTTCATCGTTAGAGCTTTTGCATACGAGTGTGAGCCTGAGTGTGTCGTTTTTGAAACTGCTTGAAAATGGTAATCTCGATCTGGTACTGCCTGAAGTGACACCTTATACCGACCATCTTGAGTATCTACAAGATCAATTTTTACGGATTGACCTCTATACCAAAATGGGGTCAGCACGCCATAACTTTAATTCAGCAAGCCCAAGTGTGAGTCGTTTGCAGAATAAACTGGGACTCTTGGAGAAGCGGATTGAAGAGCGGGTGGCAGTGACCAAAGAGCCGATTGTGATTGAAGAGTTTTTTAAAGAGAAGGGGCTTGAACCCAAAGAGCAGTTGATCTTTTTGGCACTTCTTAAAGAGGAGTATGCAGGGGGCGAAGGGAATCTGCGTGATATGAATACATTGATCGATCTGATCAGTTTTGATGAGTATGACCGCTTTAAAAACCGTGCGCTTCTTGAAGAGGGGTCTAAGCTTATCTCCGATGATATTATCGATTATGATGAGATGCTCAATCCCTTTGGTGGCATTACCCGCTCCTTTTTTATCAATGAAGAGGTACTGCACAATATCATTCACCCACAGAAGAAGAAAAAGACAACAAAACTCAAACTCGATATGCTGGTCAAAGAGCAGGAGATTTTTGAGCTGATTGACCCAAAAACAACACTTGATGATGTGGTCTTGCACCCACAAACCCGTGAAATCTTAGACCGTTTACTCCAACAGATGGATAAGCGGGTGGCACAGCGTTTGAAAGCGTGGGGGATAAAGAGTAAAGCCAAATCGATCGATGCACGCATTATCTTCTATGGTCCTCCAGGTACAGGTAAGACGATGACGGCACTCTCACTGGCTAAATCGTTGAAAAAGCAGGTGCTGAGTTTTGACTGTTCAAAAATTCTCTCGATGTATGTGGGAGAGAGTGAAAAGAATGTACGCAAAATTTTTGATACCTTCAAAGAGTTGGCAGAAAAGTCGAAGAGTGAACCGGTGCTACTTTTGAATGAAGCCGATCAGTTTCTAAGCAGTCGAAGCACGGGGCATGGTAGCTCTGCCGATAAGATGCATAATCAGATGCAAAATATCTTCTTAGAGCAGATTGAGCAGTTTGAAGGAATTTTGATTGCCACAACCAACCTCCTTGAAAATCTTGATACCGCCTTTTCACGCCGTTTTAACTATAAAATTGCCTTTAAGAAGCCAAACCATGAACAGAGGGTGGAGCTTTGGAAGAAGCTTTTGCCTAAAAATGCACCGTATTCTGACGATTTTGATATTGAGAAGTTGGCAGAGTTTAACCTCACAGGTGGGCAGATTAATCTGATTATTAAAAATACAGCCTACCGTGTTGCTGTGAAAGATGAGCCACTCTTTACAACCGATGACTTTATCGCTGAAATCAAGAAAGAGCAGGGTGGAAGTTTTGAAGGTGAAGGGAAGTCGATGGGGTTTTTGAATAGGTAATCCCTTTTAATATGTGAATAAAAAGAGTTTGGGATGAAGCGGGTCACTGAACTGTATGAGAAGGATCGTCCAAGAGAGAAGCTGAAAGCCAAAGGGGTTGAGGCACTTAAAGATTATGAATTGATTGCTGTATTGCTTGGTAGTGGAAGCAAAAGTAGAGATGTCATCGCACTTGCCAAAGATATCGTCAAACTCTTTGAGAGTGATTTTGAGAATCTCACCCTTGAAAAGTTGATGACGATTCATGGTTTAGGTCCTGCCAAGGCGATGCAGATTCTCTCTGCCGTAGAGTTGAGCCGTCGCTATCTCATTAAACAGAATGTCAAAATCACCTGCGCCGAAGATGTTTGGCGTGAACTCTATGACTACACCAATAAAAAGCAAGAGTATTTCCTCTCTATCACACTTACAGGTGCTTCACACATCATCGAAAAGCGTGTTGTCACTGTCGGAACGCTCAACCAAAGCCTTGTCCATCCTCGTGAACTCTTTGCCGATGCCATCACCGACCGAGCCGCTGGCATCATCATAGCCCACAACCACCCCAGCGGTCAATGCTTCCCCAGTCACGAAGATCGCCGTGTCACCCAACGCCTCAAAGAGGTGAGTCAAATCATCGGTATTGAACTCATCGACCATGTGATTTTGACCAAAGAGAGCTATTTTAGCTTTTTGGAGGAGGGGGAGTTGTGAGGGAGGTTGTTATTTATGAAGATGGTAGTTTAGTTTTAGAGACTACGGTTGAAAAAGAGACTGTTTGGTTGAGTCAAAAGCAGATGGCAGAGCTTTTTGATAAAAGTGTAAAAACTATTAATGAACATATAAAAAATATTTACGCAGAAGGTGAGTTAGAAAAAGATTCAACTTTCCGGAAATTCCGGATAGTTCAAAAAGAAGGTAAAAGAGAGGTTACAAGAGAGATAGATTTTTATAATCTTGATGTCATCATATCAGTAGGTTATAGAGTAAAATCTAAAAGAGGAACTCAGTTTCGCATTTGGGCAAACAAAATTATAAAAGAGTATATCATTAAAGGATATGTTCTTAACAAAGAGAGTCTTCAACAACAAAAACTGCAAGAGTTGGAAAAAACTATTGCTCTCATTAAACAAGGGTTACAAAATCAAGAGCTTACTCTTCAAGAGGCAAAAGGTTTTGTGGAGATTGTGAGTAGTTATGCTAAAAGTTGGGCATTGCTTCAAGGTTATGATGAGCAGAGTCTGCAAGAGGTAACTAAAACCAAAGAGCAGAAGTTTATTCTTGACTATGATGAGGCTAAATCTGCAATAGCTGAACTTAAAAAAGCACTTATGGCAAAAGGTGAAGCGACAGAGCTTTTTGGAAATGAAAAAGCTGGTGAGTTTAAAGGAAATCTGCTTAATATCTACCAATCTTTTGGCGGTGTTGATCTCTTACCATCTGTTGAGCAAAAAGCAGCAAATTTACTCTACTACATTGTAAAAGGTCACCCCTTCAGTGATGGCAATAAACGCATTGGAGCATATTTGTTTATTCTGTTTCTATACAAAAATGGCATACTTTACAAAGCTAACGGTGAACCAAAAATCAATGATAATGCACTGGCATCTCTCACCTTGCTTGTTGCAACATCTGCACCAGAGCAGAAAGATATTATCATTAAATTCATTATGAATATGTTGGTTGATGAGATTGGGGAATAAATTGTCTTATAGAGTACGGTTATTCATATTTTGGAATTTATATGTATATTTTTTTATGATACTTTGGTTTAAATTTTTTGTGCTTTAGCACTCTCTGTGAGAAAATTATATTGATTTCCTCTTGGTATTTTGTGCTTTTTTTAAGGAAGGCTTAAACAATTGTTATTCTTCTCTTATTTCGAACTCACATTAAATAGAATAAAATTACGTGAAATTATACTTATGAATTGAGTCGGAGCCAAAAAAAGATTTAAATTACGACTAATATCATTACTTAAAATGGATTTTGTTGATTGTTTTCTAATTAAATGAATTATGTTTAAGTAGATAACCTAAAAATCTTGAATTTAGTGCTAATAAGGTAAAATTAACAATTTTATATAGTATAAATTAATAAAAATTTTTTTATATTTAAGTGCTTCCTAATAAAATTTCATATATTATTTTTTAAATTTAAAATATAAGGAATATAAATCATGAAATATAAAGTTACTACACTTCTTACAGCTTTACTGTTGTTTAATACATCTGTGATGGCAATGGATTTGGATACATGTGATTATTCATCTATTCTTCAGCCAGTAGAAGATAGTAATATTGAGACTATGCAAGATACTCTTCTCCAGTCTCAAGAGTTACTTTCAGTTTCACAAAATCTTCTTACAATTTCACTTCAGCTTCTTAATTCTGCAGAAACTGTTAATACTGCTTATATTAATGCGATGTTAAGACTTTCAGATGATATTGGAATAATGGCAGATAGAATAGGAGAAATGGCAGACCGTATTATTGCCACAGAACTTCAGATTGGAATAATGGCAGATAGAATTCTTGAAACACAAAGAATTCAAAGCCAAAATCTTGCTTTGACTCAATCAAATCTCTTAAAAGCACAGGAAAACTTTAATAATCTTCTTATTCAGCTTACACAATCACAGTAATACTAAAACATAGATATTCATATTGTTCTAAAGTCTTATTTTCAGGATAATGTGGAGATAAGGATTTACTTAATTAAAAAGAAGTGAGTATAAGTTCATTTTTCCTTACCAAAAGAAAATTGATTAGGTTACGTATTACAAATAGTATCCTACTTATAAATGGAAGTAGAAGAGTAGGCAAAAAACTCCTCTGCTCAAGAGTTGTGGGCAAAAGAGTTAATCAATAAGTTGGATATAGGTGATAGCGATACAATTTTAGATATTGGATGTGGAGATGGAAAAGTTACCAACTTATTGTCAAGCCTTACTTTAGGAAAAGTTGTTGGCATAGACTTTAGTCAAGAGATGATAGAGTTGGCAAAGTCAAGCTATTCGGCACCTATATTTATGCAGATGGATGCACAGAGTATTCAGTTTAAAGATGAGTTTGACATAATCTTTTCAAATGCGGCTCTACATTGAGTAAAAGATCATAAAGCAGTAGTGGATGGTATCTATAACGCTTTAAAGAGTGGTGGAAAAGTGTTGTTACAAATGGGTGGATATGGAAATGCAAAAGATATATTTAAAGCACTCGATGTAACTATAAAGAAGTATGAGGACTATTTTAACAATTTTGAGTCTCCATACACTTTTCATACAGAAGAGTTTTATAAAAAGTTGTTAAATCAGTATAGATTTAAAGACTATGATGTTAAGCTTGTAAAAAAAGATATGATCCATAAAGATATTGATGCATTTAAAGGATGGCTAAGGACTACTTGGTTTCCATATACAGATCAATTACCTGAAAATTTAAGAGAGGAGTTTTTGGATGATTTAGTCCAAAACTATCTTAAGTTGGTACCGTTAGATAGTAGCAATAGAGTTCATATTGATATGGTAAGATTAGAGGTTATGGTAGAAAAAGAGTAAAAATATATTTTGGTAAAAGAGATGCAATAAAGATGAAAGATAATCTACTACAAGACAATAATACACGCAATAAACTTCTTGATATAGCTTTTTTAGAGGTTTACAAAAAAGGTTATCACGGTGCTTCAGTCAATACAATTTTAAAAGAGGCTGGTGTACCAAAGGGGAGTTTGTATCACTTTTTTCCATCTAAAAAAGAGCTTGTCTTATCTGTTGTAAAAGAGAGAATTATTCCTAAAATGGAGCAGTTTTTTGATTTTACACTTAATGATGGGGAATCTGTAACTCAATGCTTGGAGAGAGTCTTTGAGAAGATGAAGAGCCACGATTTGCTCATTCAAAATGGTTGCCCTCTTCATCGTTTGATTGTAGAGATGGCACCATTAGATAGCAAATTTGAAAAAGTTTTAAATGAAGCCTTTAACCATTTTGTAGAGAACCTCTCAACTCTTTTTGCACAAGGTATTGAAAAAGGTGAGTTTCACTCTTTTGATACAGACAAGATGGCAAGGTTTTTCATCACATCTACTTGGGGAGAACTCTCACTATCTCCATCTTTATCATCTTTAGAATCCTTCGATGCTCACATAAAATCTCTTTTAGATCATCTGAAACTTTATAAAACTCTACAATAATTAGACCAATAGGTCTAATGAGTATATAAGGCTAATCTTCCTATAATGCTATTAGACCAGTAGGTCTAATTAAAAAGGAGTAATTATGTCTATATCTATTCAACCATCTGAATTATCAAAAAAGTTGATTGAAGAAGTAAAGAGCCAATTTGGCAGTGTTCCGCCGCACTTTGAGATCTTTGCAGTAGTCAATCCAGAACGATTTAAAATCTTTTTAGATGAAATTGTTTATCTCTCAAATCATAAAAGCATAGATCCTGATCTGTTTGCATTTTTGCGTCTCTATACTGCAAAAAGAGAGGTTTTTAGCTATTGTCAACTATTTAATACTAAACTGCTTTTATCTAAAGGCTACACTAAAGATGAGATTGAAGAGTCGATGAGTGATATTGAGGCGATTCCATTAGATGATCGTCACAAAGCTTTAGCAAAAAATGCGGTAAATGCGATCTTTTCACCTCAAACACTTAATGATAAGGAGATCGAATCTTTGTTAAGTTTAGGTTGGAGCCATTCCGATGTTTATGATGCAGTCGATCATGTTGCCTATTTGTTAAGACACGGACGAGTGATTCAAGTCTTTTTGAAAAACTATCCTATTGGAATAGCTTGATGTTATAATAAGATAAATCTCCCTATCCCATGATTCAAATAATTCGGAAATATTAAAGTACAGTATTCTAAAAAATCACCTTTTATTATCCACAAAACTCCTCCCACTCATCTAAAAACTAAAACATTATAAAAAGTTTTATTAAGTTTTTTAAAAATACTATATATTTCTTGATGAAAGCATTTTTTATATCAAAATATATAAAAAAATTATAATGAAAAATCGAAATATCAAAATATAGTTTTTTATAATGATCAAAACAATGTAACCTAACTACACTTATTAGCCAATATATCAAGAAATAAGAAAATTTTTAATTTGTATATCATACCCATTTAAATATAATCGGCAAATTCCCAATCAAAGTACCATTGTATGGAGCCTTGTTTATGGCTTAGTACATCTTTATTGATGTGTAAAATGTTAACTTTTCTATCTTTTTCTAAAGATTTTTTACATTTTTTTAGTGAATAATTATTCACTAACCTTTGAGTTATTAGAATTAAATATTATAACTCTAATAAGAAGGGATGCTTCATGGAAGTTTTTGTCATTCTTAGTATTATCCTGCCCATAATGGCAGGCTTTGCCATCTATATGGCAAAGAGTGACCGCATAACATCTATGCTGTCATATATCATGTTGCCAGTGTTGTCAATCATGGCATATCTGGTCTATCAAGCAGATTTGCCAATGTTGGTTGAGACACCTTCGGTATTCAACTTTTTAGTGACCATCTTTGACTTTGGTCTGTTGGCATACTTCTTCTGGGTAGGGTACTCCAGAAAAAGTATCTTAGTTTCACTGCTTGCCATTGCGCAGTTTATTCTACTGCTGGTTGTTCTTTCGATTGCACCGCATAGTGATACAGCCAACATCTATGTCGATAAGTTGACAGCTATGATGTATCTGTTGGTCGGTATTGTCGGTGTTCCTGTTGCGATCTTCTCAACACGCTATATGGATTATAATGAGAAAGATAAGCATAAGTTTGTCGCGATTGTTATCGGTTTCTTGGGGGTTATGAACTTTGCGGTAAGTGCCAACAACGTTGAGTGGTTCTTCGCACTCTTTGAAACAACCACACTTGCGTCATTGGTACTTATTGGCTTTAGAAAAGATGAAGTTGCTATTAATAACTCAACATTGGCACTTTGGATGAACCAGATCGGTGGTGTTGCCATTCTTTTTGCAATCATCTTGATGATCAAAGATTTTGGTGTCTATCACTTTACCGATCTTTTGGCGATGGATCCAGCGAAAATGTCGATGGCTGCGTTTGGTTTCCTTTCAATCGCTGCATTGATTAAGGGTGCACAGTTGCCATTCCATAAGTGGTTGCTTGGTGCGATGGTCGCTCCAACACCTGTTAGTGCGATTCTCCACTCTGCTACGATGGTAAAAATTGCACCATTCTTGATTTTGCGCATTTCACCAATCATTCACAATACGCTCCTTTCAAAACTGTTGATTCTTACCACAGGATTTGTCTTTGTTGCAGCTGCTGTTTTTGCATTGACACAAGATAACTTCAAAAGAATCTTGGCTTATTCGACAATCTCTTTGCTTGGATTGATGATGCTTGCGGCTGCTGTTGGTACACCAACCGCTGTTGCTGTTTCTATTATGTTGATTATCTTCCACGGCTTTGCAAAAGGATTCTTGTTTGTTGAAGCGGGAATTCTCGAAAAGCTCTATCATGTTAAATATATCAAAGATATGAACCGACTCTTTGAGAGAGCACCACTTACTTTGATGTTTATCTTCTTTGGTTTCCTTAACATGACGTTTATCCCTTTTGGTACCTTTATTGGTAAGTGGTTGATGATCGAAGAGGCAAGTAACTTCCTATCATCTGGTGGATTTGTTATGCTCATTCTGCTTGTGACTACAGGTGGAGTCTTCTTGAGCGTACTCTATATTAAAGTGCTTGGTGTCGCGATTAAGCATCACCGATTCAGCAAAATTGACTTTACCCCTATGGATAGAAACTTTTTAACTGTATCGGTCTGGTACTACTTGTGGCTTGTCGGTACAACGATCTTCATTGCACCATTTATTGGTTACTTCATTATGGATATTGTGACACCAATTGCTGGTTCAACGGATATCTATGCAGATGGATTGTCACTGGTCGTTGGTGATTCAACACTCTACTTCTGGCAAATCATTGGTGCATTGGTACTCCTTCTTATTATCCACTTGGCACCACTCTTTGTGAAATTGAAAGTTGATCAAACTCACCCATATAACTGTGGAGAGATCTATCCACGAGAAGCAGAGAGTTATGACTTTAACTTTATCTCAAAATATGAAGAGAAGATCAATGTCTTTGCTGTGACACTCTTCTTACTTGTATTGGTTTTAGGAGGACAACTACTATGAGTGCAGTACTATTGACACTATTTGCTCCCATCATTGGGGGGTTGATGTTTGGTATTGAGCGCATCATTCGCGCGAGAATGCAGAGCAGAATGGGACCTCCTCTTCTGCAGCCATTCTATGACTTTGTAAAGTTGATGGATAAACGACCTTTGATGGTTCACTCATTCCATGCATCCATGGGAATTATGTACTTTATCTCAACATGGTTTGCTATGGCAGTTTTGATGTTGGGAAATAGTTTGCTTGTGGCAATCTTTTTCCACATCATCTCTATTTTGGCATTAACCATTGGTGCATTTAGTGTAAGAAGCTCATACAGTATTATTGGTGCGATGCGTGAGCTGATCCATCTGATCTCTTATGAGCCTGTTGTGATTTTGATGGTGGTTGCTCTCTATTTGGTGACAGGAAGCTTTGATATTGCAGAAATTTTATCTTACGATGGCATTCCTCTCTTGCAGTTACCTTTGGTCTTTATCGCATTCCTTGGCACGATTCCAATGCTTCTGCATAAGTCACCATTTGATGTTGCGGAAGCACATCAAGAGATTATTGGTGGACCAGATATTGAGTATAGTGGACCATTTTATGAAGCGGTCTATACAGGTCGATGGATTGAGTATGTCTATGTCTATTTCTTGGTCTTCTTGTTTGGAGGTAGCAACTACTTTGTCGGTGCACTTCTTGTGGTCTTTACATTCTTGTTGATGATCGCAGTTGACAACTCAACAGCACGACTTGACTACAAGAAGATGTTGCAGTTTTCATGGTTTATCTCCTTGGTTTTTTGGTAACGCGCTCCAAAAGCGCCATGCCCCATACGGCCTGGTTACCATCTATTTGACTGTGAGAGACAACGGCCTCCAATAGCGCTTGTCAGGCATTGTCGTGGCTGTCCAAGGGAAGAACAAGTCGTCGCGCCGATGCGATGCATTGGGGAGCGGCCAACAGGTTATGCACACGCCATTGCCGATACACAATGGGTGAAGTGTCCGACTTGCCAAGG
>QNYO01000028.1 GCA_003978765.1 Hydrogenimonas sp. | reverse complement strand
CTATATAGTTAATAAATCAACAAAATACAGTATTGATGAAATCAACTGTAGTTTATTACATTGTTTTGATCTTGATTTTGAACAGATTGTAAAACTTAATCCTTATGAGATGGATGATATTGTAAGTAAAAAATTGGATTATTTAGAAGAGATTGAGATTTTAAGAGATTTATATGATGTTTTTAGAAAGAAATTTTCTTATTGGCTTATTGAGCAATTAAAGATTACAGTTTGTCCATATTGTAATAGAGAGTATATATTTAAGATAAAAAATACTAAAAAAGATGAAACTAAAATATTGGCAACTTTTGATCATTTTTATAGTAAATCAGAATATCCATATTTGGCTGTTTCATTTTATAATCTTATTCCATCTTGTAGCATTTGCAATAGTAAGTTTAAACATACTAAAGCCTTTTCCATAAAGACACATATACATCCTTATATTGATGATTTTAATAAACTATCAAAGTTTAAACTACAAATAGAAAAGAGTGAATTTTATTATAAAAAAGATGGGTTTCATTTGGAGTTAGAAACATATGATGAAAGAGCAAAAAATAGTAAAAGTGTTTTTAGACTTGGGGAACTCTATCAGAATCATAAAGATATAGTTTTAGAACTTATTCAAAAGAGTGTGATTTATAATGATAGTTATATTGATGAGTTGATGTCTAAATATGAGGGTACTCTCTTTAAAAATCGAGAAGATTTGATAAGAAATATAACTTGTGGATATGTGAGTGATGATGACTTACATAAACGACCACTTTCAAAACTGGTAAAAGATATATCTGAAGAGTTAAACTTAATTTAGAATGAAGTTATGAACTCTCATAGTCTATTATACGTTTTCTATAAAACTAAGGATTTTCAAACCACCACCCACCCTAACATCACACCCCCAAAACATGGGAGTTGTAAAAAAATTTATATGGTTCAAAGCACCTCTGCAATATAATCTCCAAAATTTTATCCAAAGGATTTAATATGGCATTGAATGTCTATTATGACAAAGATTGCGATCTCTCGATTATCCAGTCGAAAAAAGTTGCGATGATCGGGTTTGGAAGCCAAGGTCACGCACACGCTGAAAACCTCCGTGATAGCGGTGTTGAAGTTGTTGTTGGTCTTCGCAAGGGAGGAAACAGCTGGAAGAAAGCAGAAGCAAAAGGGTTTAAAGTTCTTGAAGTCGCTGAAGCGGTTAAAGATGCTGATGTTGTTATGATCCTTTTGCCAGATGAGACACAAGCTGAAATCTATAAAAATGAGATTGCTCCAAACCTCAAAAGTGGTGCGACAATCGCTTTTGGTCACGGATTCAACATTCACTACGGACGCATTAAACCAGCAGATGACATTAATGTCATGATGGTTGCACCAAAAGCACCAGGTCACACAGTTCGCAGTGAGTTTGTTAAAGGTGGTGGTATTCCAGACCTTATCGCTGTTGGACAAGACCCAAGCGGTAATACAAAAGCGTTGGCACTCTCTTATGCTTCAGCAATCGGTGGTGGTCGTACAGGTATTATCGAAACAACTTTCAAAGATGAGACTGAAACTGACCTTTTTGGTGAGCAAGCAGTTCTTTGTGGTGGTGTCAGTGCATTGATTCAAGCTGGTTTTGAGACACTTGTTGAAGCAGGTTATCCAGAAGAGATGGCTTACTTTGAATGTCTGCATGAGATGAAGTTGATCGTTGACTTGATCTTTGAAGGCGGTATCGAAGATATGCGCTACTCAATCTCTAACACAGCAGAGTATGGTGATATGGTCAGTGGACCACGTGTCATCAACGAAGAGAGCCGTAAAGCGATGAGAGAGATTCTCAAAGAGATCCAAAATGGTAAATTTGCTAAAGACTTCATCCTTGAAGGTCAAGCAGGTTACCCACGTATGAATGCAGAGCGTAATAACCTCCATAACCATCCAATCGAAGTTACAGGTCGCCGTCTTCGTGCAATGATGCCGTGGATTAAAGCGAATAAAATCGTTGATCAAGAGACTAACTAAGGATTCTATTTCCACACCTTTTGGGTGTGGAAATTGTGTATGATGACAAAACGTAAACCAACTTCACACCGAAAACCGACATCTTCTTCTAAAAAAAGCGCTCAATCCAAATGGAGAAGCTATCTTCTCTTTGGTTTGATCGGTTTTTTTATTCTCTCTCTTTTTGCAGGCATGGCTGGCTTTATTGGCTATGAGATTGCTCGCGAAAAGGTGAGTAGAGACTATTACGATCAAATCTCTGCATATCGTCATGAGATTGATGTTTTGGAAGATCGTGTCCGTATCTTGTCGATGAAGCTCGATGAGAAGGCGGAGCAATCGACCGACCGATCTTTTAAGGTGATACCACCAACCATACACTATCCAACTGCAAGCGATCATACACAAGATAGAGATCGTCCAAAGCTTGCTATTATTATCGATGATGTCTCATTCCCGTCACATGTTCGTGCGATTCGTGCGTTACCATTGCATGTGACTCCATCATTTTTTCCACCCACCAAACGCCATCCGAAAACCCCTGAGCTTGCCCAACAACTCCAACACTATATGATTCATCTACCGATGGAGGCGATGCACTACAACCATCCAGAAGATAGAACACTCACAGTCACAAGTAGTGAAGCAGAGATGGCAGATATGATGGATCAACTGCGCGATTGGTTTCCACGTGCCCACTTCATCAACAACCATACAGGAAGCCGTTTTACAGCCGATCGTCCTTCGATGGAGAAGTTTTACCATGTCGCTAAGCGTTATGGGTTTGTCTTTATCGATAGCCGAACTACTGCAAAAACAGTTGTTCCTGCACTTATGAGATCATATCAAGAACCCTATATTGCTCGCGATGTTTTTCTCGATAATAAAGCAGATGTCAACTATATTCATACACAACTAAAAAAGGCGGTGCAGATTGCACGAACAAAAGGGTATGCCATCGCCATTGCTCATCCTCGTCGTATGACATTTAAAGCTCTCGCTTCAGCCCAGCCGATCTTAAAAGGTGTGGATGTTGTCTATATCGATGAACTTTATAAAAAAATTCGCTAAGATAGTGCCACATAGTTTAAGATAGTTGATAAGGAATTATCGATGAAAAAGATTATCGTAGCGCTTCTTGTGGCACTCGTGGCAGGTGGGGTCGCTTTTGCCTTTTTCTCTCCTCAGCAGGCACAACTGCTTGGGATTGTGACCTTTTTGGTGGTGATGTGGACCAATAATGCTCTGCCATTAGGTGTTGTTTCCCTTCTTCCCATTCTCCTTTTTCCAGCCTTTGGGATTATGGATCTTAACCATGTTACACCCAACTATGCCAAATCGATCATCTTTCTTTTTCTTGGTGGTTTTATGTTGGCGATTGCGATGCAAAAGATCGATCTGCATCGGCAACTCTCCAATCGTCTGCTCCATCTTTTCCCCCATACAGCACGGGGAATGATCTATGCGATGGCGATTGTCTCGGCACTCTTAAGCTCAGTTCTTTCAAATACCACCATTACCTTGATGCTTTTACCAATCGGTCTATTTATTACCGAAAATATTCGTTTAAAGGTACGTATTCTCTTAGCGATTGCCTATGGTGCAAGTGTTGGTGGGATTTTGACCCCTATTGGTACAGCTCCCAATCTTCTATTAATTGGTTATTTTGAGACGATGGGGGTTGAAGCACCTACCTTTACGACATGGATGGGCATGACAGCTCCTATCGTGATGGCGATGTTGCTTCTCATGCCGTGGGTGTTGAGTTTAGGGGTACAAAATGAGCCAGTTGGAGAAGTGCCAAAGCAGATTGACCCCTTTAGTAAAGAGCAGAAGAAGCTTTTATGGATTTTTGGCATACTCTCTTTGCTTCTTATTTTGAATACTCCCATTAAACCTTGGTACCCTGGGCTTGGGCTCAATGAAAAAGGGTTACTCCTTGCCGCAGGGCTTTTGCTCTTTGTTCCGGGTATTGGTCTCTTAGAGTGGGAGGATAGCCGAGCAATTCCTTATGAGATTATCTTTCTCTTTGGGGCAGGCTTTAGTATCGCTGCAGCCTTTAATGCAACTCATCTTGCCGAAGCGATTGCACAAAAGCTCCAGTTTGTCCATAGTTTACCGCTTTGGTTGACACTTGTTGTTGTGGCACTAGTGATTAGCTTCTCTACTGAAATTACAAGCAATACGGCACTTACATCAATCGCCCTTCCTGTGATGGCACAACTCTATGGTTCAGGGAGTCACGAAACACTTCTTATTTTGATGGTGACAACGGTGGCGGCAAGTTACGCCTTTATGCTTCCTATCGCCACACCACCCAATGCGATTGTCATGAGTTCACGTCTTATTCAAGTCAAGACTATGGCAACGGTTGGATTCTTTATTGATTTGATTGGTGTGGCTGTAGTGGCATTGACCGCCTATCTACTGTGGCAATGGATATTGTAGTCTATGAAACAGATCGATTTTCATATTGATGCACTTGATGCGATGAAGCGTTACCCCGAAACGCTCTACTATCAAGGAAATCTTGCACTTTTGGAGGCAAAAAAGGTCTCTATTGTCGGAACACGCCGACCCAACGCTTACACCAAAGCGATGGTAACACAACTTGCCTCTGCGTTGAGTCGGCGTGGGGTAGTGGTTGTGAGTGGTGCAGCGATGGGGGTTGATGCGCTTGCCCACCGTGGTGCTGGTGCAGAGCATACCATCGCTGTCATGGGAAATGGTTTGAACTATCGTTATCCTGCTGTGAATGCAAGTTTGATTGAAGAGATTGAGCAAAAGGGGTTGGTGCTAAGCCAGTTTGAACCCGACTTTAAAGCACGCCCTTGGAGCTTTGTGGTGCGTAATGAGATGGTGGTTGCCCTTGGAGAGGTGTTGATTGTCGCACAAGCAGATCGTCAGAGTGGTACGATGCGAAGTGTCGCCTTTGCCAAAAAGATGGGCAAACCGATCTATGTCTTACCCCACCGTATTGGTGAGAGTGAAGGAACCAATGACCTCTTAAAAGAGGGGAGTGCTGAAGCGATTTTTGATATTGAAGCCTTTGCCGATCGGTTTGGTTCTGAAGAGCTCTCTTCCGATGAAGATGAGTTCATCCTATTTTGTAAACGATCACCCACCTATGAAGAGGCGGTTCAAAAGTTTGGACAGAGGGTCTTTGAAGCAGAGCTTGAGGGGGTGATTATGGTACAAGATGGTCGTATTATTCTATGTTAAGTGAGAGGTAGCGTATGATCTATATGGTTGGGGCGATAGTTCTACTTCTATTGGTAGGAGTTCTGTATCGAAGTTATCAAAAAAATCGTGATCTACGTGGGATTGCTATTGCAGTTGGTTTAATAGTAGGTGGAATCTTCTTTATCTCATTTGCACGATCGATGATTGTCTATAAGCCGTTGATGGTGTTGCATATTGCATTAACACTTCTTTATTGGTATGCCCTTGTGATCTATCTGATACGGCAAAGGTTGCACTACTATCTTCTTCTTGCTCCACTCTTTACCATTGCAGCCTTCTTTTTAATTGGTATCTTTTTTAAGGAGGTGTAAGGGTGATACTTGCAGCAATCGATGTTGGGCTCAAACGTATTGGAACGGCGATTAGTTTAGATGGAAAGACAGCTCTTCCTCAAAACCCCATTTTACGGAAAAATAGAAAACAAGCAGCACGTGATACCTCTGCCTTTTTAGAGGAGTGGAGGGTAGAGCGTCTGATTGTCGGTTTGCCCAAGGGGGGAAGCAGTGAAGAGGAGATGGAGCGAAGAATTCGCCACTTTGTTGGACTTCTCAACTTTTCAGGGGAGATCGAATTTATCGATGAATCGGGCAGTAGCTTAGAGGCGGCTGAGCGGATGAAAGGGGTTGTTAAACAGCGTAAAGATGGGCGTCTTGACTCGATTGCCGCCCAACTAATCTTAGAACGCTATCTCTTTCGTAAAAGCCTCGCATAGAGGCTTAATACTCGACATGTTGATACATATCGGGTTCAAAGATAACGACTCTATTTCTTCCATCCTCTTTGGCTTTATAGAGTGCTACATCGGCATACTTAATCGCCTCACGTAGTGCTTTGGCATGTTGTGGGAAGAAGCTCACACCAATAGAGACTGTTTTTCGGATCTGTTTACCGTGGACATACACTGTCTTTTGGGCAAACGATTGTCGAATCTTCTCAGCGACCCTTTGAGCACCTTCAGGGGTACTTTCATGGAGAAGTAGTAGGAACTCTTCACCACCATAACGGGCGGCAATATCTGATGCTCGAATATTGCTGATAATCGTTTGTGCTAAGAGTTTGATAAACTTATCACCTACATCATGCCCATATTTATCATTCACCTGCTTAAAATAGTCGATATCTAACATCATAATGGTATAGGATGCAGCATGTCGCTCTGCCTGTTTATTGACTTTATCGATAAACTCTTCAAGGAATTTTCTATTATAAAGTCCTGTTAAACCGTCACGGAGTGACTTTTCTTGGAGCTTCTCCATTAAGAGTCTGCTCTCAATGACAGGTTTGGCATTTTCAAGGTAGTTGGTGAGTGTAAAGAGGTTCTCTTTAAAGTGGTCGATCTCCTCTTTGGTATCACACATAAGCATAATGACGATAGAGTAGTGTTCTGTAATGAGAAATGGAACGCAGTAGTAATATTTTGAGAGACCACTATAGTGTTTACATAGCTCTGGAAAGAGGTCTGATGAGACAATATTTTGGGTACGGAATGTACGACACTCTTGGGCATTGCTCATAGAGTGTTTGGAGCAGACTGGAGCCTCCATGGTGGTATAGAGAATCGATCGAGTATTCTTTTTGCTATCGACATGGTAAATGACAAACTTTTCTGTTTTCATCACCGCTTTAATCACTTCGGCAATCCGTTCAAAGATCTGCTCAACTGTTGGATCATGCTCAATCGTCATCTTAAAGCGATGAATATCAGAGAGGATATCGATCGTTTTGGAGGCTTTAATGAGTGGGTCTTGACACTCACTGATAGGGTTTTTAATTAAGATAGCCAACTTATGCTCAATCGTTCCAATCGTATTTTGGAACTTTTCGATCAGAAGATTGTAGAGTTTGGCAACAGCACGAATATCGGTTGCTTGGATTTTGGTTTCAACTTTGAGATCAAAGTCTCCATTTCTTGCACGAGTTAGAGATTGTTGGAGTCGTTCAAAGAAGTCGATATAGGGTTTGGTCAAGATTTTGACAGCAATCAGAGCGATCAGAATAAAGACCAGAGTAATGGCACCAATTTTAAGGAGAGTCATAATCCCTTCATGGCGGATATGGCTAATATCAAACTCAAGGCTAATGGCTCCAAGAACATCTCCTTCATGAACCTTGTGGCAGGAGAGACAGTTGGGATCACTATATGCCGATGCAATATAGGGAATAGTGATACGGAAAAGTACACTATCACGACTCTCAAGAAGCTTTTGAATCGGTTCACCTGTTTGAAGCACCTTATGATCGATTGGATCTTTAGGTTTTTCATTCAAAAGTCCTTTGCCATACTGTTTGATCACTTTTTCTGAACGAACAATCCAAAGATTTTTAATCTCTTTGGTTTGTGCAATGGAGCGTAAAAAGAAGGTACGCTTATCCATTGTATTACTAAGCATGTGGGCAGTGAGGCCATCACGCACAATTTGCGCAACCAATTGAGCCTTTTCATAGGTACTTTGTAGAGAATAGCTACGAAAGTTAATAGCGGCATTAATAATAATGGCGATTGCAAAGAGAAGAAGTAGGGTGCTTGTAAAGATGAAAAACTTTCGACTTGTATTCAAAGTACTCCCTGAAAAAAAATTACAATATTTAATACTAAAAAACCTTAAAACTTGCTATAAGTGGTGCATGATCGCTTGGTGTTGGTGTACGCCGTTTTCTTGTCCAAAGATCGACCTCAATCGATTCAAGGTGTTGACAGAGTGGTTGGCTGGCAAAAATATAGTCGATACGCATCCCCTCATTACGCCAAATACCAGCGGTACGGTAGTCCCACCATGTAAAAATCTGTTCGTCAGGATACTCTTTTCTTAGGCAATCTTCCAATCCAACATCTATCAGTGCCAAAAGCTTCTCTTTCTCACTCGGTAAGAAACCGACCTCTCCCTCAAAGTGGCTTACATCATAGACATCACGATCGGTTAACGCAACATTGAAGTCACCAAGGAGAATCACCTTCTCATGTTCTGAAAGGAGGTGTCGGGTGTAGTCGGTAAGAGCATCATAAAATGCCATTTTGTAGCTGTGTCGCTCTTCGCCCTCTAAGTCACCACGGGGAATATAGCAGTTGAGTATCACACTATCGCCAATCTTAGCCTCAATCAGACGCTTTTGGCGATCAAGAACTTCGATACCAAATGTTGTTTTGACCGATGTGATGGGGTATTTGGAGCAGATAGCTACTCCATTAAATCGCTTCTCTCCATTGATAGCGCAGTGGTAGCCGAGGGCTTCAAACGTCTCTATGGGAAACTGATCGGATGTACATTTGATCTCTTGAAAGCAGAGGATATCGATGGAGCGTTTTTCGGTAAGCCACCGTTGAATCAGTTCAATCCGTGCACGAATGGAGTTGACGTTGAAAGAGCAGATAGAGATCGACATGCCTACTCTTTAAGCATATCGTTCATACGTTTGGTATCGGGGTTTTCATTGGGGTCTCTTTTGGGTTTGCGCAATTCCCAGATCAGTGTTGCAATGAGGCTAACCGCGATAAAAACGATGGCTGTGATCTTAATATAGAACTCTTCAGGCATGATAACTCCTCTCCCATCTGTTAGATAATCAGCATTGCATCACCATAACTATAAAATCGGTAACGCTCTTGAATGGCTATATTATACACTTTCATCGTCATCTCTAATCCAAGAAATGAGGCTACAAGCATAATGAGCGTTGATTTGGGAAGATGGAAGTTGGTTAAAAGGTGGTTGACCCGTATCGGAGGGTTTTTAGGGTGTAAGAAGAGATCACACTCTCCAAAGGGTTTGGATGTTCTGGCATAGTACTCAATCGTTCGGGTGACAGTGGTTCCGATTGCTAAAATATCACGGTCAGAGTTGATCAACGCTTCTGTTTGAGGAGAGATTTCATAATATTCGCTATGCATAGGGTGTTGGGTGATAATATCGGCTTCGACAGGTTTAAAGGTACCAGCACCAACATGCAGGGTGATGGGGGCTGTTGTAAACTGCTTTTGCATCGTCTCAAAGAGTGTTTCGGTAAAGTGGAGCGATGCCGTAGGGGCAGCGACAGCCCCTTCATGTTTGGCAAAGATGGGTTGATAAAGCTCTTCATCCTCTTTACGATCTTCTCGTTGCATATAAGGTGGAAGTGGGACATGACCAAGCCGTTCAAGATGGGGAAGAAGGGTCTCAAAAGAGAGAATCTCTCCCTTATGGTTCATAAAATGAACGATACGACTACCATCATCACAAAGCTCAAGGACAGTGGCTTTGAGTTGATCATCAAAAATCAGCTCAGTTTGAGGCTTTACTTTACCTCGAATTAGAACATTATAGCGGTTGGCATCGAGTTGTCGGTTAATAAGAAGTTCAATCTTACCACCGCTTGGTTTCTCTCCAAAGAGGCGTGCTTTGATCACTTTGGTGTTGTTGTAGATGATAGCACACTCTTTGGGAATAAACGAAAGAATCTCTCGAAAAATGGTGTGGGTGATTGTCCCGTTAGTACGGTCAATGACCATCAAACGGGAGCTATCTTTGGGGTTGGCAGGCTCGGTTGCTATGAGCTCTGAGGGGAGTTGATAGTCGTAGCTATCGGTTTTTAAAATATCGGGTGTTTCAGACTCACTCACTCTCATCATCCTCATCATCAAGTGGTTTGTACGGGTTGACAATTTTGGCAATAATGATCGATACCCCATAAAGGATAATGAGTGGAATTGCCATCAAAAGCTGGGTTACAACATCCGGTGGTGTCAAGAGTGCCGCAAGGACAAAGATAAGAATAATGGCATATTTGAAAAAGCTTTTGAGGGTATGGTCATCAACAAGGCCTAAAAGGGCAAGGAAGAAGGTGACAACAGGAAGCTCAAAAGCGATACCAAACCCTACCATGATCTTTGTAAAGAAGCCGACATACTCATTGATTTTTGGTGCAACGGTAACAACCTGTTCGGCAAAATTGACAAGAAAAGCAAAACCATACGGAACAACAACATAGTAGGCAAATGCAGCCCCCATAAAGAACATACCGGAAGCAAAAAAGACAAATGGCCAGACATATCGCTTCTCATGCTCATAAAGACCTGGTGAGATAAAGAGCCAAAATTGGTAGAGAATGAATGGAAGTGCCATTAAAAACCCAGTAAAGAGTGAGACTTTAACAGCGGTAAAAAAGACCTCTGGAACACCCGTTGCAATCATATTTGAGTCATCTGGCAACACCTCTTTAAGAGGAAGGGTCATCCACTCTAAAATCGGTTCATAAAAGTAGAAGGCGACAAAAAAGCAGACAATGAGAGCGCCCATTGAGTAGGCTAAACGTACTCTTAACTCTGCAATATGGGGTTTGAGTTCATCAAACATTTGAATCCTTTTGAGAAACTGCCTCTTTTGACTTTTTCGGGAAGGTAATCACTTCACGTTTTGGTTCAATCTTCTCTTTAACCTCTTTTGCTTCGGTTTCGAGTCGCTTTTCAGAGGTTTGAACCTCGTCAACTGGGTTGGTCAAATCATCAAGTGTTGTCAGATCGGCTGATCGAATCCGTTCAAGCTGTTCGGTTGCCTCATCGAGTTGCTTTTTATATTTAAAAGCCTCCTCTTTGAGTTCACTGACCTTAAGCTCCTCTTCGAGCGAACTTTTGGCATCATAGACAGTGCGCTTGATCGTTTTGAAAAATTTGGCAATCTGTACCATTGCGTCGGGCAGTTTATCTGGCCCTAAAAAGAGAATCGCAATCACAATAATGAAGAATATTTCACTTAGTCCCATGCCGAACATTGCATGTCCTTCTTAGTTGGCGTAAATCTGCTGAAAAGTCTATCAAAAAAGTGATTAGTCGAGGATAAAGAGGGCCACTTCATCACTTAAGAGGTAGTCGGTGTTGAAATATTTCCCATCTTTATAGATGAGCCGACTCTCTTGTACCAAAAGTTGTGCCCGCTCTTTCATGGCTTGGGTGAATATTCTCTCATCGACCCCCACACAACTTCTAAAACCGAGAAATACCTTCTCTTCAACCATTTCATAGGGTTGTAGAGACTCCTTCTCTTTGAAGTAGGGGGCTTCAATATAGCGTTCAAGGATACGGTGAGGGTAGAGCCGTTGGTTCCCGATACGCCCCACCGCACCGCTTCCAACTCCAAGGTAGGGTCGATACTCCCAATATCCAACATTGTGGCGACATGGGATACCAAAATTGGAGATCTCATACTGTTTGAAGCCGGCATTTTGGGTGGCGTGTTGAATGATACGAGCCTGTTCTACCGACTCTTTACGCACTTCAGGACGCTCTTGAAAAGGGGTTCCCTCTTCGATGGTGAGTTCATAAGCACTTAAATGGTTGATAGGTAAAGAGAGTGCTTGTTGAAGCTCTTCTTCAATACGTTTGGGGGTATCGAGCATGGTGGCATAGATGAGGTCGATTGAGAGATGATTAAAACCTACGGCATGGGCACGTTCAACAGCACGCAAAGCATCGGCTGATTTGTGGGCACGCCCAAGAAGTTTGAGTTTGTCATCAAAGAAGCTCTGTACCCCAAAGCTTATGCGATTGACACCTAGTGCTCTCATCCCTTCTAACCAACTTTTTGAGGCACTGTTGGGGTTGGCTTCCGAGGTGATCTCGGCATGAGGGGCTAAGAATGGGCGTATGGTCTCAAAGAGTGGAGCATAGAGTTCAGGGGCAACAGTCGAAGGGGTTCCGCCTCCAAAAAAGATGGTCTCAATCGTGCCATCTTCAATGCCATAGTGCTCCAAATCGTGCTGAAGTTGTCTATGAAGTGCCTCCATATAGGCCGTTTTAAGTTCAAATTTATCAACATAGGAGTTGAAGCTACAGTAGTGGCATTTGCTGTCACAAAAGGGAATATGAAAATATAGTAAGTAACGCATCATAAAAATCTCGAATTCTCAGTAGGTCTTAATCCACTTTTTTATACAATCATACCAAAAATAGACGTGCCAAAAAACCGGGCAACGGAAATAAAAGAAAAATTTTATGAATGATCTAAAGAAGAGAACCAAAAAGTATCGGCCCAATGTTGCTGCGATCATTCTCTCGTCAAAATACCCGGAAAAGGTGGAGTTTTTCATCGCATCCCGCAATGATGTCAAGGATGCGTGGCAATTTCCACAGGGCGGCATCGACGAGGGAGAGAGTCCGAAAGAGGCGCTCTTTCGTGAGCTCAAAGAGGAGATAGGCACCGATGAAGTGGAGATCATCACAGAGTATCCAGATTGGATCAGTTACGACTTTCCGGAGATGATTGCGAAAAAGATGTACCCATTTGACGGTCAGCGTCAAAAATATTTTCTGGTTCGTCTTAAACCAGGTGCAAAGATCGATCTTGAAACTGAAGAGCCTGAGTTTTCGCAATATACATTTGTTCCGTTTCATGAGATCTTCAACTATATCACCTATTTCAAGCGGCCTATCTATAAGCGAGTCCTTGACTATTTCAAAAAAAAGGGTTATTTGTAATGCTAATCGTACAAAAGTTCGGTGGAACCAGTGTCGGTGATCTCGACCGTATCGCCAATGTTGCGAAGCGTGTCGCAAGAACAAGAGATGAAGGGCACGATGTCATCGTTGTCGTTTCGGCGATGAGTGGTGAAACGAATAAGCTAATCGAGTATGCCCACTACTTCTCAAAAACGCCTGAGCGATCAGCGATGGACCTTTTGCTTAGTTCTGGTGAGCGTGTTACAAGTGCGCTTTTGAGTATCGCTTTGAATGAAATGGGGTATCCAGCTGTTGCGATGACAGGTCGTCAAGCGGGGATCTATACCGATACCACACACACCTCTGCACGGATTGATCATATCGATCCGAAACCGATGGGGGATGCCCTTTCAGAGGGTAAGATTATTGTGGTTGCAGGTTTCCAAGGGATTAACCCCGATGGTCGTGTCACAACACTTGGACGTGGTGGTAGTGACCTAACAGCGGTTGCTATTGCTGGTGCGATGGGTGCTGACCTTTGCGAAATCTATACCGATGTGGATGGTGTCTATACAACCGACCCACGCATTGAGCCTAAAGCCAAAAAGATGGATCAGATTAGTTACGATGAGATGCTTGAGTTGGCATCGCTTGGTGCCAAAGTTCTTCAAAACCGCTCCGTTGAGTTGGCAAAGAAGATGGGGGTTAATCTCGTAACACGAAGCAGTTTTAACGATAATCCAGGAACATTGATCACAAAGGAAGAGAATATTATGGAAAAACCACTTGTAAGCGGTATCGCACTCGATAAAAATCAGTCTCGTGTGAGTCTTAAAGGGGTCGAAGATCGTCCAGGTATCGCCTCTGAGATTTTCAATGCACTTGCGAATGAAGCGATTAATGTCGATATGATTGTTCAAACAATCGGTGCTGATGGCAAAACTGAGATTGACTTTACTGTACCTCAAAGTGAGATTGAGCGTGTTAAGTCGGTAATGGATGGCTTTAAAGAGAGCATTGGTGAGATCGAATATAAAGAGGATGTTGCAAAAGTCTCAATTGTTGGTGTTGGTATGAAGAGCCATAGTGGTGTGGCTGCCAAGGCATTTACAACACTTGCCAAAGAGAATATCAATATCGAGATGATTAGTACCAGTGAGATTAAGGTCTCTATGGTGATTGATGAGAAGTATTCAGAATTGGCTGTACGCTCTTTACATGAAGCGTATGAACTGGATAAGTAAAAAGTGAGACACTTAAAAGAGTCTATCGATCTTTCAAAGGGAGGTTGCCTTTGAAAGATCTACTCACATGGACACTTGAGACGATCCGCAATGACGATACGATGCTAAGCTGGCTCGAAGAGCGGCGTTATGAGTGGTCACCTGTTGTCGGTAATGCGATTGCTAAAATTCTTGAGGGTCAAACAGTTATTATCTTGACCGATGAGCAGAATCAGTGGTTTGAAAAGTATATCATCCAACATATCAATCGTCCTGGGATGAGCCGACCACTCCTTCCTTTTTTCTCTTTTGATGCGCTTTACCCTTTTGCAGATACAATTCGCAAAGATCAAGATATTGATTTGCTCTTTGATATGTTGGGCTTGAGCTATCCACAGGGATTCTTCTTTTGGTATATTGGCACAGCTGACCATCCAAAGGCACGTATTGCACTGCGTAATGATGAGTCACTTCTTTGGGTGATGGATGAGGAGATGACCAATAGCTTTACCCTTCGCTCGTATGATGAGCTGGTCGATATTAAACTTTTGCAACTCTTTAGACTCTTTGATAAGACACTAAGTGCTGCACTCTTTGCTGAGGTCGATCTGGGTGGATGAGATGCAACTGCGCTCAAAGATCATCCTGACCGACCGTTTTGATGAGACCTTTGAGCAGTTGAAAGAGAGATTTTCTGAGGCTCTCTTTTACCATATTTCAGCCGATGACTTTCTTGTTGAGCATGCTAAAGAGGTGGTGGATCGCGCCTATTTGACAAGTGATAGAGAGAAGGTGATTGTCCTCTCTGCCAAACGATTTACACCAATTGCCCAAAATAAATTGCTCAAAATTCTTGAAGAGCCTCCATCTAAAACCCACTTTATCCTTATGACATCGACAAAAGCAGGGTTACTGACAACCATCCGTTCACGCCTTCCTGTTGTCGATATGACCTCTTCAAAAGAGGAGATTCAACTCACCATCAACCTTGAAACGTTGGATTTGGCACAACTCTTTTCATTTTTGCAAGCCAATCGTCGAATCGATGCCAAAGAGGCGGCCTTACTAACAGAGGCATTGGCTAAAGAGGCGATGCGTAGTGGAAAGTATCGTCTTGATGAGGCTTTGCTTGAGACATTTGCAGAGAGTATCCGTCTATTAGATATGGGTTCTCCTCCCCATTTTGTCCTAACACGTCTTTGTCTCAAACTTTTAGAGAGAAAAATCTAAATTAGAGAGTCCTTTTTCTATATTTTTTGAGAAGAAGAGGAATATTCAGGTGAAAATTTACCGTATTGATCAACCAGCAGATAAGAAAGCGACGCTCAAAGCACTACATTGCGATAAGGGCGGTGTTGCCATTATGTCCAAAAAGATGGAGACACACCTTTTTGTGATTAAAGATTTGCCCGCTGGTGCTGCCAATATCTTAAAACAGGATGCTTTGGCATTGGGAGCAGAGCTTGCTGTACCAACAGGTGTTGTAACATGCAGTCAATCCCACTATGATGCCATTTTGATGGGAACACGCCGACAGCTTGAGTATCTTGCACGCAAAGAGAAAGCCCAACCTTTTGGACTGAAAAAGTTGGCAAAAGAACTTGAGAGCTTTTTACGTGAATCGAAGCATCGCACCCAAATTATGGGGATTATCAATGCTAATGAGGATAGTTTCTATCCCGGTAGCCGTTATCGTGAAGCCCATGCGATTGAAGCAATCGAGAAGATGATTGAAGATGGGGCAGAGATTATCGATATTGGAGCCGTCTCATCACGCCCTGGTAGTGAACCTGTTGCTGTCGAGGAGGAGTTGCGACGACTCAAACCGATTGTCGATACGATCAAGCGTGAAAAGTTGGCTGAGAAAGCTTGCTTTAGCATCGACTCTTACACACCTGAAGCGGTCGCTTACGCGTTAGAGAGTGGTTTTTCGATTGTCAATGATATTACTGGATTGCAGAATATTGAGTTGGGTAAGTTGGCAAAGAGTTATGGTGCGAAGTATATTATGATGCATATGCAAGGAACACCGCAGACGATGCAGAAAAACCCACACTATGAGCATGTGATTCTTGACCTTGATCGATTCTTTGAAGAGCGTATTGAACGGGCTGAATCTGTTGGCTTAAAGCGTGAAGCGATTATCCTTGATGTGGGCATTGGCTTTGGTAAAACCCTCGAGCATAATTTGATGCTTCTCAAACATCTTAAGCACTTTACGCGATTTGGGTGTGAAGTGCTGATTGGTGCGAGCCGTAAATCGATGATTGATAAGATTGATCCAGCACCTGTCGAAGAGCGTCTGCCTGGAACTTTAGCGATTCATTTGGAAGCGATTCGTCGGGGGGCATCGATTGTGCGTTGTCACGATGTTAAAGAGCATCGACAAGCCATCAAAGTCTATGAATCTATTGAAAAGGGGGAGATACTATGAAAGTATGGAGTAAACAATGGGTCATGGTAGCACTTTTGCTACTGAGTGGAACACTTCTTTTTGCCGAAACAGAGAAGGTTGAGGATATTACTCAGAGATTTTGGGATGCACTGATTAAGAATGATCTACGTACAGCAAAGGCGTTAACCATTCGTTCCAAAGTTGAGATGCCGTCGCTTTTGAAGGTGCGATTGAAAGAGGTAGAGCTCAAAGATGTACGTATGATTAATGGTCGTGCATTTGTTCCAACAAAACTCCTCTTTACACTGCCAATGGATGCGATGAAAGATGAAGAGTGTCAGATGGAGTTTGATACCGAACTGTTACAGGTTGGAGAAAAGTGGTTGATTGATGAGATTGTCACGATGGATAACTATGAAACAGCACTCCATAAGGGAATGACAGCATGTACTGCTAAGGTGCTGAAAGAGGCAGTGGGCGAGGGGCGTGAAGCCTATGAAGCACTGAAAAAAAAGTTTAATCTCTTTGAAGAGAGTATGGAGGATAAAGTCAAAGGGTGGAAAGATAGTTGGAAGAACCCCTTTGATGAGATGAAGGATGAGTTACCAACACTACCACTACCAGATCAGGGTGATAAGATATGACCAAAGAGCGTTATATCGAAGCGGTTCAAAAGCTTAAAGAGTGGGCAGATGCCTACTATATTGATGACAATCCGCTTGTAACCGATGAGGTTTATGACAAACTCTATCATGAAGTGGTGGCGTATGAGAAAGCCCATCCTGAAGATATCGACCCAACCTCTCCAACACAGCGTGTGGGGGCTGTCTTAAAAGATGGCTTTCAGAAGGCGAAGCATCTGAGCCGTATGTGGAGTATGGAAGATGTCTTTAATGCCGAAGAGTTTGAAGCGTGGATGGCACGTATTGCCAAAAACTTTCCCAATGAACGCTACTATGTTGAGCCAAAGTTTGATGGTGCAAGCCTCAATCTCATTTATGAAAATGGTCGTCTAAAACAGGCAATTACACGGGGTGATGGGGTTGAGGGTGAAGATGTTACCAACAATGCCCGAACCATTCAGTCGATTCGACTTGAGATAGCACATCAAGGTCTGATCGAAATTCGTGGTGAAGTCTTGATGACCAAGCAGGAGTTTGAGCGGATTAATGAAGAGCGGGAAAAGATGGGTGAACCACTCTTTGCCAATCCTCGTAATGCAGCGGCAGGCAGTCTCCGTCAGCTCGATCCAAAGATTACAGCAGAACGTAAACTCATCTTTCAACCGTGGGGGGTTGGTGTCCATGATCTGCCATACACCTATTTGAGTGAGGTGATGGATTATGTGTATGGGCTTGGTTTCCGCCAACCACCGATTCGCAAGGTATGTCAAACGGTTGAGGAGATTGAGGCGATTTACGATGAACTACGCCAAATGCGTGATAGCCTTGATGTAATGCTTGATGGTATGGTTGTCAAAGTAGATCGGCTTGCTGTTCAAGAGGCACTCGGTTATACCGTCAAAACACCACGATGGCTTGTGGCTTATAAATTCCCTGCAGTTGAGAAGCAGACACGGATTAAGGATATTATTAACCAAGTGGGACGGACGGGTGTCATTACACCTGTGGCAGTTTTGGAACCTGTGGAGATTGAAGGGGTAGTTGTCGAGCGGGCAACACTCCACAACTTTGATGAGATTGAACGCAAAGATATTCGCATTGGCGATATGGTCATCATTATCCGAAGTGGTGATGTGATTCCAAAGATTATTAAGGTGTTGGAGCATTTCCGAACGGGTAATGAGCAGAAGGTTGAACGTCCGACCGCTTGTCCTGCTTGTCAGAGTGAGCTATTGGATGAAGGGGCGTTGATTAAGTGTCAAAATCTTAACTGTCCTGCACGGGTTGTCAACTCTATTATCTACTTTGCCTCCAAACAGTGTCTTAATATTGAAGGGCTTGGAGAGAAGATTGTTGAGCAACTCTACCATGAAGGGCTTGTGAAGCAGATTGAAGATCTCTATCGGTTAAGCATGGAGGATCTCTTAAAGCTTGAAGGTTTTAAAGAGAAGAAGGCGAAAAATCTTCTCAATGCAATCGAGAAGAGCAAAGGGGTAGAGTGCTGGCGATTTATCAATGGTCTTGGGATTGAGCATATTGGTGAAGTTGCAAGCAAAAAGATTTGTGAAACCTACGGTTTAGAGTTTATGGAGCTCTCTAAAGAGGCGTTGATGACACTTGATGGCTTTGGGGAAGAGATGGCAGAGAGCTTTTTGGAGTTTATGCGGGTTAACCGTGATAAGGTGGCACGTCTTTTAGAGATTATTCAACCCAAAGCCCCTGAAAAGAAGGTGATTGTTGAGTCGCCATTTACAGGTAAAACGGTGGTCTTAACAGGTTCGATGAGCAAGTCACGAGGTGAGATTAAGGCTCTGCTTGAAGAGATGGGTGCCAAAGTGACAGGAAGTGTCTCAAAAAAGACCGATATTGTCATCTACGGCGAAGATGCTGGAAGCAAATATGAAAAAGCCAAACAGCTTGGTGTCCAACTGATGCGTGAAGATGAGATGTGGGAGTTGATAGGCGAACGTTAAAAGATGGGGTATAATATGCAAAATATGGTGAAAAAGTATCTACTTTTCACCATATGAAGCATACAATTTAATTTTTGAGAGTTTTAACGATGGAATTGGTTTATGTGTGGATTCAAGAGTATAAGAATATTAAAGAGCAGGGGTTTAACTTCTCTCCTCATTTTAGATGTGCATTTATTCCTGAATATGATGGTAATCGTGACATAATTGGTGGTGAGTTAATCGTTAAAGAAAATGAAGATTATATTCCTAACTTTTTTGGTGAAAATATTAATGTAGCTGCTATTATTGGAAAAAATGGGAGTGGTAAGAGTAGTGTTTTAGAGTATTTATCCAAAAAGCCAAGTTTTATAGTTATATTCGATAACAATAAAATTATAATTAACAATAAAATTAAGAATAATATATCTATAAAGAATTTTACAAAATATCAGGTTATCTATGAAGAAATTAATTTAGAAAAATGTATATATAAAATATATGATATTGTAAACTTA
>QNYO01000087.1 GCA_003978765.1 Hydrogenimonas sp. | reverse complement strand
TACTCTTATGATAAAATAAGAGAATTTCTAAGCAAGGTGTTTCAAACAATGATGGATATTGTACAGATTCAGAAAATTTTACCCCATCGCTACCCCTTTTTGCTTGTAGATCGTGTGGTCTCTTGTCAAAAGGGTGAGGCGATTGAAGCCTATAAGAATATTTCAATTAGTGAACCTGTTTTTGAAGGCCATTTTCCTAACCATCCAATCTACCCTGGTGTCATGATTATTGAAGGCATGGCACAAGCTGGGGGTATTTTGGCATTTGAGAGTATGAGTGAGGATGCCAAAGAGGAGACCGAAGATAAGGTGGTCTATTTTATGAGCATCGATAAGTGTAAGTTCAGAAATCCAGTACGTCCTGGAGATCAATTGGTCTATAAGTTGAATGTCATCAAAAACAAAGGGGCCATTTGGGTACTTGCAGGTAAGGCCTATGTAGATGACAAGTTGGTTGCGGAAGCAGAGTTAAAAGCGATGATTGTGGATAAGTAATGGGTGTTAAAATTTCACCACTCGCTATTGTAGAAGAGGGTGCACAACTGGGGGAGGATGTCGAGATTGGGCCCTATGCCTATGTCTCGGCAAAAGCAAAGATTGGTGATCGTACAACCATCGGGCAGTGTGCCCGTATTGATGGAGATACGACAATTGGTAGTGACTGTCGTATCTTTTCACATGCGGTTGTTGGATCGATTCCACAGGATCTAAAGTTTCGTGGAGAAGAGGTTCAGCTGATTATTGGTGATCGCAATACGATTCGTGAGTTTACACTCCTTAACCCTGGTACAGAAGGGGGTGGTGGTGTGACACGTATCGGTAACGATAACCTCTTTATGGGGTATGTGCATGTAGCACACGACTGTATCATCGGTAATCACTGTATCTTTGCCAATGCGGCAACACTGGCCGGTCACGTTGAGATTGGTAATGGTGTTGTCGTTGGTGGTATGACACCGATTCACCAATTTGTCAAAATTGGCGATTTGGCAATGATTGCAGGAGCCTCAGCGCTGAGCCAAGATGTTCCCCCATACTGTCTTGCAGAGGGGAATCGTGCTGTTTTGCGAGGGCTCAACTTAACAGGATTGCGGCGTGCATTGCCACGTGAAGCGATCAATCCATTGCGTGTTGCCTATAAAGAGCTGTTTGAACGGGGAAAACCGTTGAAAGAGATCGCGCAACATTTGCTTGAAACCACTGAGAGTGAAGAGGTAAAAAATCTATGCCGTTTCGTCCTTGCAACGAAACGAGGCATTCCATATGAGAGGACAATCAATGACAAATAGAAACTGCAGTTTCTGCGGAGCGCATGAAACCCCGGAAAATCCACTACTTGCAGGGAACAATGTCTATATCTGCAAAAACTGTGTCATATCGGCCTATAAGATACTCTTTGGTGAATTTGAAGAAGAGAAAGAGAGTGTCGATAAGGCGTTGATGACCCCTAAAGAGCTTAAAGCGGCACTCGATCAGTATGTGATCGGTCAAGAGCGTGCCAAACGTATCTTTGCTGTGGCTGTCTATAACCACTATAAGCGTATCTTTAAGCAGAAGCAGATCGAAGAGGATGATACAGAGATTGCAAAATCGAATGTCCTTTTGATTGGTCCAACAGGTAGTGGTAAGACACTTATGGCACAATCGATTGCAAAATTCCTCGATGTACCGATTGCGATTGCTGATGCAACGAGCTTGACCGAAGCAGGGTATGTGGGTGAAGATGTTGAAAATATCTTGACACGACTTCTGCAAGCTGCAGATGGTGATGTCAAAAAAGCAGAGCAAGGTATTGTCTTTATCGACGAGGTCGATAAGATTTCACGCATGAGTGAAAACCGTTCCATTACCCGTGATGTTTCAGGTGAGGGTGTTCAGCAGGCACTTTTGAAGATTATTGAAGGAAGTATTGTCAATATTCCACCCAAAGGGGGGCGCAAACACCCGAATCAAGACTTTATTCAGATCGATACCTCCAATATCCTCTTTATTTGTGGCGGTGCTTTTGATGGACTTTCCGATATTATCAAGCGTCGCCTTGGGGGTAATGTGCTTGGGTTTAACCAAGAGAAACGCTCAAAGCGTGATGATGAAGAGATTCTAAGCTTTGTTGAAGCTGATGATCTGGTTGCTTATGGTTTGATTCCAGAGTTGATTGGACGTTTGCATGTGATTGCAACGCTCAACCAGATCACGAAAGAGGATATGGTTCGTATCTTGACCGAACCAAAAAATGCACTTGTGAAGCAGTATAAGAAGCTCTTTGCCATTGATGGTGTTGAGTTGACCTTTGAAAAGGCGGCACTTGAAGCGATTGCCGATCTTGCCATTCAGCGTAAAACGGGTGCACGTGGATTGCGCTCGATTATTGAAGAGGTGATGGTCGATATTATGTTCGACCTGCCAGAGTTTGCTGGATATGAGGTTGTGATTACTGAAGATGTGGTCAAAAATGGCGCAGAGCCTCTACGCGTCAAAAAAAATAAGAAGAGTGCGTAAATGTTTGTCAATAAACTCATAGGTGTCTTCTCAAACGATATGGCCATTGACCTTGGGACAGCCAATACTTTGGTATTGGTAAAAGGCGAAGGGATTATTATCAATGAACCTTCTGTTGTTGCGATTCAAAGCGATAAGATGGGGCATGAAAGGGTCTTAGCCGTCGGTCATGAAGCTAAAGAGATGGTCGGTAAAACCCCTGGTAATATTCGTGCGGTTCGTCCTATGAAAGATGGTGTCATTGCCGACTTTGATATTACAGAAAAGATGATTCGCTACTTTATCGAAAAGGCACACCACCGATCCACCTTTATCCGTCCACGTATTATCGTCTGTGTACCATTTGGTTTGACACAGGTGGAGCGTAAAGCGGTACGTGAGTCGGCACTCAATGCAGGGGCACGTGAAGTCTTCTTGATTGAAGAGCCGATGGCGGCTGCGATTGGTGCAGGCCTTCCAGTTAAAGAGCCTCATGGTAACCTTGTGGTCGATATTGGAGGTGGTACGACCGAGATTGGTGTTGTCTCACTCGGTGGTCTTGTGATTAGTAAATCGATCCGTACAGCAGGTGACAAGATCGATCAAGCGATTGCCGACTATGTGAAGCGAAAATATAATTTGCTGATTGGTGATCGTGTTGCTGAAGAGATTAAAATTGAGATCGGTAGTGCCTTGCCACTTCCTGAAGAGTTGACGATGGTTGTCAATGGTCGTGATCAGGTGAGTGGTCTGTTAAGTTCTATTGAATTGACGAGTGAAGATGCCAGAGAGGCGATTAAAGAACCACTGCGTGAGATTGGTGAAGCACTCAAAGATATTTTGGAGAAGACACCACCAGATCTTGCAGGGGATATTGTTGAAAATGGTATTATCCTTACAGGTGGTGGTGCATTGATTCGTATGCTGGACAAATATCTCTCTGATATTGTTAAGTTGCCAGTCTATGTTGCTGAAGAGCCACTTTTGGCGGTTGCTAAAGGAACTGGACGGGCACTGGAAGAGATCGATCTTCTCCAGCAGCTTTCGTATGACTAAGTTTTACGGAAGAAAACTCTCAATCTTTTTTCTCCTACTTATTGTAGGAGCTCTTGGCTTCTACAGTCCGTTTATACGGAACTTTTTTGTTGCTTTTTCTACGACGATACAGACACTCTATCTTGATACCAAAGAGACGATTGAAAAGGCGACAGAACGCCACTTTCTTCAAAGTCAAACGATTGAAACATTGCGCCAAAAGGTTCAGTGGCTTGAGCAAGAGATGTTGACATGTCGCCACGATGCACAGAAGTATCATACAATGGTCAAAGCACTGGGTATGAAGCATGATCACCGTGCAGACTTTATTCCAGTCGCTTCACAAGGGTACGCTTTTTTAGGAAACTTTCAGCAGATTTGGCTGAAGGATTTTGCAAATTATGACCCATCTAAGAATTATGGGGTGATTCGCAATGGTTATGCAATTGGGATTGTTGTTGCCCAAAATGATCGTCCTTTAATGATTTTAGCGGGTGATCCTGCCTGCAATTTTGCTGTCTATATTGGTAAGAACCGTGCACCTGGCATTGCCAAAGGGCTTGATGCAAAACATATGATTGTCCAATATATTCCTGAGTGGATGAAGCTTGAGATTGGTGATCAAGTCTTTACGAGTGGACTCGATCAGATCTTTCCACTCGGTGTCCCGGTAGGACGTGTCCTTTCACTTGAAAAGATGCAGGGGTTTAAAAATGCAAAGATTGAACTTTTTGGAGATACCCTTCATCCCAATTATGTCTGGGTTGTCGATCAGCGATAACCCAACCCTTTTACCCTTTCTTGACCCTATTTTAAGACCTTTTTTTGTAAAATAGAAAAATTTCTCCAAGGAGTGCTCTTTAATGCCAAAACGTGATGATATTCAGACGATTTTGCTGATCGGGTCAGGACCGATCGTCATCGGCCAGGCCTGTGAATTCGACTACTCCGGAACTCAGGCGGCCAAAACACTCAAGGAACTTGGCTACCGTGTTGTATTGATCAACTCCAACCCCGCAACGATTATGACCGATCCTGAGTTTGCCGACCGAACCTATATTGAACCCATCAATGAAGAGGTAATCGCGAAAATTATCGAAAAAGAGGGCGTTGATGCCATCTTACCAACGATGGGTGGACAGACAGCGCTCAATGTCGCAATGAGTATGCATGAAAAAGGGATGCTTGAAGGTGTCGAGTTTCTCGGTGCCAACCCTGAAGCGATCAAAAAAGGGGAAGACCGTCAGGCATTCAAAGAGGCGATGATTAAAATTGGCATGGACCTTCCAAAGAGCCAGTATGCCTACTCGATGGATGAAGCGATGAAGGCGGCAGAGAATATCGGTTTCCCACTCATTATCCGTGCCTCTTATACTCTTGCTGGTGGTGGTAGTGGTGTCGCCTACAATATCGATGAGTTTAAAACATTAGCAGCAGCAGGTCTTGAGGCGAGCCCTATTAATGAGATTCTCATTGAAGAGAGTCTTTTGGGATGGAAAGAGTATGAGATGGAGGTTATCCGTGATAGAGAAGATAACTGTATCATCGTCTGTTCCATCGAAAACCTTGACCCAATGGGTGTCCATACAGGTGACTCGATTACGGTCGCACCTGCATTGACACTGACCGATAAAGAGTATCAGCGTATGCGTGATGCCAGTTTCCAAATTTTGCGCGAAATTGGTGTTGATACGGGTGGATCGAATGTACAGTTTGCCGTTAACCCTGAAACGGGACGTATGATTGTTATCGAAATGAATCCACGTGTGAGCCGCTCGTCAGCTTTGGCATCCAAAGCGACAGGGTATCCTATTGCGAAAGTGGCAACACTTCTTGCTGTTGGGTTTACCCTTGATGAGATTAAAAATGATATTACCGGCACACCAGCAAGCTTTGAGCCTGTTATTGACTATATTGTCACAAAGATTCCACGCTTTACCTTTGAAAAGTTCCCACAAGCCGATTCGACTCTCACCACATCGATGAAGAGTGTCGGTGAGGTAATGGCGATTGGACGTACCTTTAAAGAGTCGGTACAAAAAGCGCTCTGCTCACTTGAAACGGGTCTTGTCGGATTTGATCCAATTCCATGTGATGAAGAGACACTACGTCGTGAAATTCGCCGACCAAATGAGAAGCGCCTGCTCTATGTTGCACAAGCCTTTAGAGAGGGGTATAGTGTCGAAGATCTGCATGGACTCAGTAAGATTGATCCATGGTTCTTGCGACAGATTCAACAGATTGTTGAACTTGAGAAGCAGATTGATATCGATATTCTCCAAAATCCTGAACTGCTCCGTAAAGTCAAAGCGGATGGTTACAGTGATGCAATGATCGCTCAGTTAATCAATGAGAAAGAGAATATGGATTTAAGTGAAAACGATATCTATACGGCACGTAAAAAGTATGGTATCGAGTTGGAGTATCATGAGGTCGATACTTGTGCGGCTGAGTTTAAAGCACTTACCCCATATCTCTACTCATCCACCAATATTATGAAGCTTCCACAAGCACCACAACCGAAACAAGATGATAAGAAGAAAGTCTTGATTATCGGTGGTGGTCCGAACCGTATCGGTCAGGGAATCGAGTTTGACTACTGCTGTGTCCATGCAGCATTTGCACTCGAAGATCTGGGAATGACATCAATTATGTACAACTGTAACCCAGAAACAGTTTCAACCGACTACGATACGAGTGACATTCTCTATTTTGACCCCATCGATTTTGAGCATGTCAGAAATGTTATTGAAACCGAAAACCCTGACGGTATTATTGTGCACTTTGGTGGACAGACCCCATTGAAGCTGGCCAAAAAGATTACCTCAATCGGTGGAAAGATTATCGGAACAAGTGCGAAAGTGATCGATGAAGCAGAGGATCGTGAGAAGTTCTCTGAATTTATTAAAAAGCTTGGTCTCAAACAGCCAGCCAACGGTACCGCCTTTACCAAAGAGGAGGCGTTTGCCATTGCATCGCGTATTGGATACCCAGTTTTGGTACGACCAAGTTACGTACTTGGTGGACGTGCGATGCGAACCGTTTACAATGAAGATGAGCTTCGTGCCTATATGGATGAAGCGGTCAGCGTGAGCAACGAATCACCTGTTTTGATTGATAAGTTCCTTGACCATGCAATTGAGCTCGATGTCGATGCGATTAGTGACGGTAAAGAGGTTTATATCGGATCGATTATGCAACATATCGAAGAGGCGGGTATTCACTCAGGTGACAGTGCATGTTCTCTTCCAACGGTCTCAATCAGCGAGAAGTTGGTCAAAGATGTTGAGAATCAGACCAAAGCGATTGCACTGGGACTTGGTGTTAAAGGATTGCTCAATATCCAGTATGCAATCTATCATGACGAGGTCTATCTGATTGAAGTGAACCCACGGGCAAGCCGTACCGTACCGTTTGTCTCTAAAGCGACAGGGGTACCATTGGCCAAAGTGGCGACACGTGTCATGGTTCAAGGGGATCTTCGTGAAGCATTGAAGTTCTATGATACCTTTAATGTAGTCACCGATGATGGTAATGTACTTAAACCAAAACTTAAAGATCATATTGCGGTTAAAGAGGCAGTCTTCCCATTCAATAAGTTGACAGGATCTGACCTGATTTTGGGACCTGAAATGAAGTCAACTGGTGAAGTTATGGGAATTAGCAAATCGTTTGGTATCTCATTTGCTAAAAGTCAGTTTGCTTCTAAAAACCGCATTCCAACATCAGGAACGATCTTTATGTCACTGACTGATCATGATAAGAGTGAAGCGGGTGCGATTGGTCAACTTTTTGTCGATCTTGGATTTAAAATCTATGCGACATCTGGTACCCATAAAGTTCTTTTAGAAGCGGGGGTGGCATCAGAGGTGGTTCTAAAAATCTCTGAAGGGCGTCCAAATGTGGAAGATCTTCTGAAAAATGGTGAGATCGATATGGTGCTCAACACCTCTGATAACAAATCGAGCAAAGATGATGCCAAGCGTATTCGCCAGGCGGTACTCCGCTTTAATGTCCCATACTTTACAACTCTTGCCGCTGCGCGTGTTTCAGCATCGGCAATTCGAGAGATTCGCAGTGAAGGGGCACTCGATCCAAAAGCATTGCAGGACTATCTGACAGAGTAATGCGTAGAGATCTTATCTATCTGGTGCAAACCGATACGACGGCAGGCTTTCTCTCATGCTCTGCCGAACGGCTTGCAACCTGCAAACAGAGATCTTTACAACAACCCTTTCTTAAGGCACTTAGCCGTTTTAGCGATATTCACGGTGTTGGCAGGGTTCCTGCCAAACATCGTGCATTCGTGCGTCGAAGTAAAAAGAGCTCCTTTATTCTTCCCAATGGTCAATCATTCCGTGTGATTCAAGGTCCTCATCAACGCTTTGTGAAGAAGTTTGGATGGTGCTTTACCACCTCTGCCAATCGTCATCGTGAACCCTTTGATGAGGCAACTGCCAAAGCGATGTGTGATGTTATGGTAGAATCTAAAGAAGGCTTCTGCGCCAAAACACCTTCAACGATTTGGCGACTCTATCGAAGCAGAAAGGTAAAGATTCGATGACAACACGACTATTCGCGATTCTCTTCTTTGGTATCCTCTTTTGGGGCATTTTTGATTTCATCTTCTATGCAGGGTTAATGACAAACTATATTGAGTTGTATGATATTCCAATCTTCTTTAATGAGTTTTTTGTCGATAACCAATATTGGTGGCTCTGGATCATTGGGATTGTACTTTATGGAACACTCTTTTTTGTAAAAAATAAGAAGTCTGAGAAGTTGCGCTTCCATTTTCTCTCGCTAATGATTGCAAGTCTGCCATGGATTCCAACCTTTGGAGAGAAGATTGGGTATGCACTCTTTGCCAAAGAGAATATAGACTACCGCTTTGATGGAACTGTTATACATGGTACTGTACGTCTTTATAGTGGACGAGGGTATGACTATGTAAAAATTCCAGGTCAGCATGAACAGCGAACCATTCGCTATCCTGTCGAAAATCGTCTCACACAATAGAGGGTTTTATCCCTCCTGTTCATTCATTTGACGATACTCCTCTTGGACCTTTTTGAGCATCTCTCGATCAGGTACTTTACGTCCAGCAATATAGCCGACAATATTCCCTTCATCATCAAGTTTGGGTTTAATCCAGACAATCACCCAGTAGTATTTGCCATCTTTACGCATATTTTTGACATATCCTTCCCACATTTCACCCCGTTTGATAGTCTCCCACAATTGGGCAAAAGCGGCTTTGGGCATGTCGGGATGTCGATTAATATTGTGTGGTGATCCAATCAGCTCCTCTTTTGAGTAGCCTGTCATCTCCCGAAATTTTCGGTTTGCATAGGTGATAACCCCTGCCGTATCGGTTTCGGTGATCATCACTCCACCTTTAAAGAGAACCTCTTCATCAACAGGATCGGGTTTTGTAATGGTCGCACCAGTCTTAAGATTTTTAATTGTTTGCCCCATCTTTATCGCCTTAGTCATCAAAGATTATAGTTATCATAGCATTCAAAGGGTAAAATTTTAATAATTTATCTCGAATAAATCATAAGGAATAACCTAGTGGCACAAAACAAGACAATTCGACAGTTGATGCAAGAGAGAGTTCTTGTCATTGATGGGGCGATGGGAACCCAAATTCAGTCGATGGAGATTCCTCAGGAGGCGTGGGAAGGTAATGAGGGGTGTAATGAGCTTCTCAATGCCACCGCTCCAGAACTTATCCGCCGTATTCATGAACGCTATGCGATGGCAGGTGCTGATCTGATTAAGACCAATACTTTTGGTTCAATGAGTTGGGTACTTGATGAGTACCAACTGAGTCACCGAGCCTATGAGTTGAGTAAAAAGGGGTGTGAACTGGTGAAGTCGGTGTGTGAGGCCTATAGCACACCCGAAAAGCCCCGTTTCTGTCTTGGATCGATTGGACCAGGTACCAAACTTCCTTCACTTAAGCATATCACTTATGATGAGATGTATGCCGGTTATCTTGAGATGGCTGAAGGGATGATTGATGGTGGGGTAGATATCTTTTTACTTGAGACATGCCAAGACCCACTCCAGATTAAAGCAGCACTCCATGCGTGTGAAGATGCTTCTAAAGCCAAAGGGGTTGAGATTCCAATTATGGTATCGGTCACCATTGAGCTTAGTGGTTCGATGCTGATTGGTACAGATGCGGCAACAATTGCAACGATTATGGAGCCTTTCGATATTCTCTCTTTGGGCTTTAACTGTGGAACAGGTCCAGAACAGGTTGAAAAGCATATCAAGACACTCTCTGGGCTTTGGCATAAACCGATCTCTGTACATGCCAATGCAGGTTTGCCACAAAACCGTGGGGGTTATACCTACTATCCGATGGGACCTGAAGAGTTTAGTGACCTACAAAAAGGGTTTACGAAGTATGATGGTGTCACATTCCTTGGGGGGTGTTGTGGAACAACCCCACAACATATTAAAGCCTTAGTCGATGCTGTTGAGGGGATAAAGCCACGTCCAGCCACCGGTTCCCATCCAACCTCACTGGCATCACTCTTTAATACCGTTCCACTCATGCAAGATCCCGCCCCACTACTGATTGGAGAGCGTTCCAATGCAACGGGTTCAAAAGCCTTCCGTGAACTCTTACTGGCTGAAGATTATGAAGGGACGCTAACGGTCGGACAGCAACAGGTGCGCGCAGGTGCCCATGTGCTTGATGTCTCTGTCGGATTTGCCGGTCGGGATGAGACAAAAGATATGCAAGAGGTGATTAGTCTTTATGCCCAGAAGATTCCACTACCATTGATGCCCGACTCTACACAAGTTAAAGGGCTTGAAACCGCACTCAAGTGTATTGGTGGTAAACCGATTCTTAACTCTGTGAACCTTGAAGATGGGATTGAGAAGTTTGATGCGGTGTGCCAATTGGCGAAACGTTTTGGTGCCTCGCTGGTCTGTTTGACGATTGATGAGCAGGGCATGGCAAAAACAGTCGAACGTAAGCTTGAAGTGGCTGAGCGTATCTATGAACTGGCGACCAAAAAGCATGGCATTAAGCCTGAAGACTTGGTCTTTGATGTCTTGACCTTTACCGTTGGATCGGGTGATGAGGAGTATCGTGATGCAGCGATTCAGACGATTGAAGCGATCCGAGAGTTGCGACGAAGACACCCTGAAGTTGGGGCGACACTGGGGCTTTCCAATATCTCTTTTGGACTCGATAAAGATGCCAGACCCTACCTAAACTCAGTCTTTTTGCACCACTGTCTTGAAGCAGGACTCACATCGGTTATCATCAATGTGAAGCATATTATTCCGATGAATAGGATTAGCGAAGAGGATCGCAAAGTGTGTGAAGATCTTCTCTTTAATCGTCACGAAGATGGGGATCCTCTCTTCAAGTTCATCGAACACTTCAGCAAAAAAGAGGCGGTCGATCAGGGGGTTGAGGATGAAGCCTATCTGAAGATGAGTGATGAGGAGAAGATTCATAAACTCCTGCTTGATGGTGACAAAGATCGGATGATTCCACTGGTCGAAGAGGTACGCCACCGTATCAAACCTGAAAAGATTGTTAATGAGATTTTGATTGAAGCGATGAAGGTGGTGGGTGAACTCTTTGGAAACGGTCAAATGCAGTTGCCATTTGTTTTGCAGAGTGCCGAAACGATGAAAGCAGCAGTGGATTATCTAAACCCTTATTTGCCTAAAAAAGAGAAGACGAGTGATACAACACTGGTGTTGGGTACCGTCAAAGGGGATGTACATGATGTGGGTAAGAATTTGGTTGATATTATCCTCACCAATAATGGCTTTAAAGTGGTGAACCTTGGGATTAAGGTTGAGCTTGAAGAGTTTTTAAAAGCGGCCAAAGAGCATAATGCCGATGCGATTGGTTTTAGTGGTCTATTGGTGAAGTCCACGCAGGTGATGAAAGAGAATCTTGAGCTGATGGCAGAGCAGGGAATCGATATGCCTGTCATCATGGGGGGTGCGGCATTAACAAAAGGGTTTGTCGATGAGTATTGTCGCCCCATCTATAAAGGACCTATCTTCTACTGCCGTGATGCCTTTGATGGTGTCATTGCGATGAGTCGTATCGAAGAGGGGAATTTTGATACACGGCTTGGTAGTGATGGCAAAGAGGATGAAGAGGTTGTTGTGGTGAAGGAGAAGAAAGAGGTTGTGATTCCTCCACTCGAAGAGATTCCAATGCCATCACGTGATCTGAAGGTTCCAGTACCGCCATTTTGGGGTCGCCGTGTCATGACCAAAGCTGACTTTGACCCAGCGATTGCCTTTGAGTGGATTAACCACCGTATTCTCTTTAAATCACGTTGGGGGTATCGCTCCAAAGGGATGACCAAAGAGGCGTATCAAAAGCAGTTTGAAGAGGTTGTTCTTCCAACTTACGAACGACTCAAAGCACAATTTTTAGATGAAGGGCTCTTTGAGCCGACGGTTATTTATGGCTACTACCCTTGTCGTGGTGACGATACAACACTCTTTATCTTTGATGAGAGTGAAGGGTGGAGTAGTGATAAAGATGCCAACCGTCAACCACTTGAAGAGGTGATGGGTCGGGTTCGTGAAACAATGACCTTCCCACGACAGACCAAAAAGCCTTGGCGCTGTCTTGCCGACTACTTCCACAGAGACCGTCACGATGTGGTTGCCTTTACAATGGTGAGTGCTGGAAGTAAAATTAGTGAATATGAACGTAAACTCTATGATGAGGGTAAGTTCCATGAATACTATCTGGTACACGGTTTGGGGGTTGAGTTGGCTGAAGCATTGGCAGAAATTGCCCACAAACAGATACGGCTTGACTTGAATATTGCCGATAAAGAGGGGCATACCCTTCGTGATGTAGAGATGCGTAAATATCAGGGGGCACGCTACTCACCAGGCTACCCTGCTTGTCCCGATTTGGAGTTGAATATACCGATATTCAAGCTTTTAGAGCCAGAAGAGTTTGGTATTGAGCTTAGTGAGACTTTACAGATTCATCCTGAACAGTCAACTGTGGCAATGGTTGTCTATCACCCTGAAGCGATGTATTACAATATCTAGGAGCGCGTGATATGATTGAATACTTTTTTACCTGTCCCTATTGTTGGGAGCGTATCTCTATCCTTCTTGATACAGGTATCGACCGCTTTGAAGGGATTGAGGATTGTGAAGTCTGCTGTAATCCAATCGAGTTTCATGTTGAGATGGAAGATGGGCAGGTTGTCCGTTTTGTAACCTATAAAGTTCAGTAAGAGAGGGATGGTTTATGTCGATACGTGAAGGGTATATTCAACTCTATACAGGAGAGGGAAAAGGGAAGACAACAGCGTCAGTGGGGCAGACACTCCGTGCACTTGGTAATGGTTTGCGTGTTGTCTTTGTGCAGTTTATGAAGAGTGTACCAAGTGGTGAGATCGATATGCTTCGGCAGTTGGGCGATGATCGTATTGTGGTGTTGCGTGAGTGGGATGATAGTTTTATCATCAAACGCCCCAGTGAAAAGCAGATTGCAATGAGTCGTAGTCTTTGGCAAAAGATGGTTGATACTGTTGAGAGTATGCAACCAGATCTTTTGGTACTCGATGAGGTGGCGGTTGCGATTGCTTATGGACTGTTAGATGAGTCGGAGGTGATCGACTTTTTAAAGGCAAAACCGCAAGGGCTTGAGATTGTTATGACGGGTCAAAATGCCTCTGAAAGGTTGATGGCAACCAGTCATCTTGTTACAGAGATGCGAAAGGTGAAGCACTATTTTGATCAAGGTGTCATGGCACGACAGGGGATTGAGTATTGAAGATTAACCCACGTTACTATATTCGATACAAAGGGGTCAACGCCTTCTTTACAGGTTTAACAGTGGGTACGGTCTTTACCATCTATGCGGTACTTGACCCTTCCATCTTCTCACTGGGTGGTATCTTTTTGGCAGTGGGGATGCTTGTTGTTGCCAACTTTTATGAAAAGATTCTCAATCTTAGAAGTTTTTATCTTATCTCTCTACTGGTTGAGTGGGTGATGTTGGGGCTTGTGGTGTGGTATCTTCTCTATCCGTATGGTGTGACAACAGCTCTACTTGTCTATCTCGGGTATCAAGTCACCTTTATCTTTGGTTCATACTTAGTGCGTGCCGAAACCCTCTTTTTGCACCGAAAAGCGATACTCTCACGGCTCGATATGGCAAAACAGATAGGTTATCTTGCTGGAATGTTGGTTTCGTGGCTCTTTTATAAAGTGCTTGTGTGGGGGTGGCAGATTGAAGATCATGCCAAGCAGGTCTATGCACTCCATTGGCTCTTACTGATCACTGAGATCCTTATCATTTGGCTTCTTTTTCGATCGTTTCAAAAGGTCAAAGATTGAACAGCCACTTGAGGAACACTGCCCTTTGTGTATCAAAACAGCTTTGATATTATCGACCAGTAACCAGATAAAGAAGAGTGTGATAGCACCATAAAGTGCGGCAAAGCTCCAGTTATGATCGATGATTGCTTGAATCCCTAAGACAATAAAGAGAATGGTTAAAATGAGGCACATCGATGATCCTTTATGCTATCATAAAATAAAAAATGGAACGCTTGATGCACTATTTTATCCTAATCTTACTCCTCTCTTCACTCCTTTTTGCCAAAGAGGCAACCTATACTAACCAATTGATCGATGAGCCATCCCCCTACTTGCAACAGCATGCCCACAATCCAGTCGATTGGTATCCGTGGGGTGAGGAGGCATTTGAGAAGGCGAAACGTGAGCATAAGCCTATCTTCTTATCGATTGGTTACAGTACATGCCACTGGTGCCATGTGATGGCACATGAGTCGTTTGAAGACTCAAAGATTGCTGAACTCATTAATCGGTGGTTTGTACCGATTAAAGTCGATAGAGAGGAGATGCCACATCTCGATAAATATTATCAAAAAGTCTATACACTCTTGCATCGTCGAAGTGGTGGGTGGCCTCTGACAATTCTATTGACTGAAGATCTTCAACCCTTCTTTGCTGGGACGTACATTCCACCAACCGACTCGTATGGTGTCAAGGGGCTTGAGACACTTCTTCCAATGATGGGAGAGCTCTATCGTAACCATCGAGAGAAGATTGAGCAACGTGCCCAAGCGATTCAAGCTTTAATGCAAAAGATGGAGAGTCTGCCTACCCAATCTCTTGAGCTTAACCTTACAATAGCCAACCAAGCAGTCACAGCGATGCACTCTTACTATGATGAAGTCTATAAGGGGTTTGGAGATCGTCCAAAGTTTCCAGAGAGTTCACGGTTGAGACTCTTATTGGATATTTACAGGCTGAATGGTCATCCCATAGCAAAAAAGATGGTTTTAGAGACACTTGATGCTATGGCTTTAAGTGGTCTATATGATCAGATTGATGGGGCATTTTTCCGCTACTGTGTTGACCGTCGTTGGCATATACCTCACTTTGAGAAGATGCTCTATACCAATGCCGAGTTGATTCCAATCTATCTGCAAGCTTGGAAGATGACAGGTAAGGGAGAGTATCAGAGGGTGGTAAGGGAGACAATTGCAGAAATAGACCATCGATTTAGAACCCCCGAAGGACTCTATTTTAGTGCAAGTGATGCCGATAGTGACCACCAAGAGGGGGGTTACTTTATCTACCGTTATGATGAGACACTCCAAGCTTTGATCGATGCCAAGATCGATGAGACCTCTGCCAAAGAGATTTTAGCGTTTCTTGATATTTCTGAAGATGGTAATTTCGATACCGAGTTTGCTCATCCAAGGTGTATGGGTGAGACTCCTCCCAAAGGGTTTGAAAAGGCTAAAAAGGTGTTGAGTGCGATGCGAAAGAGTCGCCACTATCCCTTTATCGATAAGAAGATTATCACGGCGTGGAATGGCATGATGATCAAAGCCCTTTTTCAAGCCTCTATACTCGATCAACGCTACTTAACTGAGGCAGAAGAGAGTTATCGTGCGTTGAAACATCTGATGGAAAAGAGAGATGGAACCCTCTACCATCAAGTGCTCTTTAACCATCAACCCGAACAGGATGGATTGCTCGAAGATTACGCCTTTTTGATTGATACAGCATTGACGGCGTATCAAGTGACACTTGAAGAGCATTACTTAAAGGATGCGAACCGTTGGATGCAGATGGCTCTGAAGCGTTTTTATCGAAAGGGGCGTTGGTTGTTGGGGAGTGATGGGTTTGAGAGTTATGCCGATTTGCAAGATAACTACTACACCTCACCACTCTCTGTGATGGTTAATAATCTCATTGATCTTGCCCTTTTAGAGAGCTTGTTAACCTATGAAGCGGTTGCTAAAGAGACACTCGATGCTCATGCACGATGGATTAAAAAAGATCCCGATGCCTATCCTGAAGCGTTACGTGCCTTTTTACGATTGAAGCGGGGAGTTGTCGGGATTAAATCAAATCGTCAAGCTCTCCAAGCCAATCGTGAAAAGATTGATAAGATACGCTATCCTTTTGTCTTGAAAAAAGCCGAGCCTATGAAGCAGTTTATTGCATGTGATATGCGTACCTGTTTTGCTTTTGGGAAAGAGCTTACACCTGTCATAGAGGCGATAGAAGCCCATGAGTGATGAATAGAGCTTTTCAAATGGCGTAAAATTTTATCGATGGAGAAGAGAATGGATGAGATGATTAAGATTTTTAAAGAGTTAACAAAGATTCCACACTGTAGTGGTCAGACAGAGGCATTGAAAAACTATATCGAAGCCTTTGCCCAACGGTGTGGGTATCATGTGCAGTATGATCAAGCTGGGAATATTATGGCGTATGCCAAGGATAGTTTGATCACCTTTCAAGCCCATTACGATATGGTCTGTATCGGTAAGGCACCAGAGATTGAGATTGTTATAAATGATGGGTGGATGTCTGCCAAAGAGAGTTCATTGGGTGCTGATAACGGTATGGGTGTTGCGATGATGCTCTATCTGATGGAAAAAGGGGCAAAAGCCGATTTTCTTTTTACCAATGATGAAGAGATTGGGTTGATTGGTGCAGATCGTTTGGAGCTTTCGATTAAAACGCCTTTAATGATTAATCTCGATAGTGAAGAGCTTGGAAAGGTCTATATCGGGTGTGCAGGTGGTGAGGATATCTTTGTCGATCGAACGATAGATTGGAGAGAAGTAGAAGAGAGAGGGGAGTGGTTTCGTATCTGGGCAGAGGCACCAGGTGGTCATTCGGGTGTCAATATTGCCGACAATATTCCCAATGCTTTGATTGAGCTTGCTGGTGTGATTGTCAAAAATGGTGCGATGGAGGTGGCTTCTATCAACGGGGGAGAAAGGATTAATGCAATTCCACGTCGAGCTGAAGCTGTCGTGTGGGTTCCTGAGGGTGTCACACCATGTATCGAAAAACCGAATGTCCATATTGAGCCAATCGAACAACCATCAAATAATCGGGTGATGAAGGAAGGACGCACCTTTGTTCGTGCAATTTTTGGCTTTGCCCATGGGGTTCGTTCATGGAATAGGGAACTTGATCTGCCTCAAAGCAGTATCAATTTGGCTCAGGTGATGACTGATGAGCAGTTAAAGATCGCCTTCTCTGCCCGAGCAATGGCGAATGAAGATCTTCAAACTCTTGTAGAACAGACAATTGCGCATTGGGAGGCATTGGGCTTTACTTGTCGTACAGAAGGGAAATATCCTGCATGGAAACCTGTTGTGAATCAGTTGAGTCAAAAGGTGCTTGAACACTATCAACAGATTGTACCAGATGCCTCATATGCCGCCATTCATGCAGGCTTAGAGTGTGCCCTATTTGCCGATAAGTTTCCTCAATTGCAGATTGTATCGATGGGACCAACAATTTTAGATCCCCATTCAGACCGTGAGCGTGTTGATCTTGATAGTGTCGCCAAAGTGATGGAGGTGGTTGAATGGATTCTTGCCGATGAATCAATTTTATAAACTAATTTTATGTTGTTTTTATTGGTAGATAGTCTGTAGGGTGCAGTATCTCACTGCACCATAATTATCATAATAGTGTAATATTGATACGTTTTAGTGTGATTAGAAAGCTCTTAGCTATTATTCCATTTTTATAGAAAGTGCTAATTAAGATAGATTTTTTTATTTTCTATACTTCTTTGCAATACTTCCAATTTGTTTAAAAGTTTCATTTATTTTTGCATTATTATAGTTGTTTTTCATAATATGTGTTTAATTAAACTAATTTTAAGCATAAAAGTGTGAAAATTATTATAAGTTAACTATGATTGGTTTGGTTATAGTAAAGTATAATTTCATAAAAGAGGTTGATTATGTTTCTCTTAAAATTAAATAAAAATGAAAAGAAAGCATTTTTGCAATTGGCTCATTATGTAGCAAGAGTAGATGGAAATTTTGGAGATGAAGAAAAGGTAGTTATGCAGACTTATGCTTATGAAATGGGTATAGAAGACGAAGGATTTAAAGAGAATGAGTTTAATTTAGATAGAACTCTTGAAAGTTTTGAAACTGATGAAGCAAAAAAAATTGTTCTCATAGAGATAATGGCACTAATTTATGCGGATAATAAAGTAGATGAGAAAGAAGAAGAGATTATTGAAAATATATGTAAAAAATTTACTATCACAAGAAAAAAAACAATGCTTTATGAAGAGTGGACAAAAGCAATGTTGGCACTTTACAAACAAGGAGAACTATTTTTAAGTGTTTGAATGTGATGGTTGTGGTGAATGTTGTAAAAATATTGGACATATTGATGAGCTTAAAGACTTTGATCGTGGGGATGGTATCTGTAAATATTTAGATTTTGAGACTAAATTATGCAAAATTTATGAAAATAGACCAGATATCTGTAGAGTAGATGTGATGTATAAGAAAATTTATAAAAATTACTACTCTAAACATGAATTTTTTAAGCTTAATTATGAGGCTTGTAAAATTTTAAAAGAAAATAGTAAGGAGTAAAAAATGGCATTATCTTTAGTTATAAAAGATTTAGGTATTGTTACTAGGCTTGCTACAGGTTTAAAGTTAAGAAAAGATAACAAAGCTAAAAAATTTATAAAAAAGGATAAATAATGCCTTTACCATTTTTAGTAGGTGCAGCAGTAGTAGCAGCTGGAGTTGGTATTAAAAAAGGTTTAGATGCAAAAGAAAAAAATGAAAGAGCAAATGAGATAGTTTACGATGCAAATCTTGCATTTAAAAAAGCTAAAGAAAGACTTGAAAATGAGAGAAAATTATTAAACAGATATTTAGATGATTTTGCAAAATTTAAATTATTGATTTTTACAACTCAAATAAAAAACCTAGTAAGTCTTTTAAAGCATTGTAAAAATAGTGTAAATTCAATATTAGATCATGAAAATATAATATTTACAGAAGAAGAAGTTAAGAAGTTAAAAGTTTCTGTCTCGAACTCTATTGAAATAATATCTGGACTAGAAAAAGGATTACAAGCTGGAGTACTTACAGCTTTTGGTGCTTATGGAAGTGTTGGGGTATTAGCCTCTGCTTCAACAGGAACAGCTATTAGCACTTTAAGTGGCGCAGCTGCAACTAATGCAACACTTGCTTGGCTTGGTGGTGGTTCTCTTGCAGCAGGTGGTTTTGGAATGGCTGGTGGTATGGCAGTTTTAGGTGGTCTTGTAGCAGGACCTGCGATTGCGATAACTGGTCTAATAATGGACTCACAAGCAGAAGAGAATTTAACAAAAGCATATGAATATGAAAGTGAAGTAGAAAAAGCAATTGAAAAAATTGAATACTCTATAGAAGGTTTTAGAATCCTGCATAAAAGGATTGATGAATTAGGCAATATCATAAATGAGTTAGCCAATAGGTTTGATAACCTAATCGTTAAAATCTTAAATACTGCTTTAACTAAAGAAGATGAAGAAGAATATAGAAAATGTATATGTGGCTCTGAAGATATTGATAAACTTTTAATCATTGGTAAAAATTTAAAAATGGCATTAGATATACCATTATTGGACAAAGATGGAAATAATAATGAAAACTTTGTAAGACAAATAAGAAGGATTGAAATATGAAATTATCGAATCTTTTTAAAAAAACAAAACTTCCAGTTAAGCCTAAACCTACACCGCAACAGGCTTTAGAAGGTTTAAAAGTAATGATGGAAGTCA